>PLZC01000456.1 GCA_003151985.1 Acidobacteriaceae bacterium
CTGTACTTAGGCAGCTACCCCACATGTAAAATTTGCAAGCTGCTCATTCTTTGAGGCTTATAGGTGCGCCTGGGTCGAAAAAGCGGGTCCCGAAGGGGGAGGGGGAGGGGGTCATGCGGATTTTCGGGATTTTGGCTCACAATTGAAGGTGGCTAGCGCGAGCTGCGCCGCGTAAAGGACATGGGAGCAGCGGTAAGGGCGAATGGCGCCGATGAGCATGCCGTGGGCTGCGCAGGCGATGTAGTCGCGGATGTTTTCGTAGCCGGAAAGAAGGGGCATGGCCTTGCAATAAGACTCTCCAGCTTCGTCCGCCGCGCAGACCGCGTCTATTTCGGTCCCTTCGGTCCCTTCCATCGCTTTATTGAAGGTGCGCTGCCAGGCGGCCATGCAGCGTTTGTACGCGGGCCTGGTTTGCAGAGGATGGGGGTCGAAGGCCGGGGCCGGGGTGGGACTGGGCGCCGGGGCTGGGGTGGATTCTACCAAGGTGAGTTCTACAGAGTTTGATTTGAGCATTTCCGGTTCTCCTGTAAATAGTGTGCGCCGGAAGGGGGAAATTATATGCAAAAGGGATTAGGGGTTAGGGATTATGAACTATGGAAACACCTTCCTGTTTAGGTCTGCGGTTTCCCACCCTTGCGCTAGAAACAAGCGCAAGGATGGGGCACCCGGCTGTGCAAAAGGGCATCGATTTTACGCAGCCCCGTAAAGCCCGGGCCTAAAGGCCATCGAAATTGAGGCGGTATTCAGGGGCCTGAAGGCCCCTGCTCCCTCCGTCCCGCCGACCATCAGGGGCGGTCAACCCGATCCAGCCGTTCTTGAGCGGGCATGAAACTGGATTCACTGCTGAGCTTACGCCGTGCGGCTTTCCTCGGCGAGCATCTTCCCGGCCACGCGCCCTATGCCGCGCAGTATTGCCTTGACCGGCCAGCCGTCTTCAGGATTGGGGAAGAAGATCTCACCCGTGCGGCGGGCTTCCGGGCGGTAATACCAGCGCTTGAGCAAAGCCATATGCCCCTGGTGCAGCGTGGGAGAGGGGGCCTGGCTTGTGGTTTCGGCTAATGTGGTCAGCGCCGCCTCGATGCGGGTTTCAAGCACGCCCCTGGGCAGCTTTGCGGGTGCAGTGGCAGCCGCTTCGGGCAGCGAAGTCCCGTTGGGTGCGGCCTCCCGCGGCGAGACTTCAATGTCTTCCGGGATTGGCTCCAGCGCCATTGGATGCGCAAACAGGGAACTGGAGCCGGATTGCTCGTTCTGGATCCTCATGCCGAGGGTGGAAAATCCGGCCGGGCCGGCCAGGCGGCCATTCTCAAAAAGGAAAATCGCAACGTCGTCCGGTTGTTCGGAAGCCTGCAGAATAACGGCACGCAGCCGGCTTAGCGGGCGGACAAGCTCCGGAGCCAGCGCGCGCACGCTCTCCACCCGCTCCACCTGCGCGTGGATGGCGGCGGCTGACTCAAACTCAAGTTTGCCCGAGGCTTCGCCGCGTTCCGTGCGCAGGGTTACCAGCCGGCTCTCGCCGCGCGTGGCAAGAAACGCCTCGACCGCAGACGCCTCCTGGGCGTAGCGATCGTCCGTGCAGCCTTTGTAGCAAGGAGCCAGGCACATCTTCATTTCGGAGTAGACGCAGCCCGGGTGGCTCGGATTGGGGTCAAGCTCTTCCGTGCAGCGGCGCAGCAGAAAGAGCTTGAGCGCCTCCTCGGCATAGCGCTCGGCCACAGCCCGCGACGCAAACGGCCCATAGGACCAGGCGGCCTCCCGCTGGCTGGGGCGGTGGGTTACGGTGATACGCGGATAGGGATTGCCGCCCAGAAATCGAACAAAAGCCGGGCCGCGCAGATGCATCCGCTCCAGCGCCTTGAGGCCGTAGGTCTCTTCGAGGAGAGAAAACTGCGCCAGCAGCGACTCGAATTCGGAGCCGGTTGGGCGCCACGCGATGCGTCGCACCCGCCCGGCTAGCTGCAAGCGGCGCGGATGTTTGGCCGATGGCTGAAGCAGCCGTTCGAGCCGTCCCCGCAGGTTGGGCGTGCGGCCGATGTATGGCTCGAAATGGGCTTCGGCGCCGTAGAGCGCGAAAACCGCCGCGGTCTGGGGCAGTTGCGCCAGCGCGGCCTTGGCGTCGGCCGGGTCGAAGGGGATGGATTGGAGGTCAGTCGGCACGGGTCTTCAGCCTCCGGCGATCGTCATGCCGTCGATCCTCAGGGTGGGCGAGGCCACCGACCCGCGAAACTCGAGGTCGTTGCCGATGGCAGTTACATTCATCAGCATTTCCGCCAGATTGCCGGCGATCGTTACCTCTTCGACGGCGTGGGTTAGCTCGCCGTTTTCAATCCACAGCCCGGTGGCGCCCCGGGAGTAGTCGCCGGTAACGACATTGACGCCAAAGCCCATCAGGCTGGTTACGTAGAGCCCTGCGGGGATAGCAGCCAGAATCTCCTCCGGAGTCTGCGCTCCCGGTTCGAGATAGAGGTTGCCGCAACCGATGCCTGGGGTCCCGGCCAGGCCGCGGGATGCGTTGTGGGTGGATTTCATCCCCAGTTTGCGCGCGGAGTAGGTGTTGAGCAAGTAGGTGCGGAGGACGCCGGCCTCCACCACCACCGTGCGCCGCGAGGGGAGCCCTTCGCCGTCAAAAGGGGAGGTCCCAAATCCGCCCGCGCCGGTGGGCAGCAGCATGGTGTTGTCGTCGACGATGGTCATGTTTTCCGAGGCGATTTTGCTATCAAGACGGCCGGCAAGAAACGATGCGCCGCGCCAGATAGAATCCCCGGAAGCGGCTTCAAACACGGAGCCGACCAGGGAGCGAGCTACCTCCGGCGCAAAGACGATGGGAACCCGCTGCGTGGGCACGCGCCGTGCTCCCAGGCGGCGAAGGGTGCGCCGTGCCGCCTCCTGGCCGATGGACTCGGGTGTTTCAAGGTCCCTGAGCCGCCTCGCACTGCTCCACCAGCCGTCGCGCTGCATTTGTCCATTGGCGTCCATGGCCAGTGGAGCCGCGGAAACACCGGCGTAGCTGGAGCGATAGCTGCCCACAAAGCCGCGCGAGTTGGCCAGCACCTTGCTCCCAGTGGCGGCGTCAAAACTGCCTCCGTCGGAGTTGGTGATGCGCGGGTCGGCCTTCAGTGCCGCATCTTCAGCCCGGCGCGCCCATTCAATCCGCTCCGGCCCGGGCAGTGAGTAGACGTCTTCGTAGTAAAGGTGCAGATCGCCGTCAATCGAGCCGAACTCATCCCTTTCCGGAAGCCCGGTGAACGGGTCCGCTTCGGTCACCTTGGCCAGCGCCATCGCACCCTCAACCAGTTGGCGAATTCCATCCGCCGTCAGGTCGCTCGTCGAGGTGGAGGCGGATCGGTTACCCAGAAATACACGCAGCCCCATACCCCGCGAGCCGGACTCCTTGAGCGTCTCCACTTGGCCCATGCGCACGTTCACGCTGAACTCGTCGCCCTCGCGCACCACGGCCTCGGCGTCGCTTGCGCCCGCCTTCAGGGCAGCCGCCACAACATCGACGGCAAGGGATTCAAACTCGTGCGGATTCGCTATCGTCTCGGCCATTGGCTCCTTTTCGTGCTGTCTCAAAGCTACCAAACCCGGCTACTTTGATGAGGGCGCCGGCCGAGCAAACTAGATCGCGAAGTCGATAAACCCCCGCTGGGGATCGGTGGAGATCAGCTTGACGGTCACCTTGTCTCCAACGTCCAGTCCCTTGCCGCCCGCCTTTCCGGCATTCATCAGCATTCCATCCACGTGCGGGTCGAGGGTACGGACGAACGTGCCGTACTGATTGACGCCGGTGACGATGGCCTGGAAACTCTGCCCGATGCGGGGATGCAGGACGACCGCGGCGATGCGCTTTTGCATCTCGCGCTCCACCTTGCGGGCTCCGTCTTCCATCAGCGTGCAGTGCTGCGCAATGGCGGTCAGGTCGCTTTCCGAGTAGGGTTGCGGCGCATGAGCCAGCCAGGCCTTCAGCAGGCGCTGCGTCACCATGTCGGGGAAGCGCCGGTTGGGGGCGGTGGAATGGGTGTAGTCCTGAACGGCCAGGCCAAAATGGCCGGGTGAAACTTCGTTGGGCTTCACCAGCACATACTCGCCGGGACCCATCAGCTTGATCACGGTCAGCGAAAGGTCGGGGAAGTGGTCGGGGTCCTTCTGCTTCTGGGCGAGCAGGAAGTCGTTAAGCGCTTTCGAGTCGGGGGCAACAGGCAGGGTAGTGCCCAGGCCCGCGGCCACCTCGACAATGCGGTCCCAGCGCTTGGGCGTGCGCACGATGCGGCGGATTGAGGCCACGCCGGCATCTTCGAATGTTCTGGCGATGACGCCGTTGGCCGCCACCATGAACTCCTCGATGAGGGAGGTGGCGCGGTTCTTTTCCAGGCGCGCAATCTCGACCGCCTGGTCGGCCAGCATGACGGGGCGGGTTTCGATGGTTTCCAGGTCGAGAGCGCCGTGCTGGAAGCGGCCATCCACCATGCGCTGGGCTGCGGCGTCCTGCAGCTTGAGTTGCGCGGCCAGGTCAGAGTTGGCCGCGACCTTGGCAGGAGCGGGGTCCTTGCCTTCAAGCCATGCGCCTACCGCGTTATAGGCCAGTTGCGCACGGTTTCGCACCAGCGCCCGGTAGGCCTTGCCATCGGAGACAGTGCCCGCCTGGTCCACGGCGAATTCGACGACAACGGCCGCGCGGTCTTCATTCTCGTTGAGCGAGGTAATGCCCTCGGAGAGTTCGGCGGGGAGCATGGGGAAAACTCTGACGCCGGTATAGACCGAGGTCGTTTCGCTGCGAGCGTGGCCGTCGATTACGGTGCCGGAGGAAACGCGGGAGTCGACATCGGCCACTCCCACCAGAACCCGAATACGGCCGTCGGGCAACTGCTCGGCCCATTCGATCTGATCGAGGTCTTTGGAGGTGTCGTTGTCGATGGAGGACCAGAGAATGCCGCGCAGGTCCTGAATGCCGGCCGGGGCAACGGTTGCAGGGTGGGCCTGAATGGCGGCTAATTCGGAGTCGGTTCCAGCGGGGAAATCGGGCTGAAAGCCGTGCTCGATCATCGAGGCATGGGCTGCGGCAACAAGATTGAAGTGCAAGGGCTGACTGGATTGCATAAAGAAAAAGGCTCCTCTGGACTGAAGAGCCAGCCTACCATGCCGGGGGGACAAGGCGGGGGTTGGGGTTTGTTGTGTCCCACCCTTGCGACAGAAAACAAAAACGTCGCAAGGATGGGGCACCCAGGCATTGTGGCTTAACCCCGCTGCTTCAGGGCTTTGGAACCACGTTGACCGTCAGGAAGATGCTGCGGCCGATGACGGTATTGTCCAGGTAATTCGAAGCGGTTATCTTGAGCGTGGCCACCCCCAGGGGCGTTCCACCCGTGCCTGTAACGCCTCCACTGATCGTACTGTTGCAGCCGATGCCTGCGCCTGCCAAACCCGCCAGCAGCAGGACAAGGATCAGGAACCGTTTAACATCTCGACCGGCAGAAAAGATGCGGGCGCGGCGTCCGAAGGGGAGCACGAAGAACGCCAGGAGGGCCAGTGCTGCACCACCAAGCGCGCGCGGCCACCTGGGGTCCGGTTTGCGGTTCGAGGCCGTAGGCGCAGATCCCGTATCGAAGGTCTGCACAACAAAGGTGACCGTGGCGGTGGGCGTCACCTGCTGCGGGCTGGCCGTGCAAGTCATGTAGTCCTGTGAAGGCACGGCGCATACCACCTGGATCATGTTGTTGAACCCGCCCAGGCCGGTGATGACAAAGGACGCAGTGCCCGAGGAACCCTGCACGATGGTCAGGTTGGTGCCGGGGTTGGAGGGCGCTGGCGTAATGGTGAAGTCCTGGACGGTGAGCGTGAGCAGGTTCGAGGTCTCGGCATCGTAAAACAGGTCGCCAAGATAAACGGCATAAACAGTGTCCTGCCCGCCCGGCAGCGTGGAGAGGGTGAGAGTGGCAACAGAGGAATCCGAGAGCAGCGCAGCGGCCAGGGGCGATTCGCCGAGGACCGTGGTTCCGTTGTAGAAAACCACGTTGCCCGTTGGGTTCTGTTCCCCGGTCAAGGCCGGGGTGCTTGTCGGCGTCACCGTGGCGGTGAGGATAACCGCCTGGCCCGGCCCGACGGTGCTCAGATTGGCTGTCAGTACGACGATATCCGGCTGCGTGATGGCTAACAGGGCAAGCGGAGTTGAGCTGCTCGGCAGCCAGTTCACGTCGCCCGAATAGACTGCCGTGATGGAGTGGTTCAGGCTGCCGGAAAGCGCGATGCCGCTGAGCGTGGCGGTGTTGCTGGCGACAGGAGCCTTGCCCAGAATTGTTGCCCCATTGTCCAGAAAGGTCACTGTTCCGGTGAGAGAGAAGATTGTGCCGGCAACCGTGTTGATTGGCGCGACTGTGGCGGCGAGAGTTTCCGTGGTACCCACAGTCAGCGTGGATGGTGTCGCCGTCACCGTGGTAACCGTGGCGCCCTTTGCCACGGCAAACGTCACTGGCGCCGAAGTCGACGAGGCATAGAAGGAATCGCCGCTATATGTGCCCACCGCCGTATGAGTCCCGGCAGTAAGCAGCGGGACAGTCGCGGTCGCTGTCGATGGCGATCCTGGGGTGACCGGTTGGACGATGGGAACGCCGCGGTCCACCGTAAAGCTGACTGAACCCGAGGGCTGCGAAGTACCTGCGTTCGTCGGGGTGACGGAAGCCGTTACCTGCAGTGAATCGCCAACCGTGGCCGTGGGCGGAGAGGTGGTAACGACAGTGGTGGTCGGGCTTTTGGCCACGATAAAGGAGACACTGGCCGAGGTCGAAGTGCTGTAGTTGGTGTCGCCCGGGTAACTGGCCTGCAAGTTGTGCTGGCCGGTGGTCGAGGGGGCAGTCAGGGTGACCGTCGCAGTGGCGCCAGAGACCAGCGCCCCGGTAGTCTGGCCCGTTCCATCAACAGTAACCGTAACGTTTCCCGTAGGAAGCGTGGAACCGGGGAACTGCGGGGCGAGGTTGACAGTCACCTGGAATGTCGCGCCCGCAGTGGGCGAAGTGGTGGGCGCGATGACGGTGAGCGTAGTGGGGCTCTTCTGCACTCCGAAACCGACTCCAGTCGCGGTTGAGCCTGAGTAGTTGGCGTCCCCGGCGTAACTGCCGGCCACGGTATAGTTCCCGGGCCCCGGCGTGGTGATGGTGAGGGTCGCCATCGACGGATTCCCAGGAATTAAAGTCGCGGGCGCCTGCGGCACCCCGTTCACGGTGAAGGTGAATGTGCCCGAGGGCAGGCTTGAGCCGGCATTGAGCGCAGTGACCGTGGCCGTCAACTGCAGCGGGCTGAAAGCGAAGGGGCTGGGAGTGGCCGGGGAGACTGACGAAGTGGTACCGCCCTTGGTCAGGGTGATGGTGACTGGCGACGAAGTGGAGCCGCCGTAGTTCGCGTCCCCGGGATAAGTGGCCTGCAGGCTGTATGAGGGCTGACCTGGGGGAACCACGAAGGAAAACGACGCGGCTGTTGTGCCGCTTTGCGTGGTCAATGCTGCCGTGTAGCTCGGCGAGGTGGGACCGCCGGTAAGGTTCAGCGTCACCAGGCCGGTTGGCGGATTTGCGCCGGCAGGGGGGCCGCTTGTGGTCAGAACCCCGGCGGTCACGGTCACCGTAATGGTTTCACCAGGCGTCGGCTGCGTCGTGGAAGGCAAAACCGTGAGCAGGGTAAAGCTCTGCTCGGTGGTAATGGTCAGAGGCGGCGAGGAGACCTGTTTGTAGGTGACGTCGCCACTGTAGCGAGCCGCGATGTTGAAGCTGCCCTGGGCTGAAAAGATGGTGTGGAGGTTAAGTGTCAGGGACGCATTTCCGTTGCCATCGAGGGTGGTAGTGGGGGCAGTGGGAAGAGGCAGGCCACTGGACGAGTTGACCAGGACGATTGTGCCAGTGGGCGTACCGCCGCCCGTCTGCGAGAAGATGCTTGTGGTGAGAGTGACCAGCGCCGACGGATTGTAGGTCGAATTGGGCTCCTGGGGGGAAACGGAAAGAACCGCGCTTACGTTTCCGGCGCCGACTTGCGGAGTCGCAGTCCACTGATTCACCAGGGCCTGCGCGTCCAGCGAGCCCAAGCCTGTAGCCTGGTCAAAACCGGCGCTCGCCGCAAAACCGATCTGTCCGCTTGAGCCGCATCCGGGACTAGCCGGGACGCAGGGCAGTTTTGCCGCGCCCTGTTGCACATCGTTGAAGACGCCGTTTACTCGGCTGAGCGGATACAGGCTGGGTCCCAGATTGCCTTGCGGACCGTTCTTTTCCGCCACCAGCGCAGCAATCCCGGCAAATAGAGCGGCGGCTGCGGAACTGCCTCCACTGCGCACGAGCGTGCAGCCTGTGGACGTTGCGGAATTGCTTAGACAAAAGGCCAAGCCTCGATTCACGCCTGAATCGATTGCCGAGGGCAGCGTGACGTCCGGAAGCAAACGGTTGTAGACTCCCGTGCCTTGCAGGGAATGGGGCGGAATCGGCTGCCAACCGGGAGCGGCGTAAATCGCGCTGCTGCCGCCGCCGCCGGCATATGCCGGGTCGGCCGGGTTTACCGGCGACCATGCTGCCAACGCCGAGGCCGCCCCGCCAGCGCCAAGCGCCGCCACACCTACCGCTGTGTTCCATGGCGTAGAAGCCAGCGCATTCACTCCGTAGCCGCTGCTTACGCGCTTATCGCTGCCGGCCGCATGGCAGGCTGCGGGACCGCTGTCACCGGTAGCCGCAATCACCGCAATGCCTTCAGCCGCCGCCTGGCGATAGATCGCCGCATAAAAAGCCTGGTGCGATTCGCTCAGGGCGGCCTCGCAAGCTGAGTAGCCGACGGCGACTGTATGCGCCAACGCCTGGTCAACGATGGCTGCGAGTGCGAGGTCCAGTCCATCCGTGGCGCCGGTGGTGGCGGCGGGAACCAACACAATCTGAGCGCCGGGAGCGGTTGCGCCGGCCCAGGATACGGCCAGAACGGCTTCGGCCTCGTCGCTGGTGCGGCCCGGATCGGGACCATTGGGAGAAATTGTCAGCGGGCTTGCCGGCAGCCCAAAGGTCGAGCGGAATGCCGCGATATCATCGCTGTTCACGCTGCTGCGCGCGGCGATGGCGATAGCCTGGCCCGAACCTTTTTGGCCGGCCGAGTGGAGCGCGTCCAGATGAAGAAGCTGAGCCAACAGCCGGGGGCTAAAGGCCTCGGCGTGGCTCATCGAGGTCTCCACCGCCAGTTCGGCTGCGGTTGCAGTCACGGGTTTCGGCGCGGTCATTGCGGGTGCGGACACGGCTCCATCGAGGGAAACGAGTCCATGCACCAGCGGCTGAATTGCCGCCGGCACGGAGATTGTGTCAGCGAGCACGGCCCGCGTTCCGTCGGCCGTAGCCACCGAGGAGACGGTAGTATGAAACGCCTGCTCGACCTGGGCAACGGTTCCCGAAAACTCGATCCAGCCCCGGCTGGCGGGCAAGGGAGCAACTTTGAAACCCTCACTGCTTAACCATGCGAAAATCGCCGCCACATCCGCCGTAGAGTTGCCGTAAGCGTCCGCGAAGGCCGTCGGGGTAAGCCAATGGTGATACCGGGAGGAAGCGGAATCCTGCTGGTTCTCAAGTTCTCTGGTCAGCGCCCGCTGCTGGGCGGGGGAGGGTTCGAGCAATAAAAGCATGCGTTCCAGCCGGGTTCCTGGGAGCGCAGCTCCGAGACTCGCATAGGCGGCGGGCGGCTTGCTTGCGGGAATCGTCACCAGCGGGGAACTACGCCAATCGCCTGCGAGCCGGGATGCTCTTGGAGCCGCGGACCGGGCCGTCGATTGATCGACCGGCGATTGGGCGACGCCCGCTCCAACACTGGACAGGAGAAGAATTGCTAGCAGCGGACCGCAGGTTCCCTTGTGTGCCATGTTCCTCTTCTTTCATGAATCCTGAAAGACCCGTGTGTCATTCCGGAGATGCGGAGGGGACACACTTTTTCGTCCTTCATGAGCGGGTTTCACTCCCTGCCACCTTTTGGGCAGCGGGTTTGCGGATTCATGGTGATCGCCCCGATTGTATCGCGGGCGGAGGACTGTTCGACAGCAGATTCTTGAGCAGGAAGATGAGGGAGCGCAGCGAGAAATCTTTACGGCAGGCGTCCCAGGGCTCCGGAGTCGGGACCCTGCGGCAGGCTAAGAGGCGCCTGGTTTGTGTCAGTTCCCAGCGGATGCCGGGCGGACTCTTACTGGATGCCTAAATCGGACAGCACTTTGGGTTTGGATTCGTCCACGGCAAGAAGGTTGTGGCAAGCGGCGCAGTCCTGGGTGATGCTCGTGCCGTTCTTCGAGGCGTGTTCCCCATCGTGGCAGCGGAAGCAGCCTGGGTAGCTCATGTGCCCGATGTGGTTAGGGTGCGTGCCCCAGGCTACCTTCATGAAAGGGAAAACATTCTGGCTGTAGAGCGTGGCCAGTTGTTCGCCTGCGGCCTTCACAAGATCTGCCTTCGCGGCAAGGACCTCGGGATGGCCGTTGCGATAAAAGGCCGAAAGTTGCTCCGGAATTTTGGCCTGGGCATCTGCTTCAGAGGAGTAATTAGCCTTCAGCAGTTCCATTCCCTCTTTGTGAATCCAGGGCAATTCCGGACTCACGGCGCCCTCGGCCATAGCGCGGTTCAGCGCGTCTTCCGGAGTCACAAACGTGTGCGCCGCGCGGTTGTGGCAGTCGATGCAATCCATCACGCGCCGTTCCCCCTGGGGAATGCTGCCGCCTGCCGCGGCGACGGCGAATTCTGTCTCGGATCCATCCTCATTGCGCTTCTGCACCCAGGGAATCGTGGTTCGAGAGGAGTCGGCAGCGACGTATTCAATGTGGCCCAGGTGGACGCCGTGAATGCCGGTCAGGTGTGAGAGCGAATCCCGTCCGCCGAGGTGCAGCACGACCACGGATTGAGTTTGGGTGTTCTTTTCGTCGTCGGCAAAGGTGGACTTGACCAGCAGTTTTTCGCCGATGAAACGGGCCGGCGTGTGGCACCCTTCGCAAATGTCCCGCGCCGGGCGCAGATTCTGTACAGGCGATTCAATAGGCGTTGGGTAGCGATCAAAGGTGACTTCAATCAATTGTTTGGTCCCGTTGACCTTGGCGCGAAAGTAGGAGGCGGCGCCTGCGCCGATGTGGCAGGCCACGCAATCCACATGGGAGTGCGCCGAAACTTTGTAAGCGGTAAACTCCGGCTGCATCACATGGCAGGACTGGCCGCAGAACTGCGGTGAATCCATATAGGCCGCGCCGCGATAACTCGCCATCGAGACAACGAGCAGGTTGATGACAGTGGCCACCAGCACGATGTCCACGCCATGGCGAAACCTATGGTCGTTGAAATCGATCTTGGGATATACCGCTGGAATTTGCCCGGCGAGCTGCAGCTTTCTGTGGCGTACATACACGCCTACCGGAATAAGCGCCAAACCGGCAATAAACAGGGCCGGCAGCAGGAGGAAGAAGATGATGCCGACATAGGGATTGTCGTTGGGCCGGCCGAACAACTCCACGAGCCAATAGCCGATCATGGTTACGCCGGCTGCACTGGTGATGGCTCCGCCGGCAAGGCTGATAGGGTTGTTGCCGAAGAACAGCGCCGGTCTTACCCAGCCCTCACGGAATTTTTGGAACGGTGCCACTTTATCCCCCACACTCACAGATGTTGCTGCAAACGGATGGCCCGCCAATGACGGCGGGCCGGGTTATGCATATTTCGCTGCGAAGGAACCGCCTACTTACCCAGGCTCCTGTAATAGCCGACGACATCCTTGAGTTGCGCATCGGTGAGCCCCGTGACCGGCTTCATCTTGCCTTTGCCGGTCTTGGTGATGGCAATCATTTCGTCGACGGTCAACTTCTTGACTTCCGGATCGGAAACAGGCTTCACGGCCATGGCCTTCACCATTCCGGCACTCGGAGTACCGGTCGCGCCATGGCATGCTTGACACTTGGCTTTGTAGGTCGCTTCACCCGCCGCCTGGGCAAAGCCCACGGCACTGGCCAACGACACTACCACGGCCAATACCACCTGGGATCGAATCGTCTTCATCATCGCAAAACTCCTTGAAAGGGTACTTACTCTCTGAAACCCTTGTTGCATGGATTAGTCGCCGGGGCCCGAAAGAAGGTTTCGTCAAAACCCGGTTCTTCTACTTCATGAATGAGCGAAAGCGAACCACCGCGTCCTTTATTTCGGCGTCAGACAGTTTACCTTTGTAGGGCTGCATCTTGCCCATCCCGCTTCTGGTGGCCTCAATCATCGCCGCCTCGGTGAACTTCTTCACTTCCGGGTCGGTTACCGGCTTCACCTTCAGCGCTTTCCCTACTGTGGTTTCCGCCATGCCGGCAACGCCATGACAGCTCTGGCATTTGGCTTTGTAAGTAGCTTCCCCTGGGGACTGGGCCAAGCCCGCGGCACAGGCCAAATACAAAGCCAGGGTCAGCACAACATAAGATCGAGTCTTGTTTGTCATTCGTAAGGCTCCCGCACTAATCCACGGTTAGTGTACGTGACCGCACCGGCGCGTGGAATTTCATCAAAGACGATGTAAAGCTGGTCGGACGCAAAAAATAGGAGTGGGCTGGCGAAGATGCATGCCCAGCCCACCCCTTGTATTTAGAACTCGTATTTCACTCCAAGCGTGGTGATGTTGCCGCTGGTGTTTCGTTGGGGCAGCGGGCCGCCCGGGCTTTTCTCGCTGTACTCGTCCCGCGTGAAGTTTCCGTGCCAGGCCCATTGCGACGCAATCTTGAGTTCAACCTCGGCAAAAGGCGTGGAATACTTCGACTGTAGCGCGCCGGGAACCATTAATGGATTGAGTTGCTCCGAGGTGCCGTTGGTGTCGTTGAGCCTGACGCCGGCCCCGAACTTGATAAGGCGCTTTGGAGCCCAGTAGATGGCGCCGGAGTAGAAATTCACCGGCGCATCATAGAGGCCATTGCCCAGGAAATAGCTGGGATCGCCGCCCGGGTTTGTGGGCGATAGCACGCAGGTGCCGGTATTGGCTGCTCCAGCCGGCGTCGGCGTTTCCGCATAGCAAATGTCCGTTCGCGAATAGACGTCGTCGTACGCGTAATTGAGGTCGATGCTCAACGATTCAGAAGGCATGATCGAAGTGCCGAAGCTGAAGTCGCGGTTGTGTTCCTGGTGGTTGACCAACGGATCGGTGTTTTTACCCTCGAATTCGTTGGCAGCGACGGCGAAGTTGATCCACTTGGCCGGCATGATGGTGACGCGCGCGCGCAGATCGTAGGTCGAATTGGGAGCGCTGCGGACGAATGTGTTGCTGGGCAGCAGATTTTTCGATGTAACGCCGTTGGCGAACTTCGAGCTCATGGTGTCGAAGTTCAGGTTGAGCCGGAAGACACGGGATGGCTGGATAACCATGCCCAGCAGAACACCGTTCTCGTGCCAGGCCAGGTCGTTAGTACCATCCGCATTCAAATCGGCAATATGCCGGTTCTTGAATCGCCAGCCGCCGGAGACCTTGAACTGAGGCGCAATCGACAACATTGCCAGCACGGTGTTCGACTCGATCTTCTGGTTCAAACTGGCCGGGTCTGGATCGAGGGCGGTTGGGCCGGTATGCGTAATCGCAGGGTCGGTAAGTGGAGTGAGCGCCGAGGTACTCGCCGTTCCGACCCAATTCTCGATGTTCATCATCCGGTTGCTGGAAATGCGGAAGTTCCAATAGTTGAAGGCTTCCGAGATGGAGAGAAGCTTACTGATCTCAGCCACCATTCCGAAATCACCGCTGGTGTTGATCCGCCTGTTGCTGGCCAACTGTCCGTTGGGTCCCCCGCCGGTCAGGAACTCCTGCCGCACATGCGTTCGTGAGGACCAGCCGGTAAAGGTCTCGTTGAAGTGATTCACGTCGCCCGTGCCGCCGTTATATAGAATCCGGCCGTTGACAGAGAGGCGATCCCAATAGTGAGAACTGAAGCGCAACTGCTCGCTGGGAAAGGTCGTCCGCATGGGTGCAACGTGCGATTCGGCAGTGGCCAGATTGCAGAACGGATTGACGATGCCGTTGACAACCTCGAGTGCCTTGTTCGCACCCGAGCCGCAAGTGGCGGTGGCCAGGATATCGACACCCGGCGAAGCGGGTGTTCCATCGGAAAGCTGGAAAAGCGGCGGCTGTGTAGGCGAAGCCGTTGCCCAGGTGTTTGTCCTGCCTGTTCCGGCCAAAAGAAAGGAGGTATCCCCCTTATAGAGCACATAGAACTGGTCGTAGCTAAGCGTGGTCCGCTTGGCCACTTTCAGGTCTACACCGCCCGTGTAGGTATCCTGGCGATTGCGGAACCACTGCGCCATCTGCGTGTCCGCGCCATAGTGAACCGTGGTGTACGAGGGCCCTTCGTGCGTGCCGAGGTTGAACCCCGCACGGAAGCTGATGCGTGAAAGCGGCGCCAGTGTCAGCAAGGTATCCATGTTGCGCCGCACGGTGTTGAACAAGTGCAGCGAATCCGGCTCGGGTATCAATCCCGCTGCCGTGCTGCCGTTCGAAATCAGCGAGTTGGCCAGCAGGTTGTAGTCGAAGTAACTGCGGTCGCGCCGGAAGCTGCCGGCAAAGTCATAGAAGCGGCCCTTGGACGCCTTGAAGTAAGAGACGTCATAGGGGTCGCCGCCGTAGCCGGTGCTGTTGGTGGACAGGGTATCGAAGAAACGTGTCTTTGACGTATCCACGGAGTGCATTTCCAGCGACTGGCCGAGAATGCGTCCGCCGCTGCTCTGGTTGACAAGCGTGGCCCACATGGGCAGACTGCCGTTTGTGGTGGTGTATCGGCCGCCCAAATCGATGGATTGATGCACAAGGTAGCCGCCGACGATCTTGTCCGGCGCCTCAGTGGCCGGCTTTTTCTCCGACACGGGTTTTGCGGGCTTGGCTGGCTCCGGCTGGGCTTGCGCAAAGCCGGCGGCCGCGCCGCAGGTGGCCAAAATGGCCGCAAGGGTAAGCGTGCACAACCGGGAGAAGCTGATCCCGGCCGGCGACCCACCCAGACACTTCTGAGATACTGTCTGTTTTGTCATCGCGCGCCCCCTCACTGCAAGTTGGTATTGAAGAAATGCTGGCCGACGTTGGAGCCATGAATGTCCGCATGGCAAATAATGCACGACTGGTACTGCGTTGCCTGATTGTGCGCAGGCCCGGTTGGCGCTCCGAACGTCGTAAAGTTCGGCGACGTTGTGTGGCACTGCAGGCAGATCGTGTTTACATTCGCGCGGTTCAGCAAGCGCGGATTCGGCCCGCCATGCGGGAAGTGGCAAGCGGTGCAGCCCTCGGTCCTGACCACCGCATGCTCATAAACAAACGGCCCGGCAGTTTCGGTGTGGCACTTGACGCACACCATGTCCTGCTGCGCGGCTGCCTTCAGGCCCTTCTTCTCAAAAGTACCGTGCGGATCGTGGCAGTCCGTGCATTGCACCAGGCCCTCGTTCACTTTGTGATGGAAGGGCATGGAGAACTGCGGCTTGACGTCGGTGTGGCATTGGAAGCAAAGCGTGGGCTGCGCGAGTTTGAGCAAATGCTCTTTGTCCGTGCCGGCGTGGACGCTGTGGCAGCCGATGCAACTTACGTTGCCCTCGCCGTGAGCGGAACGCTCAAAGTTCGCGTGCTTGCCCTGGTGGCAGCCCAGGCACGTTTTGTCGACTTCCTCGGCAGTTGCCGCGGCAGGATTGAAGATTTTGCTTTTGTCGCCGCCGCCCTCAACGTGCGCGCGGCCGGCGCCGTGGCAACCTTCGCAGGTCACTCCGGTCTTGCCATGCGCCTCAGCCAGCTTGCGGTGGGGGTTGGAAGCGAATCCCTTGGCCACTTCTTCATGGCAGGTTGCGCAGGTTTCTTCGCCTACAAAATCCCCCGGTGCGGCGTCCCTGGTCTGGGCGCCGGCGGGTTTGGCTCCGGCTGGGGCCGCCCATGCTGTCGCGGAGAGCACTCCCGCTCCCAGGATCAACATTAAGCAAGCTCGCAGTCCCGGCATCTTGCCCGGGGCCGCATAGTTTGACGGTTGCGTTACAGGCCTGTCTCGATGCATGAAAAATGCCACCTCAAAATGTATTTCTCTAGCTCTTTTTCGCCGCAAACTGTTGTGCAGGCGTCCTGCGCCTAACAATCGTACGGAAAGGCAAAAATCTCAAAATCGCCAGTCCAACCGGTTCCAGAAGGGACTCATTGTGCGGAGCCTCACTTCAAGCGGCATCCTAACGATTTCTTCGCGTCATCAACTGTGACTGACGTCACACGTGAAAATGTTACCCATCCCGGTCTTGAATTCACCTTTCGAAAGTGCTTTGGACCACCGCCGTACAGTTCTCAACTGAGGCCGAATAAGGATCCCAGCCAAAGGCGCGCAAAAACCCTAAGGAGAACTTGGCAGCAACGGAAATGGGGGGGCGCCTCTTTGCGCAGGAAAACAGGATTTGAGCGGCAGTGCTGTGCAAAACAACACACTCGCCTCAGGGCTCACAACGGGAATACAGCCGATCGAGGTCTCTGGACGTGCAGGGGAGGAGGCGCCGCCGCGTCCACGAAGAGGGGCACTCGAATGGTGGACAGGCCAGTGCAAATCAAGGAACTGGCGAAAGTTGGCCTGCCTTGTCCAATCCGCATATAGACGTGAGGCCCATCACATCCACGGCGGCTTCATTTCCGGCAGAATTTGAGAGTGAAAGTGGTTCTTTGCGGGAGATTTACCTGGGAAGAAGCCTCCGGGAAACGGCTTAAGCTTTGTAAACAATAGAGAATAAAGCACTAAGGCAGCGAGTGGGGCAACATCATGGCGGCGACAGGAGTTTTGGCAGATACGCAGGTGAAGCAGAAGCACGTGGCCCGGCAGGTTCCGGCAGGCTGCGCGGCTTGCGCCAATCGCCGCCCCGGGTGGTTCTGCTCACTGGGCAGCGCCGTCCTGGCCGATCTTGAATTGGCCACAAGTACTGTTTCCCTCCCGGCGCAGGCGCCACTCTTCACGGTGGGTGAAGATGCGCGGTGCCTATATTTGATTTGCAGCGGCTACCTGAAATTGACGGCGGGCCGCGCTCAAGATCGGCAAATGATTGTGCGCGTGGCCGGACCCGGCTCCATGCTTGGTCTTTACGCGGTTCTATCCCACGGTGTCTACGAGGTTTCGGCTGAAACTCTGACAACTGCGCAGCTTCGCCCGGTAGAACGGGACCGATTCATGGGTTTCCTGCACAACCACAAAGAGGCCCAGATGCGTGCGGTCCAGTGCATCTGCCAGGAGTACCGGTTCGCACTCCAGGATGCCTGCCGTATCGCCCTCTCTGAGACCGTGGCCGCCCGTCTGGGCCGATTGCTTCTCGAGCTTTCCCATCAAATTGGGGAGCAACTGGACGGGGGATGTTTCCGCTTCCCGCTGCTGCTTACCCACGAGGAAATGGCATCGATGGCATGTACCACTCGCGAGACGGTCACGCGCACCCTGGGCCAGTTTCGCAAGGACGGGTGGATCTCGATCGAAGACTCCCTGGTAACGCTGCAACAGCCGGAGAAGCTGTAGACGCTGGCCTAGACCTTTGGCTACTGACGCATGAATATCCTTGATTGCGCTTCCATCTGCTTCATTCCCCGCGTCCAAGAGCTATCATCGTGGCAGAGCCAGAGCGCTTCCAGGAACTACGTTCTTCGAGACAGATCCCTTCGTGTCGACGCGAACCCCCGGAGAGTGGCAACGCTGACCGAAGCCAAGAGGGTACGGCCCTCCTGAAAACCGCGTAAAATCAAGAAGTGGGAGTTCATTGTGCCTTTGCCCCGTTTTCTGCTGACTGTTTCAATCATTATGTTTTCCTCCTGCGCTGCCATCGCCCAGGCCCCTGCTGTCGCCCCGGGCAAAACCACCGCCACATCCGCCGGGAGTCCCGAAATCCGCGATTTCCAGAAAATTGAAGATTCATGGTCCGGCGCCCTCAACGTACACGATCAGTATTCTCTGGAGCTGGTTCTATCACCTTTGTTTGTCGACGTTTCTGCCAGCGGCGACATTACCACGCGCAACCAGCAACTGGCCCAGGTGATTACCGGCGAAGACAAGACGCTGCACATGGAGCAGCGTGTGATCACGGTGCGTCTGCTTGGTGACATCGCCGTCGCCAATGGCACCTATGTGATGCACCACAAGGTGGGCTCATCCCAGGTGGACGAGAAGGGCGTTTTCACCCACGTCTTCGAGCGCCTCCGGGGCGGCTGGGTATGCATCAATTCGCAGCGCACGGTGCTTCGCGAGGACCCGGCTTCGAAGCAAAAAAAGTCCTCCAATTCTGAATTTCCCTTCCACATCCCCCTGTTTTCCAAGGGCGACAAAAACGACAAAAAGGAATAGCAGGCTGCCTGTTTAGCCCCGGGCGAGGAACCTTTCCGGCAGCGGATTTCCGTAGGCTCAGGTTGCGCCCCTCAAGTGCGCCCGCCCGACGCCTCGACGATCGCATAGTCCCCGCTCGGCATCGACATGGCAACCCGGAATCCGGGCTTCTTCTCGTAATATTCTACGGCCTCCCGCAAATCGCCGGCCGGAAGCTCTGGAGCTACTCGTGAAAGCGTGGCCATCGTCTTCCCTCCTTCCGTTCCCAAGTTACCTCACTCCCTAACCCCTAACCTTTGTTCCCTCTCCTTAGCAACTTTGCCCAAAAGAACGCGTCAAACTGTTCAATTGGCAGGAGTACCCATTTCGGAACTAACGAGTGAGCTGAATCACACACCATTCGATCCAATTTCGACGTATCCTGAAAGGCAAGGAACTCCTATCATGAAAACCTTCACTCTCGACGAAGCGCAGTCTCTACTCCCGGTTCTGGAGTCGCTGCTCAAGCGCGCGATCGAAGGCAAGCAGTCCGCGGAAGAGGTTGAGTCGGGCCTTTCAGAGTTGGCGCGGCAAATCTATCTTTCCGGCGGCATGCGGGTTGACGTAAGCAAAGTATCCAGGCTGCGCACCGAAATGGAAGACCACCTGCAGCGCGTCCGCGAAAGCGTCGCCGAAATCGACTCCATCGGGGTGCAGGTAAAGGACCTCGAAGCCGGATTGCTCGATTTTCCCTGCCGCCTCGAGGACGAGGTCGTACTCCTCTGTTGGCGCATGGGCGAACCGGCCATCGAGCACTGGCACTCGGTCGAGTCCGGCTTTAAAAGCCGGCAGCCCGTCGACGAGCGTTTCCGCCGCCGCTCGAACTCGGGTGGCCGCCCCAACTAGCCAGAAATCATTGGGCTTCACAGGCTGCGGGAAACTACCCAGATACTGCAGCAATGGGACGACTTCTTGTCGTGCCGATAACACCAATATAATCAATGAGCCTTTACGTCAGGACACAGTTGATCATTAGACGAGCCCTCGTTTTCCCTTGAGGGGCTTGGCGATTTGCCATCTTGGACACTATGCTTGAGAATTTATAAAGGCGCTTACATCCAGGCTGCTATCCGTCACAAGCTAATCGCGCATTGCGGACTCTCAGTCCGGAAGGCGAACCTTCATCGGAATAACGCAACGGTCCTCGCGGACTGAACCGTGTGGAAAGCAAGAAAAGGAAGTGCTCATGAAATATGCCGGATTGCTGGTGATGCCAGCGGGATTCTTTCTCTCCATTGCCGCGGTCCTGCTGTTTCCCGCCCCGGCGCCGCGAACGGCGTTCGTGCTCTGCGGGTTGGCTGTGGAAGGATTGGGATTGGTGGTTGCCGTGCGTGGACACATGGAACCGCGTGGAGAGAGCCGCCGATGAATCCCATCCCGCCCACCGCACTTCCGTTTTCCGAGGCCACCTTCGTTCTTGTCCTCGCCTTGTTAATGGTCGCCCCGCTGGCCATTGCCGGCGTTGCCCTCATCAATACCGGCCTGGGACGTTCTCGATCTGCTGCGCAGTCTCTGCTTGGCAACCTGGTCATCCTTGCCGTTGCGGCCATTGTGTTTACCATTGTGGGGGCCGCGCTCGCCGGTAACCTGACGGATACGGCTTCCGTCGCGGGCCGCACTTTCCATTTGGCCGGAAAGCCATGGAACTGGATCGGCTCCGGCCGATTGTTTCTCGGCGGAATTGGGTCTGCGCAGCCGCAGTCCCAGCTTGCGCTGTTATTCGAGTTTCTAGCCGTGGCGCTGGCCGCCATGCTTCCGTGGGGCTCGGGAGCCGATCGCCTGCGCCTCACCGCCGGATGCGCGGCCGCCGCAGTCATGTCCGCAACTGTCTTTCCGCTTACGGCGCATTGGATCTGGGGCGGCGGCTGGCTGGCCCAGTTAGGCGTCAACTTCTCGCTCGGGGCGGGTTTTCTAGATGGCGGCGGCGCGGCCACCGTTCACACGCTCGGCGGGCTCAGTGCATTGGCCATGGTCTGGATCGCCGGATCGCGCAAGGGCAAATTTCCCAAGGAAGGCCTTTCCACCGCGCTGCCCGGACACAACGCCGTCTATGTCCTCTTCGGCTGCCTTCTGGCCCTGGTGGGCTGGCTGGCCTGGAACGTGGCGGGCGCCGTGCTCTGGCTGCACGCCCCTCTGGCTTCGTTGCCGGTGACGGCGCTCAATACCCTGCTTTCCGCGTCCTCAGCGGTCGTGGCCACATTCGCCGTCACGCGCATCCGCTTCGGCAAGCCCGACGCCAGCCTCTGCGCCAACGGATGGATGGCGGGGCTGGTAGCCTCAACCGCTTGCGCCGGACTCATCACGCCCGCGGCTTCCCTGTTCGTCGGCCTAGTCGCCGGAATTGCCACGCCACTGCTTGTCGAGCTTTGCGAGCTCGCCCTTTCCATCGACGATCCCTCCGGCGCCATCACCGTTCACGCCGCGGGAGGCCTTTGGGGACTGCTCGCTGTCGGCATCTTCGCTCATCAGCCTGGCCAACTGGTGGCTCAACTGGTGGGCATCGCTGCTCTTTTGGGACTTATTTTGCCGCTGATCTACCTGCTTTTTTGGCTACTCAACCGTGTGCATCCCTTCCGCGTGGACCCTGACGGCGAGCGCATCGGCATGGACCTGCACGAACTGGGAGGCGGCGCCTATCCCGACTTCGTGATTCACCGGGACGAATCGTACCGATGAGAATCGTCGTTTTTTAGCGAAAATCTCGTGATTTTCGCTCAAAAAACGGTCGAAATCCCGAAGCTCGTTTACCGGTAAGTACTTATAAGCTATTCATTCTTTGCTACTTATCGGAATGACGGGCTTAAAAGAGCGGTGAAAACAGGTGGGGGGGGTGGGGGTCGTCAATTTTTTGACGGCCTTCGGTTCGAAATCCAAGTTATTGAGGGCTGAGGATGGTGCATTCGGGTTCCACTGTGTGTTTTGGTCATTTTGGAATTTCCTATAGATATAGATAGTGTGCGCCGGCAGGCCGCAATTATACGCAAAGGGTTTTTGTCGCGTTCGCGCGATCACTTGGGCAAGCCACAAAGTTTTTGGGCAACGGTCGGATTTCCTGGGCAAGATCGAGAGTTCACCCCTCGCCCAGCAGTGCCCGACAAATGCGCCGCTGGTTTCCTGTCATGTCGATTGTTGACGAGAGAGTAACTGACGCATAGGCGGTTACTCGCCCCCAAACTCTCCTTCTTCCTCAACTACCATCATCCGGCGATTCGTGGTTGAAATACTCGCAGGCGCCCCAAACTTGAATGCTTGCCCACACAATAGCCGTGGTGGCGACGTACAAAAGAGTTGCGTCTCACTCTGCGGCACGCGTATACTCCGTAGCCAATTCCCAAAGGAGGAGAAAATGGGCAAGATCAATTACGGGCGCGTGATCCTTGGCGGTATCGCAGGAGGGCTCATCGCGGGTTTTCTCGACTGGTTTCTGAACGGTGTTTTGATGGGCGAACTCTGGACCGACGCCATGAAGTCGCTCAACAGGCCGAACGCGTTTTCCGGAGCTTTCCTACCCCTTCTGTTCCTGGTTTACTGCGTTGGCGGGATCCTGCTCGTCTGGGTTTACGCCGCCATCCGGCCGCGCTTTGGCGCCGGTGTGCGGACTGCAGTCTATACCGGCCTTGTGATATGGGCCCTTGGGGACCTACTGCCGAACATCATGAGCGCGGTACAGGGCATGTTCACCCCGCGTCTGATGTTCTACACCACCCTCGCCGGCATGGTCGAACTTGTGGCAGGCGCCATCGTTGGGGCCGCCCTCTACAAGGAAGATTAATCCACCGCTGCCTATCCAGCAGCCGTCGAGGCGCGTCAGACAGTGCGATGAGCGGAATTCGTTCGCCCTTTTCATCCGTACCCCATTCGAGCGATGAAGCTCTTTGTCCGCCTTTGCCGTCTCCGCGAGCAGGTCAAACAGGGTCATTCTTCTAGCGAGCATCGCCGAGCGAGTGGTGGCCTACTCGGAAGTATCGCGGATTTTGGGATGCCAAGAACAAACGCAGATCCTTCACTGCG
>PLZC01000192.1 GCA_003151985.1 Acidobacteriaceae bacterium
CCGAGGCTGAGCGTGGGCAGAGTTTCGATTGAAGGGGAGATGGTGGATTCGGCGTCCCGCGAGGTGGATATGGCGTTCATGACCAGCAAAAGCGGCAGGAGGTTCTTTAGCGGGCTCAAGGCGTTTCAAAAGTGGGGAGATATCGACGCCGCATTTCGCGGGTGGGCCAAGAACTTTCGCATAAGGTTGGATAAGGCGCACCAGTCGTAGGGACGCGGGGGTCGGGAGATAGCGGAACCAGAGTCGATGCAAACCGAAACCGCAAGAACACACGCCTAGCGAGGCACTGCGAGCCTGGTGATCCGCTGCCAAATTGGCATGACGTCACTAGCCAGGACACGGCCAGGAACAGACTTTCAGAAAGATCGAGCGATCAGTGCTTCCTCGATTTTCTGTGCGCAGCAGCTTTTACATGCGCAGACTTCTTTCCATGCGCAGACGCCTTTGCTTGCGAGGGAGGCGGAGGAGGCACGTCTGAAGTCGCGATGTCGGAGACTGCCTTCCAGGTTCCATCCGCCATTTTGCGATACGCCGTGACGTAGCTGCCATGATCGTTGATCACCTGCTTCGTCTGCGGATCGGTCATAGCCAGTATGTATGAGCCCTGTGTGTAGGCGAGATCGCCCGACTTGGACACTTCCACCTTGGAGGCATGGAAATTCAGCGCCATGGCAGGATCGGACGTCATTTGCGTCAAGGACTTCTCAATCGCGTCCTTGCCCGAGACCGCGAGCGATCCCGGGACCATCAACACCGCGTCATTGGAATAGTGTGAGGCGATCTTGTCCGGGTCTTTCGCGGCCCAATCCTGGTTCCATTGCGTTTCGTTGTCTTTGACGGCCTTGACATCGGCATCGTGAACGTTGGCCGACGTGCCACAGGCAGCGGTCATCAAGGCAAGGATGGAAGCGCCCAGAAGGGCAGCAATTCGTTTCATTTGGTCTCTCCTAGCTCGGGTTGGGGAAACGGGGAAATCACTGAGCTGCAAGGTTTTGGGTTGCTTCGGAGCCCGTCCAGTTCCGGCGGCGGGCCTGGCTTCCCAAGCGGCTAATGCTATTCCAAATGGACTGAACCAATCAAGCCAAAAATGATATCTGACCCAAAAGCTGGGCGTTTCGTGCCGATCCCGGCCTCGCGGCCAGTCAGCGCGGCTTCTTCCGTTCGTTGTCCGCCACGCGCGCATTCACGAGTTTCTTCACAAGTGCTGCAGGCAGAGGCTTGTCCAGCGGGAACCGGATCGTCCCCTTCGCGGTGCTGTACGCCTTCAGGTCCTGCTCGAACTCGGTGATCAGCGAAGAATTCATGGGGAAAAAACTGCAATGGTCCTTAAACGCGGCGTAACCCACGAGCGCACCCTTGTACCGGAAGGCAGGCATCCCGTAACTGATCGACTCAGTAGCCTCCGCGGGAGCCACCGAGCGGATGGTCGCACGGACCTTTTCCAGCGTCCCCCTGGCAGGCTCAGGAAGGCAGGCAAGATACTCCTCCACACTTTTGACAGCACCCATCCGGCCTACCGACGTGCCCTCATTGCCGACAATCACCTTCCTCATACGAAAGGGTTTATCACAGCGCGAAATCGAAAGTCCAGCAGAGTTTTATCGGTTCATCCAGAGCGCGATGGCAACCAGAGCCCCGCAAAACACCACCGCCGCCACCCAGAATCCCAACCGGCCGCCGCGCGGCTGCCGCACCCCGCCGGCAGCCGCAATCAGTTCCAGCAGGTAGTGATCCTCCCTGCTCAGAACTCGCACGGCCTCTGTCCAGGCTTCGTACTCCTCTTTAGCTCCGTTACGCGCGCTCACCCGGATACCGCGAATCAGCTTGCCCATGTTCTCTTCGTATTCAGCGGGATCGTGGTAGCGCTCAAAAGCGTCCTGCACATCCGCAATGTCGGGCAATGTCCAACCCTTTTTGGAGGAATAAAGCATCTTTCTCTCCACTTCCGACAGAGGGGCGCCGACTCGCCGGGCTTCGGAATCAATCCATTCGATCAGGAATTCCTTTGCCTCTCGGGGCGTCGCGAATCTCGGCGTTGCCTGTTCATGGCTTGGCTTCAGAGCAGCGGAGGCCCGGTCGAGTTCGTGATTTTCCACCCTTTCGCCAGAATGAGGGCGAAATGAGGGTTCGTTTTTCGTGTTTGGCGCTTCTGCCGAGGGGTTTTGTTTCTCCTCCGAAACCTGGGCCGGCGCGGCCACCAACTCCGTGGGGCCGCGCCCACCCCTTTGCGCCGCCAGGTAATCCAGCCACTCCTCCATGCCCGCCCCGGTCTTGGCCGAAGTCTCGAAGACGCGCATCCCGGGCCGAATCTCCTGGATGTTCCTGAGCGCCAAATCCCGGTCAAATCCGCACGGCACCGCCAAGTCCATCTTGGTAATCACGGCCGCGTCCGCCGAGTTGAACATGGTTGGATATTTGAGCGGCTTGTCTTCCCCTTCGGTCACGCTGAGCAGCACCACGCGCACCCGCTCGCCCAGGTCGTAGCTCGAAGGACAAACCAGGTTCCCCACGTTCTCGATAAAGAGGTAGTCCAGGTTGCCCAGCTCCCACCCCTCCAGATGCTTGCTCACCATCTCCGCTTCAAGGTGGCAAATTCCGTGGGTATTGATCTGGCGAACCGGCGCCCCGCTGGCGGCCAGGCGGCGGGCGTCGTTGTCGGTCTCAAGGTCGCCCACCAGCGCGGCCACCCGTGCTCCCCGCGCCTTCAGTTCCCTCAGCGTTCGCTCCAGAAACTGTGTCTTCCCAGTTCCGGGGCTCGAAACCAGATTGAGCACCAGCACCCCCGCCGCCCCGTAGCGTGCGCGCAAGCCCGCCGCCAATTCGTCGTTCTTTTTCAAGATTCCGCGCCGCAGCTCAACAATCCGGGTGGTCATACCGTTTCCTCTACTTCGTCAATCTCGATCGAATCAATCTCCAGTTCCCTGCCCTGCTTCAGGTCGGCAACCGATTCCCCGCATCGAGGACACCGAAAGCTCTGCAGGCTCGCAATCTCCACATCCGCCCCGCAGGGCTCGCAATGCATAACAACAGGCAGGATGTTGACCACCAACTTTGAGCCGGCCAGCGGCGTGTCTTCAGTTGCAATCTCGTAGCAAAACTGCAGGGAATCCTCGATGACCGCGGACAGAGCTCCTACGCGGAGGCGAACTTCCTTTACCCGCGCCCCGGGATAAGCCGCCAATGTCTCAATCACCGAATCGACAACGCTGGAAATGATCGAAAGCTCATGCATGGAAAGTCGATTCTACGCTCCGGCTATCCTTCCCGCCCGGAAACAGTTACCCATATAAGATGAAAACATAAAGGACCCTCGCATGCCCAAAACGATCCATCTCGCCGCCATCCCAAACGCCTCCCGGCTCACACTCAGCGAGATGGCTCCCAGCGTACTGCAATCTGAAATCCGCGCCATGAGCGTGGAGTGCGACGCCATGGGTGGCATCAACCTGGCCCAGGGCGTGTGCGACACCCCGGTTCCGGCGGTCGTCGAGGAGGCCGCAATCCAGGCCATTCGGGCGGGCCTCAACATCTACACCCGGCTGGACGGCATCGCCAGCCTGCGCCAGGCCATCGCCGCCAAGCAGCAGCGCGATTACGCTCTCACCTACGACGCCGATTCCGAGATCCTGGTGACTTCGGGCGCCACTGGAGGCCTGCATGCAGCCGCTATGGCCCTGCTCAATCCCGGCGACGAGGTCCTGCTTTTCGAGCCTTTTTATGGCTACCACTTGAACACCCTTCAGTCCATGCGCGTTGTGCCGGTGCTGGTCCCGCTGGCCGCGCCGGATTGGGCGCTGGATGTTGATGTGCTGCGGGCTGCCATCACCAGCCGCACCCGCGCCCTCATCCTCAACACACCCTCCAATCCCAGCGGCAAGGTCTTCACCCTCCCCGAGTTGGAGGCCATTGCCGAGGTAGCCATCGAACACGATCTCTTTGTGCTGACCGACGAAATCTACGAGTACTTCGTCTATGACGGCGCAAAGCACATTTCGCCCGCCACTTTGCCCGGAATGAAGGAGCGAACGGTAGTTATCTCAGGTTTCAGCAAGACCTTCAGCGTCACCGGGTGGCGCGTCGGCTATGTGACAGCCAGCGCAAAATGGCTCCCCTCGATGGCCTACTTCCACGACCTTACCTACGTATGCGCGCCCTCGCCGTTCCAGCACGCAGCCGCCGCCGGCCTCGACCAACTTCCCCCCAGCTTCTACACCCAACTGGCCGCGGACCACCAATCCAAACGCGCCCGCCTGCTCGCCGCTCTCCGGGACGCGGGCCTGGAGCCCTCAGTGCCCGCCGGAGCCTACTACGTGCTGGCCGACGCCGGCCACCTGCCGGGCAAAACGGCCGCGGAGAAAGCGCGCCACCTGCTCGCACGCACCGGGGTTGCCTCCGTAGCCGGCTCAGCCTTCTTCCGCCCCGGCCGCGGCGAAGATCTGTTGCGCTTCTGCTTTGCAAAACAAGACAAGGACCTGGACGAGGCCTGTGAGAGGCTGCGGAAGCTCTAGGAGAATCGTTCCAATGCCGGCGCTCCTGCTGGGATGATTTTGCGGTAACTTCCGTTTGCCCACAAACCGACCGGAGCACCGTTGGTCCGGCGGCACATAGATCAAACCAAGGCAGAGTGGACTACGGACTGTTAACGATTCTGGGTCCTGCGGGTCTGCCGGCCTCGTGTTCATACGATGACAAAGAAGCTGTTACCAGTTGCGGACGCAAAAAAAGCAGAGCAGCAGGAATTCACTCCCGCCGCCCCGCTCCGTTTCGATCCGATTCCCCTCAGAGCAAATCGCCCACCGTCGTGTTCACGGTGACGCGCGTTCCCTTCATTACACCAATGAGGTGAGCGGTCAAGTTCCCGGAAGTATCGTGTGCATCCAGCGTAAATGTCCCGACGAAGTGGTTTCCGTCTGGACTCAAGACGATCTTTTCGAGGATTCGCGTCGGGCCAATCGGGTTGCCGATCCCCGCGGGCGCGTTGGCGGTGTCGAAGCCGCCCCAGCCGATGTGATTGACCGTATATCTGGATGTCCCGGTTTTTTCCCATACGCCCATGCAGATACTCCCATCCTGCGGGGGCCGTGAGGAAGCCATGATCTCCGTCTTGTCGCTGTGCAACTGGATGATCGAGTTATCGATTGGGGTGCCGTCGGGCGGACCGCCGCCGTTCCCCTTGGCTGTGAACAGCACGTGCCACATCCCCACGATCGGCTCGTCGTCGGCATCGCCGTCTCTCACGGTCTTGAAGCCGAGCGAATAGGAAGCTGCCGCGAGGTGGGCCGCTCCGGTGTACGGGTTTAGTTGCCGCCAACTGGCTGGGGCTACATGGGACGCAGGGGAACCGCATTGAGCGCTGGCACTGGAAACGAATGCCGTCCCCAGTAACATGGCGCCGAAGATTGCGAGTGTCGTCTTGCATGTACCTTTCATTTCGTTTTCCTCCTCAGCCGGTTTGACCAGCTCGCAACCTAGATTGCGGTCGCAGGCATTTAAGCGCAATGGAGCCGAGGTGAACCGGAGGTGAAGTTTTGGTGAAGCGGTAACCGGCTGATTTCAAAGCCATTGCTGGAAATTACGAGAATCGGGTTATACTGGCGCGGTGTCAACGCGCGCCCCTGAGGCCGTCGATGTGATCAAGTTCAAAGAATTCGAGCTGGATTGCGACCGCTATGAATTGCGCCGGAACGGCCGCGCGGTCAAGCTCGAAAAAATGCCGATGGAGCTTCTGATTCTTCTGGCGGCGAAGAAAGGTCACCTGGTCACCCGGCCGGAAATCATCGAATGTCTGTGGGGGAGTGAGGTTTTTGTAGACAGCGAACACGGTATCAACACCGCGATTCGCAAGCTGCGGCTAGCCTTGCGCGATGACCCGGAGAAGCCCTGCTTCGTCGAAACCGTAACCGGGAAGGGCTACCGGTTCATTGCGCCGGCGATCGATGTTGACGAGCCCGTCGCCGCAAGGAATGCTGAAAATATCGGTTCTTTGAATGGAACGGCGGTGCTCCCGGCCACTGTTGCCGCTGGAATGCAGAAAGCAGAATCAGACCGCACCGGGCAAGCTGTTCAGCCCCATCCAAAATCGAATCGAACTCGCTATCGGAGTCTGCTGTTTGTCGCTGCCGGTTCATTGGCCGCGCTCGGCATGATGGCCATCGCCATCAGTTGGATCAGGTTCGATTGGAGTGACAGGTTTTTCAATCCCAGCGCAAAGCTCCACATTGAGTCGCTGGCTGTTATCCCGCTCGAAAACCTCTCCGGGGATCCTGGCCAGGACTACTTCGCGGATGGGATGACCGATGAACTGACCACCATGCTGGTTAAGAACTCTACCCTTCGCATCATTTCCCGGACCTCGGTGATGCAGTACAAAGGGGTTCACCGCCCGGTGCGCGACATCGCGAGGGAGCTTGGCGTAGATGGCATTCTCGAGGGCTCGGTTGCGCGCTCAGGAAATACGGTGCATCTGACGCTGCAACTGATCCACGCACCGACTGACACCCACATGTGGGCCGACAGTTACGACCGGGATCGGAAGACCGAGGTTTCCTTGCCCCTTGATGCGGCGCGGACGATTGCCGCTCGATTGAAGAAGCTCTCTACGCTGGCTGGCCCGAGAATCCAGGTAAACCCTGAAGCTCACGATGCTTATCTTCGAGGATCGTATCTATGGTACGTCGGAGACACGGAGAGGTCGGGTGAGTACTTTAAGAAAGCGGTGGCCCTCCAGCCTGACTACGCGCTCGGCTGGAGCGGAGTGTCAAATTATTACGGGCAGAAAGGAATGCGGGAAGGGCCTGATCAGCAAGAATCCTTTGCTCAGGGCGAGTCAGCCGCCATCAAGGCGTTGCAACTGGATGATTCCCTCTCAGAAGCGCACAACTCAAGGGCGGGCAGCTACTGGGTGTTCAGCTGGAACTGGGCGCAGGCCGAAATGGAAACAGCTCGGGCGATAGAGCTTAGTCCGGACCGGGCCGAGCCACACCATATGCGGTCGTATGTCCTGACCGTGCTCAACCGCATGGACGAGGCAGTGGCAGAGGATAAGAGATCAGCAGAACTTGATCCATCTGCCCGCCCGTGGGCCATGGCTCGAGTGCTCATTCGCGCACACCAATTCGATGCCGCAATCGATGATCTCAAAATGCGCCTTCAGGCCAGCCCGAACAACGGCAACCTGTACGAACTGCTTGTCCAGGCCTATTGGTGTAAAGGCATGGAGAAGGAAGCCGCGCAAGCAATTCAAAAGCAACAGTTGGTCAATGGACGCAAAGCCTTTGCCGCCGCGATGAAACATGCGTTTGAGCATGGCGGGTACAAGGCGATTCTCGAACTCCAGCTCAACGACCTGAAAGCGCAAGCCGCAAAAGAGTATGTTTCGCCTTTGTGGTTCGCTTTCATCTATGCACGTTTACGTAGCAAGGATAAGACGCTTCAGTTCCTTGAGCAGGCATACCGGACGCACTCTCCTCACTTGACTTTTCTACAGCATGAGCCGGATTTTGATTTTTTGCACTCCGATGAGCGGTATCGCGCGATTGTGCGGCAAATGAGGCTGCCGCCCGCGTACTAGCCGCGCGATCTTGCTACTGGGTTGGATCGGTCAGAAACCGCCAGTGCATCAATCCGCTTATCGACCGGTAGATGCGAAAAAGCTCTCGAAGTTTCGAGTCGTGGTTGGTTGACCGCCTATGCGGAAGTTACCGCTTAAGCAACGTTCCCCCATTGCGCCTTGAACCGGCGGCCCGCGAGAGGCTGAGGAAGCTCCTGTGGTATGGATGGGGCTCTGGTTGTCAGCGTTGGCGATTCAAACCCGAATCCGCGCCGCCTGCGTTCAATTCTCCCTCTTCGCCCCATCCCGATACGGCTCCCCAGCCTTGTACAGTTCGATTCTCTTGGCCAGCAGAGCGTCCAAAGACTGGTTGTTCTGCTTCCTGGCCAGTTGCTGCGCGCGCTCGGAAACCTTGATCGCGTCGTCAAAGCGCATCATCTCGGCGTACGCCATTGCCAGCGTGTCAAGTTGTGTCGGATCCGCGCCCTTGGAGAGTTGAACGGCACGCTCGGCCAGCCGTACCGCCTCCTCACCGCTGCGATCGGTTTCCGTGGGGCTCGCCGCCAGCACATGGGCTGCGTTGGTCAGCGCAATGATCTGGTTGGGATTCAAGTCCAGCGCCTTGTGCCATTCGGCAAGTGCGTTCTTCGCATCTCCTCGCCCGTAATACAGCGCCACGCCAAGATACGCATGGGCCTCGGAGGAACCCGGATCGCTCTCAACCGCGCGGCTGAAGTGAGGCAGCGCCTCTTCCGCCTTGCCGCCGGCCAGCAATGCGCAACCGAGATAGACCTGAGCGTCAGCGAAATCGGGCTTGTTTTGGACGGCAAGTTCAAACTGTTTGGTGGCCTCTGCAACGCGTCCGCCTTGTGCCAGCGCTATCCCCAGGTTGTTGTGAAGCTCGGCCGAGTCCGGGTAAAACTCCAGGTCCGTTTTGAATTCTGCAATCGCTTGATCGTTGTGCCCCTCTGCCATCAGCGCCAAGCCAAGATAATTATGGATCTCGTGGAATTGAGGGTTGATTTCGAGGCCGCGTTTGTAATGGGGAATCGCCTCATCGAATTGCTGCATCTTGGCCAGTGCCCCGCCCAGCTTGTACTGTATCTGCGCATCGTCTGGGTATTCTTCGGCCATGCCTTTCAGGTCGGCAATGGCGCCGCCAATGTCGCCCTTCTTGCCTTTCTCCACTGCCAGGTCCAGCCTGTTGTACATGTCAACCGCCGGCGTGCTGATTTTCACCAGCCCGTCGGGCGGAATATTCACAAACTCCGGAAGGTTGACAGCCCGGTTTGCTGCTGTCGAGTTATCAATCAGGATAGCCGGGCTATCGTTGCCTTCTTCATCAATGTGGGTAAGATACATTTGCGTGTAGACCGAGCGCGCTTTGGAAGAAAAAACCAGCCACCGTCCGTTGGGCGAAAAGCTGTGCCAGGAGTTCATTCGCGACGTATTGGATCGCAAGCGCCGTGCAACGCCCCCCGCAGCCGGCAATATGTAGAGTTCGCTGTCTGGCCGCATCAACTGGCCGTTGCGGTTTTTTACGAATACAATCCAGCGGCCGTCGGGTGAGATCTTGGGGAAATTATTGCTCATCCCGTTGTTGGAGGCGCCGGCAATCGGCTCCGGAGTTCCCCCCTTCCCGCCGTTGAAAGGTATGCGATAAAGATCGTATTTGACTTGGACTTCTACAGGATCGTTGGCATGTGCAGCCATTTTGCCATCGGGTGGATACGGATCCATGGCCTTGGCCCGGGCAAATACCAGGTATTTGCCATCGGGGCTCCAAACGGCATCGGTCTGCACGTAGCGCGGGTCGTCCGCACCGGGCAAAAGATGCCGCTCCTTGGTCACGCGGCTGTACCAGGACAAAACGCCCCGCGTCGGATAGAAGACCTGCAAAAAGCGGTAGTCCTTGAAGTTGACGACATAGAAGTTGTTATACGCATTGTGCTGGGCGCCGCTCGCGGTGTTGATGACGTATTGCCCGTCCGGCGAAACCTGCGACATGAANNGCTTGTATTGCAGGTCGTGCGACGGGTTCCAGGAGACCATATCCTGCGTCCGGACCACCGTTTCCGGTTTCACGCTGACAAGTGCATAGAGCCCCTTGTCATTCTGCGGGCCGTCCATATCCAGGCCCATGGTCTTGCCGTCGCGAGAAAACGAATGGCAGTTGGCGCAGGTATGCATGCCCTCAAGCACCACCCGGCTTGACGGCTGCGACACATCGCGCAAGCGCCACTTGATGAGCGGTATGGCGCTCGAATCGAGCGGCTTGATGACGCCTTTCTCGGTCTCCGAAGGCATCAAAGGCACGTCCCGATAAAAAATCGGCGCGCCCAGCGGGTCCTTCGATGTTTCAAAACTTGCCTGCCCCAGAGAAACGGCTGCGCCCGGCGCACTCGCATTTATACCGGAGACCGTCACGGTTGCCCGTGTCCCCACCGAGTGATTCTTGATGGCCGTCCACGTAGCCTCATCTGGAACCCACGTATGGCCGCCGGCCAGTTCCGGACTGACAGTCGGCAACTCATTTGTGCTGGAGATGCAACGCATGTCGATCTCGCCAACCGCGGGTGCCTCCCCCTTGGACTGCGCGTGTATCGCGGGCGACCCGTCAGCAAAGCTCACATCGATCCGCCAACTAATTGCCGTCCCGGCCGGGTCGTGCCAGATGAAGGTGGGCGGGGTAATCTCCGGCGGGAAGATCGAACCCTGAAGAGGGTAGTCGACGGTGACAACAGCCAGTTTCGCGCTGTCCTGGGAGGAGTCCTGGTGCGCTAAAACGGAGGCCGTCCAAACAGCTGCCGTAACCAGCAGTGCCTGGACCAGCAGGAATGCAAAGCGCCTCAAGGTTCTGCCTCCGATTTCAAATCGTACAACTACCCGGAACCATGAGCAAGGACTGTCCACTCTGCATGCTCCCCAGCCCGGCATAGAGTTTGTCGCGTTCCTCGTCTCTAATCGTGCATCTTACTCAACAAGCCATCTGTAAGTGTTAGACGAAGGCGGCGGACTTAGGAGCCGCTGCAGACTCTCCTCATACATAGGAAAACATATGTCAACCACGATGCCTGACACCTTGCGAAACTATGTCGACACCACGAATAACCTCGATACCGAAGCCTTCATCGGTCTCTTCGCCAACAGAGCCTGCGTTCACGACGAAGGGCATTATTATTGCGGAATCAAAGCGATCCGCGAATGGCGCGAAGCGACTTACAGGAAATACCAATTCACAATGAAGCCGCTGGACGTGAAGGAACAAGGGACCGAGACCCTGCTTACAGCGGAGTTGACCGGCAACTTTCCGGGCAGTCCCGCGACGCTCATGTTCGATTTCGAATTCCGCAACGGAAAAATCTCAAAGCTCTATATCCGAAGCTGAAGCCTTCCCGAATATCGGTGTTTTCTGCGCCAATTTCTGTCTCTTTCGCCGGAAGAGACGGCAGTAAAGCCCCCAGAGCGAATTATGCAGCAGACGTGTCTGCTCGGCCTTCAGAGCTTGATATGAGCGCTCTATGTATCCGTCGAATTCCGGCGGCCAGCCGATCGTCGAACGCCGCTCGGAGTAATCGCCTTCCGCCCACTTTGAAAGTACGGCTTTGTAACCCACCACATGGGTCACAAAGTCGAGCAGGCAGTGCGGCATCTGCTCTTCGACCACCAGGTAGGCCTTCTTGATAATGATCTTTTCCCGCACGTCGTTCAGAGGCATGAAGATGGTGGTCATCCAAAGCATCCATTCCTTCATCTCGCTGTCCAGGATGGGATAGCTCTGTGTCTTGCCCTGCTTCTTGAGAAGCGAGCGGTAGGCGATATTGCCGGCCTGCGACGCCACGTAGAGGGGGCCGTAAAACTCGTTGAGCCGCTTGTTTACCAGGCGTAGCTGGTCGCGGCGACGCGCCAGCATGCGGGCGCTGATAAACATCACCAGGTAGCTGGCAAACGCCAACACCACGGTCAGCATGGCCGCGTTCTGCAGCAGTCCCCACACAGAAAGAGTGGATGAGTCCGAGGGTTGCATCGGCGTCGAGTATATGCCTTCTGGAATTTTCAGGACGGTGACTTGGAACACGCCGTGAGTCTTTTAGTGTGCCAAGTCGCTGGCCGTGTACACCTGCACCGGCGGATTACTGGTCAGTTGGGAGTCAACGATAAGCACTGTAAACACTTCGCCGCCCACCAGGGACAAGCCTGCGGAGGTGTACTTGGGCGTAATGGCGCCGGTGGGTACGATGACCATGGTGACGGTCTGCGAAGCGAAACTGAAGTAGCCGAAGGTACCGCCGACCGGGATGGTTGCTTGCAGCACGGAGTTGGCCAGGGTGGTACCGCTGGGAACCATGTAGACGTCCACCGACCCGACCTTGGGGGCCTGGTTCAGGAAGCGAAAAGCCGAGTGGCCCCCGGCCGCCTGCACGTCCTGATCTTCAAGAACCGTGACCATGTAGCTTTTTGGCGCCGCTCCGTTATCCGTGAGAAAGACCGAATGCTGATGTCCTGCCAGAAGCGTGCCGTTGGAGCTGACCAGCGTCGCGCCGCCCGTAGCCGCGGTGACCTTGATCAGGGCATCGCCGGTGGCCGGGAGCGTGCCGTAAGGTGTAATCGTGCCCTGCCCGATGTTCGCGGCAAGCAGTGTGCCTTCCACCACCACATTCACGGCCGGGGCGATGTACGAGGCGTCAATCACGCGCACCAGGCTGGGCTGGGTAAAGCCGGCCACGTTCTGGCAGGCTGAAAGCCCCAGCGCCAACGCCAGCGAGGCTGCTGCGGCCATCGCCAGCCTGGGCAGCGTCAACTGCCGGAATTCGCCAATACACCGATTCCAGATCGTCTTCATCCGCTTCTCCGGCAGGGCCTTTGCGCACGCCTGTTCAGCTCCGCAAAGCCTCCACCCATACTACAGAGGTGTGATGGGATGAGTTTACGACTTTTGGGCTATCGCGGCACAGCGAAGATGGATGCAACCACGGCTGATTACGGGTTGGGCAGCGGAATCAAGGGTTATCAGCCAGCCGTTTCTCCGACTCCGCGATCACCTTGCGGAAGACTTCGACCGCCGGGACGCTCGGAGAGCGCAGCGCATTTTCTCCGCTGTAGCGCCAAACCGGCGAAGAGTCGAGCGGATTCTCCTTCTTGCCCCGATAAACGGCGAACATGTCCTGCGGCTGGCCAACCTCCACCTGCTGGTGTGGGCCGCCGAATTGCGGGTCGGAATTGCTCGGATCGCCGGCCATGGGCGGAGTCCCGCTACGGCCGCCGATCCGGCCACCGGAATCTGATGGCTCCATGATCACTGGCCGGTTGTTGTTCGGAACGCCGCCCACCGTAGGCTGCGCAATTTTTCCATTTCCCTTGCGAACCGTGATGATGAGATCGGCGTCCGAGGCGTCGACCGCCAATTTGAAGCGGCCCCAGTTCATCAGAGCTTTCTCCACGTCTTCCTGGGCGGTGCGGTTGGCCATTGGAGAGTCCACAGCCATTCCAGCTTCGGGATCGACAACGACCAGCACTGTTTTCGCCTGCAGGACGTCGACCGGCAACACGCTCTTCTTCTTGTCTTTTCCCGCTGCACACACGCAGCACAGCAGCAGACAAACTGAAACTGCAAGACTTCCGCGGTATCGCATGATGCCACCCCAGATGCAAACAAGTCTAGCTCACTTGCCAACCACCCTGTAGCGTGCCTTGAAGTCATTGAGACCTCAAGAATTCGCATAAAAGACGATTTTTTTACTCAAAACGCGCTTGAATCTGGCGGTGTCGGCTACCGATCGATTTTGCAAACTATTCATTATTATATAGTTATGGGCACGACCTGGTTGAAAAATGGCGTCCGGGAGGGGGAGGGGGAGGGGGTGTGGATTTTTCGACGGTTTCGGCTCGGAGAGGAGGGTGACGAGGGGCCAGGAAGGGTGAATTCGGCCGAGCGGGGTTCCGATGCGTATGTTTTGGTCATCCTGGACGCTCTGTAGACAAGTATGCGCCGAACGATCGTAATTTTATGCAAAGGTCAGGGATCTGGGGTCAGAGGTCAGAGGTTGGGCTCAAGACGTAATTTTAAGGGAAAAATCGCGAAAAACGTCTAATTTCGGCTCAAAACCGGCGAAAAATCGCGACCCTAGAAGTGGCTCATAATCAATAGCATAGAACAGAGACGCGATGATTCTATTGGCTTTATGCTGGGTTCAGAATGGGGTTTTTCCGCAACCTGCGCAGCCCCCTGTAACTTCCGTCCTCCCGTCCCGAACTGTCCGCTCAGGCGGTTTGAAGGATACCATCGCGGAGGCCAACGTACTCCCAAAGCAAAAGTTCAAACTCCTTAACCGGGACCGGCCGGCTAAACAGATAGCCCTGGTAGGCCTGGCACCCGAGATCCACGAGGAACTTCCGTTGTGCCTCGGTTTCAACTCCCTCAGCGATTACAGACAAGCCCATTGTCCGGCTGAGCGAGACAATGGTTTGTGCAATCGCCCCACCATGGCTATCGGACAAGATATCCCGCACGAAAGACCGATCGATTTTGAGTTGGTCCAGAGGCAGGCGTTTCAAATAGGAGAGTGATGAATAGCCGGTGCCAAAATCGTCGAGAGAGAAGCGCAACCCATGCGACTTCAGTTCTGTCATCTTGAGGATGATGTCCTCAACATTGTCCACCAACATGCTTTCTGTGAGTTCCAGTTTCAGATTCCGTGGATTGGCGCCTGTAGCGTGCAACGTTCTTAGCACGCTCTCCACAAAGTCCGGCTGACGCAATTGCCCGGCGCTTATATTGACTGAAACTGCGATGTTGCTTGTCTCTTCCCTTTCGGCCCACACGGTAATCTGTTTGCACGCGGATTCAAGGACCCAGTTTCCCAGCGGCAGAATCAGGCCGGTTTCCTCGGCCATAGGAATGAATTTTCCCGGCGCAAGGATTCCGTGCCGCGGATGGTTCCACCGGACGAGCGCCTCGGCGCCGACCAAGCGGCCGCGTTCCACCTGAGGCTGATAGTAGAGAACGAATTGGTTATTCTCAATCGCCTGGCGGAGGTCACCCTCCATTTCCGCGCGGGCATTCACAGCCGCCTGCAATGCTGGGGCGAACAAATGCATATTGTTGCGGCCCTCTGCCTTGGCCTGATACATGGCAATATCCGCCTCTTGCAGGACTGTATTCGCCGCCTCCGGGTAGCTCCCAAATACCGTGATCCCAATGCTTGAGGTGCTGCGGCATTCGTGCCCTGACAGCAGGTAGGGCTTGGAAATAGCATTCAAAATCTTCCCGCCTATGGCCTTTGCTTGTGCCACCGCTTCTTCGGGAACCTCGCTCAGCTCTTCAAGCAGCACCACAAATTCATCTCCGCCCAGCCGCGCCACAATATCGGATTGGCGGATGCACCTGGTGACACGCTGCGCGACGTCCTGCAACATAAGATCGCCGATCTGATGTCCAAGGGTGTCGTTCAACGTCTTGAAATTATCCAGATCGACGAACAACATAGCTCGCTTTCGGTTGTTCTTCCTGCTTGTCGCCAACGTCTGGTGCAGCTGGTTCAACAGCAGCCGGCGATTCGGCAGCCCTGTCAAGGGATCGTAGAAGGCAAGATTTCTGATTTCGTCATGCGCCACCTGCAAGCGCCTTAATTCGCGTTCCCTTCTTTGTGCCGCCAGGATCCGCAGGCGAAGCGCACCCCCGGCCCCTGTTAGAGGAAAGAGCACGCAGAGGCTGATAAACCACCACGACCCGTACCACGGGGTCAAAACCTTGAAAGAGAACGAAGCCCCATGTTTGCTCCACACTCCATCGCCGCCTTGCGCTTCAACTTCCAGCCGATAGGTTCCAGGGGCCAATTGCGCAAATTGCAGTTCTCTTTGTGTTGTCTCAGTCCACGCTGGACTCGCGCCCACCAGCCGGTAGCGGAAAAATGCCCCGTTTGCCCGGTCAACATTCAGAGCGGAATACCGCGCTATGAGCGAATTGCCAGAGACGCCGGAAGTGGCTTCACTCTGCTCCGATACGTCCGTTTTTCCATTGAAGAGCCTGGTGAACACCACCTTCGGCGGCCCTTGCAGCGCATAACGCGGCTGCGGCCGAAAATGGGAGAGCCCGCCGCTTGTTCCTATCCAGACGGCGCCGTCCGGCTCCTCAGAGAATGCGTTCAGGTTGCAGTCGTCCCAGGCCAACCCGTCGCTCACGTCGTACCGGCTCCAGCGCGAACCGTCCAACACTTCCACACCGTGTTCAGTGCCCGCCCACAGCCGTCCCGAAGCATCGAATTTCAGAAAGTAAACCAACCCGTTGGTGCCGGGGCGCTGAACGCCTTTCTCAATTGCCAGTCCGCCTGACTGCAAGTGGACACGGTCGATTCCGCCCCCGTAGCGATACCCAATCCACATCGTCCCGCCGGAGCCAGCCCCCAGCGAGAGCACTTCCCGATTGCTCAAGCCATCCTTGCTCGTCCAGTTTTTCCATTGCCCGTCTGCATAGGCGAAGAGGCCGCTGGCTGTCCCGGCCCAGATTGTGCCGTCGCTTCCCTCGGCCACTGCCCAGACGCGGGCGGACAGCACTTCGCCGACCCGCGAGAACTTTCGGTAAGGGGGCAGGGCCACAAACAGCCCCGTTTCGGTGGCAGCCCAGAGCTTTTGCCGGTGGTCGAAGCGCAAGGTGTATGCGGCCTTGCCCACAAGTCCCCTGGCTTCGCCAAACCACTCCACCGCTCCGGTTCGGGGATTCAAGCGGGCTGCGCCACTTGTTTCAGTCCCAATCCACAGGTCTCCGTTAGGCGCCTCCTGGACTGCGTGCACAGGTAACCCGGAGAGCCCCGCAACCTTCGTCCACCGGATGCCTGTAGTCCCACGCTCCCCGCGCAGCAGCCCGCCCTCGGTGGCGACCCAGAGCAGGCCGTGAGCCTTCGGCAAAATCTCGTAAACAATATCGTTGGTCAGTCCGCTCGCCGCCGAGTAACTCTCCCACTCCTTGTACCCTCGCCACTGCACAAGGCCCCTCCCGGCCATTCCGATCCAGAGCGAATGCTGCCGGTCTTCGAAGACTGCATAGACCACTCCGCGAAGCCCGTTCGAGTGGTCAAATTTCTGCCAGCCTTTTCCGTCATGAATCAGCAATCCATCGGGCGAGGGCAGCATGATCCGGCCGCCGCTGTCCACGGCAGGGACGCCCCCGATCACGACTCCCGGAATTGCCGCATCCGGCCTCCGGAATCGAGTTTGGCCGGCCGGCAAGACAAATTCACCTCCATTTTTTACCCGCAACCACAGATTCCCGAGGCCATCTTTCCGAACCACCAGCACCGCGCGGGCAGGCAAGCCGTTCTCTCGCCCCATGACTTTCGTTTCATTTCCTTCCATGCGGCAAAGTTCCAGGCCGCATCCGTACCAAACGACGTCACCGTCCACCAGCACGCCGTAAGCACCCGGATCCGAGCTTCCGGGGGGCCTCGGAAATCTGCGCTCCATGAACCAGGGCTGACCGGGTGAGGAGGACAACTTTACGAGGCCAACGTCCGTGCCCAGGTATGTGTTTCCCCTGCCATCGGACCCGATCCCTTGCGCCCAGTTCACTGACTTGAAAGTGCCCGTCACCTTCTCGAAACGATTGCCTTTGAGGTGATAGAGTCCGAAATCTCCGCCAATCAGCAGCGATCCGTCTGGAGCATCGCCCAGCGCTGCGCCTGAAGTGGCCGGAATCCCCTGCGCGGGCCCAAAGGCCTCAAAGCGCTCCCCGTCGTACCGGTATATGCCGTCTTCCGTGCTCACCCAGAGGAATCCGACCTGATCCTGGTAAATTTGCCGCACTGCCAGGTTGCCCAGACCGTCCGCATTTCCGAACGTGCGAAAGCTGTATTCCTGGGCAAACAGCATCCCGGCAGTCAACAGCAGAAAAGCGCATATCTGGATTTGAATCTTGCGGATCACTCAGAGGTTATCGGCATTCTTGAAGGTGTACGACAGTGATCGGGCTTCGAAACGACATCCGGAAGTAACGCAGGATCTTCGACTGCCCTGTCTGCCTGGAAGCGGATATCAATTTTCCTCCGGCAGCGGACCTCGAGCGCGATACTACTGTGCGGTCGTCATCTGAGTCCAGCTTCCCACTTCACCCGCCTTTTCCGGGGTGTAATTGGGATCGTCGGCGGTGCGGTAGTTGCCGAAGCCGTCGGTGAAGTGATACTGGCCCAGGTTGGAGAGCTGCGTCGTACCGCCGGTGCTGGGATCGTTGAGCGTGTCGACGCCGCGGATCGTATCGTCCCAATGGTCGGCAGCACTGCGCTTGCCGCCATCCCGCAGATAACTGTCGTCCACACCGCCGCTGTTGCGGAAGGCTTCTTCCTGCTTGTCGAAGTTCGCCTGGAAAGCCGCCTCCTGCTTCATCGTCTGTTCCATGATCGCTTGAGCGGCACGGATCTGATCGTAGCCTTGCTTCAGCTTCTGGTTAAAGTCGGCCAGCATCTTGTCGTTGATCGCCTTGGAGAGCCGGACCCACTCCGGATTGACGTACATGGACTTGGCAATGACGCAAAACATCGGCATGCGCTGGTCGAGAGTGCCGGCGGGCGCGCGCATGCTTTGCAGGGCCTGGAATCCCCAGTTGGTCTGCTTGATCATGCCAGCGTTCACTCCCTCGTTAGCCCCTTGCGAGATGTAGTAAACGCCAAAGAAGGCCTCTTCGACGGGCTGGCCGTTCAAGTCGTAGCCGATCTTGATGGCCACGCCATGCTGGTTGGGCCAGGGGTCCAGCTTCAGGGCCTTTGCCAGGTCCGGCAGGTCCTGTTGCCCAAGCCACTTGAGATTGGGGACATTGGGGCGAACTTTCTGGATGAACTTTGCCATGGCCTGCATCGGAGGTAGCGGGGGGGAGGCAAGGGCGCCAGTGGGCAGGCGCTCGCCAGGGGCGATTTTGCGGCCCTTGTCGTATTGGCGGAGTTGAGGCGGAACTTCGGTGGACTCCAACCGTAAGAGCGGGTATTGGAAATACGCCTCTGCATTGTCGGGATTCTCAGCATGAGCGGAATAGGAAAGGGGGTACTCAACCCAGTTGTAGTGCCATTCGATCTTGCTTTCGAAGTGCCACTTCTCGGGCAGGTGCATGGTTGCGGCGCGCATTCCGCCATGTTCCGTATCCGGGATGACGCGCTCGACGAACTTTTCTGCGGCGCCAGCTGCGGCGGCTTTGGGTGCGGGGGCGGGTTTGGGCTTGGAGGCCGCACCGGCAGCGGGGCGGGGCGACGCAGCGAGAGAGCCGGCAGCGGGGCCAGAGATATTGGTTTGGGGGGCGGGCGGTGCACCGGAAGCGTCGGGCGCAGAACTACTGCCTGGGCTCGCAGCCAGCCCGGCGGCCTGTTTGCACCGATCGGACAGCGAGTCCTTATGCTCCTTGAGACAGGCCACGATTCGGCCCCCGCCCGGTTGCACTCCCGCGCACAGCTTCTGTGCATCCTCCGCGCAGGCGGCGCGAATCGCAGCCAGCGACGGCGGACCACCCGCCTGCGCCCCCGCGAAGGAAACTGAGGAAATAGTGATAGACAACAGCAGGCACGATGCATTGGCGATTCGTCTCACGTTCATAGCGGACCTCTCTTGATGGATGGGCTGGTTACAACGGGGGGATTCATCATTTTTCGGTGAACCATACGGCCGTTCACTGAGTAGGCGCGTTCGCCGGACGAAATGACTCAAAATTATTGAGAATCGTGGCGCAATTCGCAGTCTGGCCAGGCTATGGACAGATCCATTGCAGAGTGAACGGGCTTTCAGCAGGGGCCTAAAGAGGCTGCGGAAAACGGCTTGATTTCGAGAGATTTGGCCCAATGGGCTTCAGCAGGGGCTAAAGCCC
>PLZC01000146.1:0-1351 GCA_003151985.1 Acidobacteriaceae bacterium
CAATTGAGGGTCTGGCGAAGGCTCTGAGGGCCGGGAGCCCCTCAGGAGAGCCGGCCAGGAGGCCGGCGCTACGGTTTGGGGCAGGCTGTGAGAAATGCGGGATAAGCCTATTTTTGGATCTTGCGGCACGGCTGAAGCCGTGCCCTATCAAAGCCGCTCTACACCAACATGAGAAATGCTCTAGTCAGCCCATCAATTAAAAGGGCCACCCGGTTGGAGTGGCCCTTTTGCTTGCGTGAAAGCGGAAGGAAGTCAAGCCGGGGAAGGCGAACCCTCAGGGTAATTGGGGCCGCTGCGAGTGCCTTCCGGCTTGAGCACCTGCTGCACATTCCCGCCGGTATCGCTGGGAGTGGCCAGGTTTGAGCGCATCGGTGGCAGTACCAGGCCCTCGATCAGCATCCTTACCTCTTCCGCGTCGATTGTCTCGCGCTCCAGCAGTGCCGCGGCAATACGATGCATGGCGTCGGCATGCGACTCCACGATCGAATGGGCCGACTGGTAAGCCTCATCGATAAGACGCCGCACCTCGAGATCGATTTGCCGGGCGGTTTCCTCGCTGAAATCGCGATGCTGCGCGATTTCGCGGCCCAGGAAGATCTGCTCTTCCTTCTTGCCGAAGGTAAGCGGACCCAGACGGCTCATGCCGTATTCGCAGACCATGCGGCGGGCCAGGTCAGTGGCGCTTTCAATATCGCTGCCCGCACCGGTCGACATCTGGTTGAGGAAAATCTCCTCGGCCACGCGTCCGCCGTAGGCAATCGCCAGGTTGGCTTCAAGGTATTCCCGCGTGTAATTATGCCGGTCGCCGGGCAGGAAGATGGTTACGCCCAGGGCCATGCCGCGAGGGATGATGGTGACCTTGTGAATGGGATCGGAGTGCACATGCCGGAATGAGACGAGCGCGTGGCCCGCCTCGTGATAGGCGGTGACCCGCTTTTCCTCTTCGGTCAGCAGCATGGACTTGCGCTCGGCGCCCATCAGCACCTTGTCCTTGGCCAACTCGAAGTCATACATGGTTACCTGCTTGCGGTTCATGCGGGCGGCGTTCAACGCGGCCTCATTGACCATGTTGGCCAGGTCGGCGCCGCTGAAGCCTGGGGTTCCGCGGGCGAGCACGTTCAGGTTGGTGTCGTCCGAGACCGGTACCTTTTTCACATGGACGCGGAGGATTTCTTCGCGGCCGCGCACGTCGGGCAGGCCGACTACCACGCGGCGGTCGAAACGGCCAGGACGGAGCAGAGCAGGGTCCAGAACGTCGGGCCGGTTTGTGGCGGCCACCAGGATGACGCCGTCATTCGATTCAAAACCATCCATTTCGACGAGCAACTGATTCAGTGTCTGCTCGCGCTCG
>PLZC01000146.1:1449-35290 GCA_003151985.1 Acidobacteriaceae bacterium
TTTTGGAACTTCTGCGGCTCGCGCAAGTATTCGATGATTTCCTTCAACTCTTCCTTGGCCTCGTCTACGCCGGCCACGTCCTTGAAGGTCACCTTCTTTTGTTGCATCGAGAGCAGGCGCGCGCGGCTCTTGCCGAACGACAACGCCTTGTTGCCGCCCGACTGCATTTGCCGCAGCATGAAGAACCAGATGGCGCCCAGCAACACGAACGGGCCAACATTGAACAAGATGGGCAAAAGGATGCTGTTCTGGGGAGACTTGATAGCCAAATTGACCCTGGCGGCCCGCATTGCCTTTTCCAGTTCCTGGTAATTGACCGGAATTGTGGTATGGAATTGATCCTTGGGGTTAGCCCTCAAATGCCCATGCAGTTCATTGCCCTCAATTGCCGCGTCCTGCACCGCCCCCGCCTGCACCTTGTCGAACAGGTCGGAGTACGTGATCTCTGCGTCTTTTCCCCCCATGCCTGCGCCTCTCTGCACCACGCTCCAGAGGAGCATGAGGCAAATGAGGATAAAGACCCAGAACATGATCGTTTTAACGGTCGAATTCACCAGGATCCCCCTTTTCCCGACGGAGAGAAGCCGCTAGCAAGACCTCGGCACCGCCTACTTCATCCATTTGACGCCCGGACGTTTGCATAAGTTACACAAAGTACACAACACTCGCGGCGGGCGCGGGCGTCCGGTCGCCTGAATGAGCAGTATTTCAAATTGTACTCCCAAGCCAGGAAAGCTCGCAGCAATCCGGAGGCATCCGCGAGGCCGAATCCACGATGTCAACACTGCCGGGGGCTTCATCCTCGGGAGGCAACAATGGCGCCCATCGCAACTTTCAGTCAGACTCGGTTACCACAACCGCAATTCCCTGCTCCGGTTCCAAATCCGCGCCTCGCATCCAGATGATGCGCCCGCCCAGTTCAAGCACCGGCCAAAGGGCCCTGCTTGTCCCGGTAACCCTCAATCGCTCAAGCACTTCCTTCACTTTACGGGGACCGCTGGAGTGGCGCAGCGTAACCCGGTCACCCGGCCTCCAGTTGCGCAGTGTGGCGGTTTGGCTGCCGGCACGCAAACCGCAAACATCGATCCGAAGTCGAAGGCCAAACGGAGGAGCTACGATTTCGCCAGGAACCGGCAAACGGTATTCTGGGATTGCGAGCCCATCCCCGCCAATCGTCCCCGCAACCACAGTCAGACGCAACTCGCGATGGGTTCGCTCGGCCCGCAGCCCCTGGGCAAGTTCGCATTTCCGGCCGGCTCGCCCGGTGAGCGCAAGAGCCCGCAGCGCCTCAGTTGCAACAAAATCCGGCGCCGCGCCCAACTTTTCCGCGGCAAATCGCAGGAGCCGCCGCTGCAGGGCGGGCGCCAGCGCCGCCAACCGGGAGGCATCAATAGACAGATTTTGGCCTGAACTATCGACTGCCGCGCGGCCTCCGCCCCGGACCGGCCTGCCAGGGAGCAGCAGTTGCGGGGCCAGTCGGGCCAACTCGGTCTGCCACCAGGCCTCCTCGTCGCGGGCAAGTTCCGCCATCTGCGCCATGTGCTCCCGCAATTGCGGATTCCAGCCCTCCAACTGCGGCAGCAATTCGTGGCGGATGCGATTGCGGGTGAAGGTCAGGTGACGGTTGGACGAGTCCTCGCGCCAGCTTTGCTTCAAATGGTTCAGATAAGCTTCGATTTCACCCCGCGTGGTGCGCAGCAGCGGGCGCAGAATGCGGCCTTCGGGAAATTCGACAACCGGATGGATGCCGGAGAGGCCTTCCGTCCAGGCGCCGCGCAGAAACTTGGCCAGCACGGTCTCGGCCTGGTCGTCGCGGGTGTGGGCGGTGGCCACCGCGTCCACCTGGCGAGAGGCGAGAAGCTGGCGGAACCAGGCATAACGCAGCCGCCGGGCTGCCTCCTCGAGGGTTTCGCCTTTTTCCTGCGCCTCGAATGCGGTGTCAACATGCGCCTCGTGGAAAGGCAGGTCAAGGTCCGCCGCGAGCGCGCTGGCGAAGGCAAGATCTTCGTCGGCCTCGGCGCCTCGCAGGCCATGGTGCAGGTGGGCGGCGTGGAGTACCAGGCCCAGCTCGCTGCTCCGCGCGGCCAGGGCGCGCAACAGGGCTAATGAATCGGCTCCACCCGAAACTCCCACCGCCAGGCGCAATCCCGGCTTGAGGAGAGTGACGTCAATGGGCAGAACAGGCGGCGATGAGCGCATTGCAAGATGATAAGGGGCGGAAGGTCGATTGCGCTCAGGGACGGCCGAACTGTATGGATTGTCCCCGCGCAATGCCCATCCGTTGTATACTCCACCCGATATGCAAGTGTTTACGATTCTCCCCGCAGCGGGTCTGGGTACCCGCATGGCCGGCTCACAGCCCAAGCAGTTTCTGGCTCTCAGCGGCATTCCGATCTTGATTCACTCACTGCGCGCCTTTGCCTCCGTGCCGCGCGTGACGGCGATCTACGTGGCGGTGCGCAAACCGGAGATGGAGCGCGTCAAGGCCCAAATTGCGGAATATGAGGCCGAATACGGCTTTGCCGGCCGCGTCCAGGTGGTGCCGGGGGGCGATAACCGCCAGGAGTCTGTTTCCCACGCCTTGTCTGCTCTGCCCGCAGAACCCGACGACATAGTGCTGGTCCACGACGCGGTGCGCCCGCTGATTGACGCGGCCACTATTGAGCGGACCATCGATGCAGTTATTCAGCACGGGGCGGCGATTGTGGGGATGCCGGCGGTGGACACCATTAAACAGGTGGAGCGAACCGCGCATGGGGCACTGATCACCTCCACCATCCCCCGCGAGTTCGTTGTGCTTGCGCAGACTCCGCAGGGATTTCGCTACGGGCTGTTGCAGTCGGCCTTTGCCGAGGCCACGGCGGACGGGTTTGTCGGCACGGACGAAGCCTCGGTTGTGGAGCGCGCCGGACATCCGGTAGCCGTAGTACACGGTTCTCAGGTTAATCTGAAGATTACCCAGCCGGGCGACCTGGAGTTGGCCGAGTTCTACCTGCGCCAGCGCGCCCGCTGAATCCGGCCCGATCACGGAACGAAGTCGCTAAGAGATAAAGCTCTCATCGAGGACAGGCACGAAAACCATGGAAACACGCATTGGATTTGGCTGGGACTCCCACGCATTCAAGCCGGGAGTGCCCTTGCGCATTGGCGGGCTGGCGCTCGAACATCCCGAGGGCCTGGCGGGCCACTCCGACGGAGATGTGCTGCTCCACGCGATTACGGACGCTCTGCTGGGCTCGGTCGCGGCCGGCGACATCGGCAGCTTCTTCCCTCCCGGCGACCCTCGCTGGAAGGACGCCGACTCGTCCATCTTCATCAACCTGGCCCTGGAAGAGCTGCACAACGCCGGCTTCCGCATCGTCAACATCGATACCACGCTGGTGTTGGCGGCCCCCAGGATCAGCCCGATCGTGGAAGAGATGCGCAGCCGTGTCTCCGACCTGCTGACGATCGGCATGGACCAGGTCAGCATCAAAGCCAAGACACCCGAGGGAATGAACCTGGATCACGTGGCGCAGTGCCACGCCGTGGCCCTGGTGGAGCGCGTCGTCGATCCTGAAGACATGAAAAGCATGAGCGCGGTAATCGAAACCCAGAGCCAGTTGGAAGATGTGGTTGAGGACCTGCTGAGCTCCGTACACGGCGTGCCAAAGAAACGTATCGCGCCGGCTTACGACACTGAGGATATTACGTAAGACAGTTGTCAGTGATCAGTGAACAGTGAACAGTTGTCGGTGATCGGGTTACGAATCAACGCCTAGAAGATAAGGCGCTTAAAGCGTTGATATTATCTTGAGCCTGCGCAATCCTGAGCGTGGGAAAAGCCCGAACCTGGATCGGCCCCTTTGCGCTGGCCGATATTCGACTCACAACAGGTCTTGCCGGAGGTCAATAGAACATTGACGATGCGTGCCCCCGTACTTTTTGCAGCTATCCTGCTTCCCGCTATTCCGATCTGCACCGCTGCACAGTCTCCTGACTGGCGTACACCAGCCGATATCAGCGGGTATCGCACAACGCCCGACTACGCCGAAACCATTGCCTACCTAGAGCGCATCGCCGCTGAGGCACCGGGACAAGTCAAGATCGAGAACTTTGGCAAAACGGGGGAAGGCCGCGATCTGAAGATCGTCATTGCCTCCAAGGACGGCGTCTTCGACCCTGGTGCGATTCACGCCTCAGGCCGCGCGATTCTGCTGGTGCAGAACTCAATTCATGCCGGCGAAATGGACGGCAAAGACGCCTGTTTATCCCTGCTACGAGACATCGTGATATCAAAAGTCCGGAAGGACCTTCTGGATCACGTGGTCTTCGTATTCATCCCCGTTTACAACATCGACGGCCACGAGCGCCGGTCGGCTTACAACCGCATCAACCAGAACGGCCCCGAATTGGCCGGATGGCGCGCCAATGGCAGCAACCTGAACCTCAACCGCGACTACATGAAGGCCGACGCGCCCGAGACTCGCGCGTTCCTCAAAATGTTTCACCGCTGGCTGCCCGACTTTTTCGTGGACGACCACGTGACCGATGGCATGGACTACCAGTACGACGTGACATTCATGATCGATGACTCGCCCGATGTGGCCCCGGCCACCGCCCGCTGGATTCGCGAGACTTTGACGCCGGAGCTTGCAGACCGAGTGAATGCATCCGGTCATCAGTGTTTCCCGGCCCTGATCGATCTCAACGACGACACCGACCCCGCCAAGGGCCTGGCCTTCGAAGCCGATCAGCCGCGCTTCTCTACCGGGCAGATGATTCTGGAAAACCGTCCCGGCCTGCTGGTCGAGTTGCACATGCTGAAGGACTACAAGACCCGCGTGACTGGGAACTACGAGATTCTGAGGGCTCTGCTTGAGGTAATGAACCGCGACTCCGCCAAGTTGATCGCCTTGAACCGCGAAGCTGACGCCGAAGCCGCCAAAGTCGGCGCTCACCCGCTGGGCAATGAGAAATTCCCGCTGGCTACAGGCTGGAGCGGCGAGACCACGCCTGTTTTATTCCGGGGGTACCAGTTCACGCGAGGCCTGAGCGAAATCTCGGGGACAATGTGGGTCAGCTACCGCCATGAACCTTGGAACGTAACTCTGCCTGCGGCCACCGGCTTCAAGGTGACCGCATCCACCTTTCCGCCCGCCGGCTATATTGTCCCGCCGCAATGGACCCACGTCATCGATGTACTGGACGCGCACGACGTCGAACTCAGCCGCACAGCCGCACCCTGGACCGGCAAAGTCGAGCGCTATCGCTGCACAGGGATGGAGTGGCAGGGAAAGCCGTTCGAAGGCCGCCACCCGATTTTCCGCGGCGAAGGAGCAGGCGCGCAGCCCGGCCACTATGGCCAATGCGCGCTGGCAACCGAAACCATGACCTTCCCCGCCGGATCGGTTGTCGTACCGCTCAACCAGCGCCTGTCGAAAGTCGCAATCCACTGGCTAGAACCGGACGCACCTGACTCCGCCCTCCGCTGGGGTTTCTTCGATGCGCTCTTCGAGCAAAAGGAATTCGGCGAGGCCTACGTGCTGGAAAAGCTGGCCCGCGGGAACCTGGAAAAGGATCCTGCCCTGAAGGCCGAGTTCGAGCGCCGCATCCTGGCTGATCCGCGCTTTGCAGGCAGCGCCCAAGCGCGGCTTGAGTTTTTTTATGAGCGCTCGCCTTGGTTCCTGGAGAATCATGTGGGCGAATACCCGGTTGGCCGTCTGCTCTCGCTCGACGGGCTGCCGCTACTGAAATAGCAAACAAAGACCGATTAGGCCGAGAGCGTTCTCCCGGTCAGGGAAGCTCTGAACAAGTTCGTTTTGAGCAGCCGACATTCCCTCGGGGGCTAAAGCCCGGCTGATTCTGTGGCACTTATGTACGGGCTGAAGCCCGTACCCTTCAAGGGGTGACTTAGTCAAAGTTTCCTTAGGTCGTTTTGACAGGAAAATCGATATATCAAATGGGAAACAGTGTTTCCGGTAACAGAAAACGTGCTAAAACTCCTACATGGCAAAGGGAAAGAACTCTGCACCGCCGATGCACGTGAACCTTCGCATGCTGGCCGAGCATTTGGGACTTTCGCAGACGACGGTTTCCCTGGTGCTGAATAACTCTCCCTCCGCCAAGTCCATTCCGCAGGAAACCCGCAACCGGGTGATAGAAGCGGCCGAGCGGCTCAACTATCGGCCAAACTATTTTGCCCGCTCCTTGCGGCAAAGCCGGTCGATGAGCGTAGGCGTTCTGGCGCCGGACCTGAGCGAAGGCTATTTTACGCAGGTAATGAGCGGCGTCGTCGATGAGCTGACAAGTGCCCACTACTTCTACTTCACAGCCTGCCACGACTGGAAACGGGAACTGATTGAGAAGTATCCGCAGATGCTGGTGGAGCGTTCCGTGGACGGATTTCTGCTCCTGAATACCGCGGCTGACGATATTGCAGTGCCGGTGCCGGTCGTGGCTATTTCTGCCCACATCGCGATAGAGAACGTGACCAACATTATCCTCGATCACCATCGTGCCGCAGAACGGGCTCTGACCCACTTGTATGAACTTGGGCATCGGAGGATTGCCTTCATACGGGGGCCGCATGCAATCCCAGATTCAGAGTTCCGCTGGGAAGGCATTCAGCAGGTTGCGAGGGAGATCGATCTGAAGCTCGACCCGGCTCTGACTGTGCGCATTGACGCCGCCAGCTGGTCCATGGAGACCGGATATCACCCCATGGCGCCGGAAATCGGCTATAAGCCTACGCAGGCGCTGCTGGACAAGACCCGCGACTTTACCGCCATCTTCTGCTTCAACGACATAGCGGCCATTGGAGCCATTCGCGCACTCAAGGACGCCGGGCTCACGGTGCCTGGGGACGTTTCCGTGGTTGGCTTCGACGACATTCAGTCGGCCGCGTACTCCACGCCCTCGCTTACCACTGTGCGCCAGCCGCTGAGGGAGATGGGCAAGTGCGGCGCCCGAGTGCTGCTGGACCGCATTGCAGACCGGGAAAAGGAGTATCCGGGCGAAATCGTCATGGCGCCCGAGCTTGTGATTCGCGAGTCGACCGGACCGGCTCCAACAGAGCGCAAGGGCTAGAGCATCCCTGTTGATGGTGTAGAGTGCAATATTCCNNCAGAAGGATTCAAACCAGCGGCTGATGTAAACCTGGGCATGGGCTTCGCCGCAATAATGGCGCGCCTGGGGAGCCAGGGCAGCTTCATAAGTCCATTTGAATACATTCAATTGCGCATCGCTGCAATGGATCACAACCCACCGCGAGGGATTTTCACTTTCGGTACTGCAAATCTCACATCGATAAATCGTGTCGATCATTTCGCGACCTCCNNCAATATTCCCTCCGGGGCTAAAGCCCTAAGCTTATTTTCCAGATCTTGCGGCACGGCTGAAGCCGTGCCCTTTCAAAGCCGCTCTACACCAACATGAGAAATGCTCTAATCCACCCATCGCACTGTGACCCAAATCCCTGCCTGTACACTATTCAAGCATCTGCAAGTCCAGCGGCTCTTCCAGCAGGCAATTCATTCCGCGGATGCTGGTGAGCGCCCGCTCGAGCGCGGAAGCTTTGCAGGGCTCGACGGTGACTACGAATGGCAAAGCGTGCTGGGGATAGCCCGGCTTCTGCACGATGGCCCTTATATTGATATGTTCTCTGGCGAGCGAGCTGGTAATCTCCGCAACAATTCCCGGCCGGTCGTCGACCAGGAACCGCATGTAGTGGGGCACCTCAAACTCAGCGCCCACCGCTGCGGGCGCGGAGGGGACCTTTACGCGCCTCGATCCATGCGCCAGGGCGAGCAGGTCGCTGACCACGGCGACGGCCGTGGGATGGCCGCCGGCGCCGTGACCTGAAAAGACTACATCTCCGCCGTAGCGGCCAGTGAGGATGACCATGTTTTCGGTGCCCCGCGACCAAGCCAGCGGGGAACGCAGATCGACCAGCATGGGACCCACAGTGGCGGCAACCTCATCGCCGGTCTTCTCCGCGCGGGCCACTTGGCGGATGGTGCAGCCCAAGTCGCGCGCGTAACTGAAATCCACCGCAGAGATTGTGGTAATCGGCCGCGGAACAATCTCCTCCGGGTTAACCGCCAAGCGTAACGCCAGGCGCATGAGAATGGCCAGCTTGGAGCGCGCGTCGAATCCGCCTACATCCTCAGTGGGGTCAGCTTCGGCATAGCCCCGGGCCTGCGCCTGGGCCAGCACCGCCGCGTACTCCGCGCCTTCCTCCATCTTGCTAAGGATGAAGTTGCATGTACCGTTGAGAATGCCTTCAATGCGCTCAATGCGATCGCCGGCCAGGCCCTGTTCGATGGCTGGAATCACAGGGATTCCGCCGGCCACCGCGGCTCCGTATTTCAGGTGGCCGCCCTTGACCGCGGCCAGCCGTTCCAGGTCCACGCCGTGGTACGCAATCAGCTTCTTGTTGGCGGTGACCACGCTTTTGCCGGCATCGAGTGCCTTGCGCACCCATCCGCCTGCGGGATCAAGCCCGCCGGCCAGTTCCACCACCACATCCACATCGGAAGCCAGAACGGCGTCGGCGTCCTCGCTCCACACCACGCTCGATGGAACCCAATCCACCCGCTTGCGCGCCACGCCCCGGTTGAAGATGTGGGTCAGTTCCAAGCCCATGGGCTTTGATTCCACAAGGATGCGCGCCACTGAGCTGCCCACCGTCCCAAAGCCGAAAATGCCGATTCGCAACGGCCGCCTGTCGGCGGATTGAAGGGGTGACTGGGTGGACGATTGCGGCGACACGGGCTGATTGACTTTGGACAAAGCGCTTTCCCCTTGGAAACGATAAAAACTCTGCAATGCCCCGATGATACCTGACTGCGGCATAGGTTTTTCCCATTTGATGCACGCGCCTTGTTTCTCGTATAGGATGTGACTACGATGCGGCGGTTTGTTGGCGTTTTGCTGATTCTCGTGTTCTCGGTGGGACCGCTTGCGGCCACATTGCCGGCGAACGCCGAGTCGCGCCTGCCTGCCTGCTGCCGCCGCCAAGGAGCCCATCATTGCGCCATGTCGGCCGGCCAGATCTCAGAGCTTGCCCAGGAGTCGATCGGCGCCGCTCCGGTTTTCGCCCCGCCGTCGCGTTGCCCTAGCTACCCAGGGCTTTTGGCCGCATCCACAGTGTCTTTTCATGCATTGGCCGGTTCGCCGGCAAGCCTTCCCTCACTGCATGCCCGGCCATACGCGCCCTTGGCAAACTGCGCCACGGCCCGCCTGAGCCAGTTCCGCACGCGCGCCGGCCGTGGCCCTCCAACCACTCAGATCGGTTGAGAATCCCGTTGAAAGCTTGTCCCGGATTGAAGGGGACCGGCGCCGGCCAATTCCCAGGCTGGCGCAATTCCAAAATGGTTCAGGCGTTGAGAAGAATCTCACTTCTCAAGCTGGAGTTGCCTTCAAAGGTTCCCTTAATGTGCCAGGCATCTTTCCCGCCGAGTGACCCTCGGCCATGAGAGCGCCTGGGCAGACCCCCTGTCCTTGTTGGAGGCCGGCCGCATGCGATTCCCCATTGTCACTTCAGCCTTGCTGCTGGCTTCTTCCCTGCCTGCGCTGGCCACGGTATTCGCTACGGTCCACGGCGTGGTTCACGATCCTCTCCATCGACCCATCGCCGGCGCAACGGTTACACTCCGGGCTGCCGAGTCCGATTTCACGTTGCGCGCCGACACTGACTCTGAGGGCGAATTCGAGTTGCCCCAGGCGCCCATCGGCGTTTATCGCCTGCTGATTACTGCTCCGGGCTTTGATACAGTTTCTCAGCCGCTCACCGTTGCCTCTGGAACAAACCCCATCCTGCACATTGCGCTGCCAGTGGCCGCAGCATCGCAGACCATTGTGGTGCAAGGCTCCGCGGATCTGGGCCTGGCTACAGATTCTGTGACGCCCACAACGCTGATTACCCGCGCAATGATCGAAGAGACACCCGGCGCCAGTCGCACCACAGGCATGGAGATGATTACCGACTTCGTCCCCGGCGCTTACATGACCCACGACATGCTGCACATGAGAGGCGGCCACCAGACCAGTTGGCTTATCGATGGGATTGCGATTCCCAACACCAAGATCGCTTCCAATGTCGGCCCGCAGATCGATCCCAAGGACATCGACCAGGTGGAAACTCAGCGAGGCAGCTATTCCGCCGATGTAGGCGACCGCACTTACGGAGTTTTCGACGTGCTGCCCCGCAATGGTTTCGAGCGCAGCCGCGACGCCGAACTGCTTTTCTCGGCCGGCAATTTCTTCACCGGCGAAACCCAACTCTCGCTCGGCGACCACAGCGAAGCCACCGCTTGGTACGCGAGCTTCACCGGTTCCCGTTCCAACTTCGGCCTGGCTCCACCGGTCAGCAGCCTCCACCACGACGCAACCAATTCACAAAGCGGATTTCTCTCCCTGCTGCGCAACCAGACAGCCAAAGACCAACTTCGCCTCACCGCCCAGTACCGCCAGGATTACTTCCAGATTCCTTACGACCCCAACCTGAACGACTGGGAACAGGCCTCGGGCTACTACAGCTCCTATGGATTGAGAGACGGGCAAACCGAGCGCGATTCTTTTGTGATCGCCAACTGGGTACACACCCTCTCACCCAAGTCGCTGTTTACGGTTGCGCCCTTCTACCATTTCAACCAGTCAAGCTATGGCGCGCGGAGCACTGATTTTCCGGTGGCGACGACGTGGCATCAGACGTCGAACTATGTGGGCGCGCAGGCCGATGCACGCGCCGATCTTGGCCCCAACAATTTTTCTGGCGGGCTCTACTCTTTCTACCAGGCAGAGAACGACCTCTTCGGCTTGATCGTGAACGACCAAAGCTACTCCGCCAAGAGTGTGCCCAATACCACGACATCGGCGAATGCAGGGCTGGCCGAATTCCACGTCTCCGATCACCTGCACATGGGCCGCTACATCACCCTGCTCGGAGGCATGCGCTTCTCTATCCTTCGCAGCGGTTTAAGTGAAAGCGCGGCCTATCCCCGCATCGGCGCAACCGCGGAAATTCCCCGTTTGCACTGGGTTCTGCGCGGCTTCTACGGCCACTTCTTCCAGCCCGCGCCGGTCGAAACCGTCTCCAGTTCGTTTCTCAACTATGCTTCAAGCCAGCCGGGCCAGAATGCTTTCACTCCCCTTCCCTCCGAGCGCGACGAAGAGCACCAATTCGGAATTCAGATTCCGTACAAGGGCTGGCTGCTCGACGTGGCCAACGTCAGAAATCGCGTCAACAACTTCCTCGACCACTCGTGCGTGGGAGAGTCGAACTTGTGCCTGGCCACGGCGGTGGATGGTGCGCTGATCCGCGCCTGGGAGCTCGCACTACGATCGCCGCAGTTGGCGCATTTAGGACAGTTCCATCTCGCTTACTCGGATCAGATCGCCGAGCAGCGCGGCGACATTGTTGGCGGCTTTGCGTGCCACATTCCAACCGACCCTGCCTGTAACCTGGGACCTGGTTATACCCCCATGGACCACGACCAGCGGCATACGTTGAACACGGGCTTTACGGCGAGCCTGCCTGCCCGCACCTGGGTCGCTACCAATGTCTACTACGGGTCAGGCTTCATCAACGGTCTGGCCGGCGCGAATCAAGGCCCTTACAACGGCAACTATTTGCCGGTTCACACAACCTTCGATATTTCTGCAGGACGGTCGATGGGCGAACGCTGGAAGGTTTCGGCCTCGATACTGAACGTCACGAATCATCGCGTCTTGCTGGACAACTCGATTACTATTGGCGGTTTCCACTTCAACGATCCGAGAATGGTCTCGGCGGAACTGCGCTATCGTTTTCATTTTTGAGTTTGCGGATTATGTCGCCAACGGGATTAGGATAGGATTCCATGGCTACAATTTTCGAGAAACTCAATCTCAAGGACAGGCAGGAGATCGTCGTGCTCGATGCGCCCGCGAGCTTTGAAGCGGAACTCGCTCACCTGCCGGTAATTACCATTCATCGCCACCTTGAGTCAGCTCCGGAGGTGGGCTTCTTCCTTGCCTTTGTTACGCTCCAGAGCGAAGTAGACGCGCTCAGTCAGGAAGTCGCATCCCGGGCCAAGGGCGACGCCATCGTCTGGTTCGCCTATCCCAAAGGGACGTCGCAGAAATACAAATGCGACTTCAATCGAGATACCGGCTGGGATGTTTTGAAAGCCGCCGGTTTTGATACGGTGCGTGCTGTCGCCATCGACGAGGACTGGTCAGCACTTCGCTTCCGGCGCAAGGAATTTATCAAGGCGCGTTGAGGAGACAATCTAATCTTCCGGCACAAACAGGCCTGGCAGCACTTGGCCCGCGTTGCCTTCAACAACATGCGTGAACGCGGCAGCATTCAGCGGAGGTTCCGGACCAACGTAGACTGTGCGCGCGCCTCGCTGCCGCGCCCAATGAACGAAGTTAGCCGCCGGGTAGACCGAACCCGATGTGCCCACCACGACCATGAGTGTTGCCCTGGCGATTTCTTCCTGGATACGATCCATTTCCAGTGGAATTTCTCCGAAGAAGACGATCGAGGATGTTTGCACGCCGGAAGCTTGGGACCGTAACCCCTGGCGGGTTTGGGAGTTTTACTCCGCGCGACGGGCAGCGGGTCAAAGCGCAGTGCCGAATCCGGCGCATTTCGCGCTGGCCCAGTTGGAGGCGCGCCTCGGTGACCGTTTCTTTTTATGCACGCAGAATGTGGATGATCTGCATGAACGAGCCGGCTCCAAGCGGCTGCTGCACATGCACGGTGAGCTGACCAAGGCGCATTGCGAAGACGACTGCGGCCGGCCTCCTGTCGACGATCGCGCCATTTACCAGAGCCTGGCCGAAGTAAAACGCTGTGCCTGCGGTGGACGTCTGCGCCCGCACCGGTTGCCTGCCCACAACCCGTCCGAAGCGCGAAACGTAGGCAATCCGCTCTCCGCGCTTACACCCGCTCCGGTAAGGACAAACACCCGGTCAGCAGCGGTGATTGCAATGGTCCCCATTGTGTCTCTGATCCCTGTTCCCTGCCTTTAAGGTTCCAGCAGAATTTTCCCGGTGGTCTTGCGTCCCTCGAGGTCAGTCTGCGCCTGACCGGCCTCAGCCAATGGATAGCGATGCTCGGTGCGCAACTGTAGTTCACCCTTTGCGGCCCAACCGAGCACGTCCCCGGCGCGCCACTCCAGTTCGGCCCGTGTAGCAATGTAATGCCACAGCGTCGGCCGAGTCACAAACAGGGATCCTTTGCCGCTGAGTTGAATCAGGTCGAAGGGTGGCACCGGTCCGCTTGACGCTCCAAACAAGGCCAACATTCCGCGCGGCCGCAGACAATTCAGGCTGCCGTCAAAAGTGGTCTTGCCCACCGAGTCGTAGACAACGTCCACGCCCTTGCCACCCGTAAGGTGCTTGACTTCCGTCTCGAAGTCCTGCTCGGTGTAGAGAATTGCCTCGGAAGCACCCGCCTCGCGCGACAACTCCGCCTTGGCGGCAGTAGAAACTGTCGTAATCACGCGCGCGCCCAGTTTGGCCGCGATCTGGGTCAGCAGCAACCCCACGCCGCCCGCCCCGGCGTGAACCAGCGCCGTGTTTCCGGCCTTCAGTGGAAACGTGGAATGGGACAGGTAGTGTGCCGTCATTCCCTGCAGCATGGCGGCCGCGGCCTGCTCCATGGTCAACCCCTCGGGTATCTTGACCAGTTGCGCCGCTGCAACCAGCGCATACTCGGCATAACTGCCCAGCACACCGGTTGAGGCTACTGCGTCTCCCGCTTTGAATCCCACAACACCTGGGCCAAGTTCCTCTACGGTGCCTGCGGCTTCGCTTCCGGGTGTCAAAGGCAGCGATGCCTTGTACACACCTTTGCGAAAGTAGACTTCAATAAAGTTAACCCCGGTGGCCTCGACGCGAATCAACACCTGCCCCGGACCCGGTTGAGGAATGGGCAATTCGGCCAGCTTTAGAACTTCCGGACCGCCTGTCGCGTAAATCTGGATTGCTTTCATGACAGGCACAGAATGCACCCTGAGGCCGGGCTACTGCAAGGGCAGAACCGGCGGGGCATCCAAATGCATCACTGCGGCTTCGCGGCTGCGCTCTGGCTTTCCTGGATCTTGCGGCGTTGCTCGAACAATTGCTGCATGTCGGTGATCTTGTCCGACGTGCCTTTGCTGGGATCCGGCGCGGCGGCCTCCTGCGGGGCTCCGCCAATGCTTGCGTTGGGCGGTATGGGTATTTCCTCGGCGGCCTTTGCTTGGATATTCGCATCCATCGGACTGGCATTCCCGCCTGCGTCTTCTTCCGCAGATGCGCCCATTTCATCGGTCTCACTTGTGTCAGAGTCAACCTGTCGGCTATCCCCGCTGCCCTTTGCGATGGCCCGTCCATTCTTCGACGTCTGGAGCCATAGGCGGCGCGCAGGACTGAGAGAAGCCAGTTCCGCGGATGGAGCATTTGCCCGGCCGCCCAGCCCATTGGGTGAACCGTTTGTTCGAGACATCAAGAGAATCGAATCGACCTTCTCCGGCGTTGTATCGGACATTCCTATTACGTAGTTCAATTCAGTGCCGCTCAGGAGCGACTCCAGCACCTGGCGCACCGGGCCCGGGCCTAACTCCTCATAAATCCGGCCCCCAACGGAAGCGTCGGGCATATCGATACGCACTCCAGTGCATGTGCGCACGGCCCTCAAGACGCTTCCTAAAGTTGAGTTATCCGCGGAGATGGTCAAGAGGTCCTTGTTACATGTCACCTTTGGGGGCCTGGGCGGCATTTCTGCGAGCGCCTTCGGTCGCGACGCAGACAACGCGGCGTCAATTGCCGGCTGTGCGTCCCTGGTGGATGCGGGCGCGATCTGTCCACTGGAACAGGCAGCGGAAAGCGCAATCATCAGGCCAGTCGAAAGCAACCGAATTGTATTTTTTACCGCCATGTCAAACCTCCGTTTAAAACATCGGGCGATGCCCGACTCTATCTTCTGAGTGTCCGAGTTACCAACTGTCATGCATCCCGGAAACAGCCATCTGCAAGTCATCTTGCACAAACTCAGTTGCCACAGGTTTGGCACGGTCAGGCGGCTCCACAACAGTGTTGCGCTTCCATAACTCGTAGATTGCCGGGTATGCCAGCAATTCCAACACAAACGAGGTGAAGATGCCGCCTACCATGGGTGCGGCAATCCGCTTCATGACATCTGACCCGCTACCGATGGACCACATGACCGGAAGCAGGCCGATGCAAGTGGTTGCAAAAGTCATGAACTTGGGGCGCAGTCTCTTTGCGGCGCCGTAAATAATTACTTCGCGCAAATCCGCCAACGTTCTAAGGTGACCGCGCTCCCTGGCCTCTTCATAGGCGAGGTCGAGATAGAGAAGCATAAAGACGCCGGTCTCGGCATCGATGCTCAAGAGCGCGATCAGGCCCACCCACACAGCCACGCTTACGTTGTAGTGAAGCAGATAGAGAATCCAGACGGCGCCTATCGCGGAGAAAGGAACAGCCAACAGCACTATCATCGTTTTAATAAACGAGCGTGTGTTGATAAAGATGAGTAACATCACTATTCCTACCGTTACTGGGACGATAACCCGAAGCCGGCGATTTGCCCGCTCGATGGATTCGAACTGCCCACCCCAGGAAACAACGTAGCCGGATGGTAACTTGGCCTTCTCACGTACTACTCTGCTAGCTTCGGCGACGTAACTTCCAATGTCGCGGTTGGCGATGTCCACGTAGACGTAGCCCGTCAACATGCCGTTTTCGTCGCGAATCATCGACGGGCCGTTCTTGACTTGAATAGTCGCCAAGTCACCAATGGTCGCCTGACGTTGCCCTCCCGCTGGAATTAGAACGCGCCCCAGTGCATCGACACTGCTTCGGAAGTCCCGCATGTAACGGACATTTACCGGATATCGTTCGGAGCCTTCATAGACTGTGGAGACATTGTCGCCCCCGATAGCATTGTCCAAAACCTCCTGGGCCTTTTGCATGCTGATCCCGTACCGGGCAAGTTCGTCGCGGCGCCAATTGATATCCAGGAAGTATCCTTCATTGGTGCGCTCGGCGAAAACTCCTCGCGTGCCGCGAACCGATGGAAGAATTGCCTGGATCTGTTCTCCTATTTCTTCGATTGTTTTCGGGTTGTCACCGGAGACCTTCAGGCCCACAGGAGTTCGTATGCCGCTGGTCAGCATGTCGATGCGCCCCTTGATCGGCATCGTCCATGAGTTAGTAACTCCCGGCACCTTTATTGCCGCATCCATTTGGGCGACAAGTTCTTCGGGTGAAATCGTATCCGGAGTTATATGCCGAAATACGCTCTTGGCCCACTCCGGCGACCAGGATGAGTACCAGGTATCAACGCGCCGCCATTGCGACCGGGGCTTGAGAGTGATAAGTGTCTCAAGCATCGACAGTGGAGCGGGGTCCGTGGCGGTCTCGGCGCGGCCGGCCTTGCCCAGCACCTGGTCTACTTCGGGAAACTGCTTGAGAATCAGGTCAGTTGTCTGCAGCACGCGGCCGGCTTGCGCAATGGAAATGCCGGGCATGGAGGTGGGCATGTAGAGAATTGCACCTTCATCCATTGGAGGCATGAATTCGGAACCAAGCGCAAAATACGCCGGTATAGTAACCAACATAAGTGCAGCCGCGGTTGCAAAGACGACCCACTTCCAGCGCAAGGTCCATGCCACTGCGGGTTCATAGATGCGCATCAGCAGGCTGCTTACGGGGTTTTTGTCCTCTGACCGGATTCGCCCGACCAGCAATGCGTTGGTTATCCTGCACACCCATGCCGGCCGGAAGTCGAACTTCTCGACTCGCGTCAGCAACAAGCGCAGGGCGGGATCCAACGTAATAGCCAGGATTGCGGCAACGATGATGGCCAGGGTCTTGGTATAGGCCAGAGGCCTGAACATGCGCCCTTCCTGTCCTTCAAGCGTCAGCACAGGGAGGAACGAGATGGCGATGACCAGGAGAGCGAAGAAGGTTGGGCCGGCGACCTCCTTTACCGCAGACATCACGATGTCCCGGTGCTTGCCGGGACGACCGTCCTTCTCCCAACGCTCGAGTTTCTTGTGGGTTTGCTCAACAACCACAATCGACGCGTCGATAAGCTCGCCGAATGCTATTGCGATACCGGCAAGAGACATAACATTGACGCTAATGCCCATCAAGCGCAGGGGGATGAACGACAGCAACACTGCCGCCGGCATAGTTACCAGGGGAATGGCGGCGCTAGGGAAGTGCCACAGAAATACCAGTATGATGAGTACGACAGTGACGACCACTTCGACGATCGTCTCTTGCACGCTGCCGATGGTGCGATGAATCAATTGAGAACGGTCGTAGATGGGAACGATCTTGACTCCAGCCGGCAGACTCGGCTCTATCTCCTTCAGCCTGGCCTTTACGCGGTCGATCACCTCAAGCGCGTTCTCCCCGCTGCGCATGATGACGATTCCTGAAACCACTTCACCCGCGCCGTTCAGGTCGGCGACGCCACGGCGCAAGTCTGGTCCGAGGCCGACTTCGCCAAGGTCCCGGACACGAATCGGCGCCCCGTCTTGGGGAGTGGCTACAACGATATTGCTGAAGTCATCGATGGAAGTCGCGTAGCCCCTGCCGCGAACCATGTATTCCGTTCCGCCGAAATCGAGTAGCCGGGCGCTGGTCTCGTTGTTTCCTTCACGGACGGCGTTAGTCACCTGACTAAGCGGAATTCCATAGCCCTGCAACCGATTCGGATCCAGGTTTACCTGGTACTGGCGAGTGAACCCGCCAATCGGTGCAACATCGGCAACGCCGGGGACAGCACGCAGGTGATAACGAAGGTACCAGTCTTCGTAAGAGCGAAGCTCGGACAGGCTATGCCGTCCAGTCGTATCGACCAATGCATACTGGAACACCCATCCGAGACTTGTTGCATCCGGCCCGAGTTCTGTCTTGACTCCTTCCGGCAACCTGCCGAGAACACCTGCCATATACTCCAAAGTGCGAGAGCGCGCCCAGTAAAGATCCGTGTTGTCATCGAAGATCACGTACACATAGGAGTAGCCGAAATCGGAAACGCCGCGCACTGCCTTCACATGCGGGGCCCCCAGCATGGCGGTAACTATCGGGTAAGTGACTTGGGTCTCAACCAGGTCGGGACTTCGATCCCAGCGGGAGAGAATGATGACTTGCGTGTCGCCCAGATCGGGAATAGCGTCCAGATGTGTATGCGCAATCGACCACCAGCCATAAACGCACCCGATGGCCACGGCGAGAAAGATCGCCATCTTGTGTCGGACGGAAAACTCTATGATCCGGTCGATCAACTAAATCTCCAGCGAGGCGGCCGAAACGGCCTTCCTCTAATTCACCGCGCCTGGCGCGGCCTTTCGTATTTCCATGGGCATGATCAATGACTGGCGATCGGTCGGCTCACAGGGCGGTTTGCGGCGGTTTCAGTTCGCGAACCATCGGGAGGTGCGGAAATCGGATTCCCCGCTGCCCGCAGCCGGCTCTCTGAATCCACAAGGAACGTCCCCGCTGAAACCACGGTCTCCCCTTCCAGCAGCCCCTTCACAATCTGCACGCGGTCATCGAGACGCCATCCGGTTTCAACGGCGCGGGCTTCAAACTGGCCCGCAGCCGCCTCAACAAAGACCCGCTTCGACAATCCCGAATCGACAACCGCGTCGGCCGGGACGGAGATACCCGGTGGAACCGAAACCGGCAACTCAACGTTCACGAACATGTCGGGCCGGAGCTTGAAGCCCGGGTTCGCGACCTCCAACCGAAGCTTTAAAATGCGAGTGGCCGGATCGACTTCGGGAAGCACGTTGCTCACGCGAGCCTGGAAAGACTGTCCCGTATCCGAAAGAGTTACACGAGCTATCGCGCCGGGACGAAACGCCTGCGCGTCCTTGCCGATTACTTCCGCCAAAATCCATACATGACTCAGGTCGGCGATGGTATATAACTCCATTTGCCTCTCAAATCGCAAACCTGCCGAAATGCCTCTGGAGAGAATGAAGCCATCTGCAGGAGAGACAATGTAAACATCCTCGGGGATCTTGCGATTTGTGCTCATTTCTTCAATTTGCGCATCGCTCATGCCGAGATTTCGCAAGCGGTCTGCCCTGGCCTGTACGCTGGCTGCCCCCTGCGATGCCGCGGCATTATCCTTTGCTGCGGCGGTTCCGGAACGCTCGTTTGCTGAAAGATAACCGCCTGCGAGAGAGAGAAACTCCGGCGCATAAACGGTGGCAAGGTGCTGGTTTTTGCCGACGTGATTGCCGACGGCGTCGTCGTGAGTTTCTTTGACATATCCCTCGGTGCCAATATTGACGCGAAAGACGCGAGTCTGATCCGGGACCACCCTGCCGAAGACTCTGACGGTTCCTTGGCCTCGGTTCTTTTCGACCTTAGCCAACCGAATACCGTATAACTGCTGGGCTGCGGGATCAATTTGGACCATTCCCGGCGTTGGGCCGGCGGAAGTGACGGCCAAGGCGCCGGCGCTTTCTGCAAACACGGGGACTAATGCCATCCCACAATCCGGAGCCGTGCCGGGCTTATCGGACCGGTAGCCGGGGTGCATTGGGTCGACATAGTAAAGTACCCTATGCGCCTGATTTTGCCTGGGCCTCGCCCCGAGACTGCCAAAAACGAAGCCGGCGATAAGGGCCACAGCGAGCGGAACAAAATAGAGTTGCCTGCGGATCATGAACTGCGCCTCCTACTCGAACGGCAGACACCGCCACCGTGGCTTCGCAACATGGGTAGTATTGAGAAGCATATGAATCATCCCGTGCATGTAGAACCGACGTCTTTGCGTTCGCGCAAGATTGGCTAATCTTTCCAGAGTATGGTTACATTGCGCGTAGTCATACCCGGGCGGACCCCCCTGAGCAGGTGAACTGAGGGAGGAAGTCGCAGATTAGCTTCAATTCGAGAAATCCAAAAATCCTCTAGCTGCATCTGACTAACATGTGAATTTCCACGACGCGATCGACGGAAATTCCCGCCCCCGTTTGAAGAGCCCCCGTCGAAGTTCGCGCAACAAGAAAGGTTGTCATGGGGAGGTACATGGCGACAGCACGTTTCCCCGAAGTTTCAGGCGCCCCTGACGGGTCGTCCAACAACGATTCTCATGGCGCCCCCAACGGGGTATCAACCATTGATTCCAACCTTGCCGAGCATGTTGTCCTTATGTGTGCTTCGGCGCTCTTCACAGGTCTTTCTCAACAGGAATGCATGGAAATTGCTTCGTGCGCGCGAGCCCGGACATTTGCGCGCGACGAACTTCTGTTCATGCAGGGCCAACCGGCACGTCATTTGGTGCTGATTCAAACCGGCAGCATCAAGCTCTCCCAACTGGGCCCGAGCGGCAACGAAGTTATCCTTTGGATGAATGGCTCCGGCGATGCGGTTGGCGTGCCCGCCGATTCCGGCGGCTGCAACCATACTTGCTCCGCGCGCGCGATGGAAAAATGCAAGGCCCTGGTTTGGGAATACAACAAGCTTCAAAACGTGCTGGCCGAATATCCGCTGATAAGGAAGAACATCAGCCAAATTCTTTCCAGCCGGCTTAGCGAACTTGAAGAACGCTTCCGCGAGGTGGCCACGGAAAAGGTGGCCAAGCGAGTGGCATTGGCGCTTCTGAGGCTGCTAAAGCAGATTGGCAAGCAATCCCAGGGAGGAATTGAGGTTTCTCTTTCTCGCGAGGAATTGGCCCAGATGACGGGCACAACGCTATTCACGATTAGCCGCTTGCTTTCGAGATGGGGAGAGCAAGGATTTGTCTTGCCACGCCGGGAAGCGGTTGTAGTGCGCGATGCCGTGCGACTTGGTCAGGTTAGCGACGATGACTATTAAGTGAGTACTGCAATGTTCGCGCAGAAATTACCAGGCAGTTGAATTTCACCGGGCCAATCTTAAGTTGAATTGCAATCATTTGATGACGAACACGCCGTGATGCGTCCAAGCCTTGGTTCTCTTGTGTCGAGAAGAATGTTCTTGTGGTTTTCCGGGCAGCGGTTTCGTGACTTTTCCCCGGCCGATACACAAAGGGCAAGCAGGTGGAGTTCTATTGGCGATCCGGGATTTTGTCATTTACAAGCATGCCTGCCCCACTCAGGATCCCCTGGGGCGAAACAGATTCCCCTGTGAGCCGATAGCGACGAGTTCCTTGATTTGGGTACTCGTTTTTGTCTTCGCGCTTCTCTGTTCAGCCACGACACAAGGACAGATTTCTCCCGGCCCACTGGCAAGAGCCCACCAAAGCCTTAACGGGTCGGCAAATTGCATCAAGTGTCACGAATTCTCCACCCGGTCTCCCACCTTCCGCTGCCTGGAATGCCACAAAGAGATTGCTACCGAGTTAGAGCGGAACAGAGGACTGCACGCCACTTACCCGCGCGAGGGGCCGCGGGGCGCTGCCTGCGTGAAATGTCACTCCGACCACAACGGGGAGAGCTTTCAAATGGTGCGCTGGGACCCTACGCCAAAGGGGTTCGACCACTCGAAGACGGGGTATGTACTCGATGGCAAGCACATTGGGGTAAGTTGCCGCTCCTGCCATACTGCACAACACATTTCTCCGGCGGAACGCGGGCTACTAGCGAATAAGGACCTGAATCACACATGGTTCGGACTCTCGCCAAGTTGTATTACCTGCCACAAGGACAAGCACCAGGGCCGGCTTGGCCCAAACTGCACGCAATGCCATTCCACAGTCGACTGGAAAGCCGCCAAGATCGACACTCAAGGCTTCGATCACTCGAAGACACGCTACCTGCTCACCGGGGCGCATAAGGAAGTGGCATGCCAAAAATGCCACACAGCGGGAAGCGATGGCAAACCTCGATATGCAGGAATGCCGTTCTCCTCCTGCTCAGACTGCCACGCCGATCCGCATAAGGGGGAATTCAAGCAGGCGTGCAGTTCCTGCCACAACACGGGCACCTGGAAGAAGTCAACCTTCACGTCGACCTTCGACCATTCCAAGACGCACTATCCGTTGCTGGGCAAACATCTGGAAGTCGGATGCCTGGTCTGCCACAAAGGTGGAGACTTCAAGGCAGCGATTCCTCACGATCGTTGCGCAGATTGCCATAAGCCGGACCCTCACGGGGGCCAGTTCCTGAAACGGGCCGATGGGGGCCGCTGCGAAAGTTGCCACACTGTCTCAGGGTGGAAGCCGTCGAATTATTCCGCGGCAGATCACGCCAAGACTGGTTTCCCTCTCGTAACTCCCCACACCAAGGTGAAGTGCGCCGATTGTCATTTACCGGCTGGTAAGGAGACCATCTACAAAATCAAGTTTGCCCTTTGCGTGGATTGCCACAAGGATGAGCACCAGGGTCAGTTCGCTGGAGATCCGTGGCGCAATCGTTGCGAGCAGTGTCATGCCGGCGTCAGCTTCAAGACTTCCAACTACACGCTGGCCAAGCACCAGAAGTCCAGCTTCCCGTTAACCGGGGGACATCAGGCGGTAGCCTGCATTGATTGCCACAAGGCGCCCACGGGTTCAAAGTTGGCGGTCTACCACTTCAGCCAGCTAAGTTGTACCTCTTGCCATGAGGATATTCACCACGGCCAGTTCGCAGAGCGTATGGCGGGTAAGGGCGTCTCTGGAAAGCCGTTAGGGTGCGAGGCCTGCCACTCGACGAAAGAATGGAAAGACCTATCCAAGTTCGACCATGAGAAAACGGAATTTCCGCTGATTGGTTCTCATCGTGCCGTGGCCTGCGGCGATTGTCACAAGCCGCCGAATATGGAGTTGACGCTGCTTCACGTTCAGTTCAAGAGCGCGCCTAAAGCTTGCAGCGAATGTCACGAAAATCCGCATGGTGACCAGTTCGGGCCGAAAGGAAGCGACTGCGCTGCATGCCATAACAGTAACAAGTGGCGGCCATCCCTCTTCGACCACGAAAAGACTGCATTTTCGCTTAAGGGCGGCCACCAGAATGTGGCCTGTTCGGCTTGTCATACTTTGAAGAAGCCTGTAGAAGGTAAAGATGTACTGCTTTACAAGCCGTGTCCTACTGCCTGTGAGGCATGCCATGGAACAAATGTCCCCAAAGCGACGGCCGGCTATAAGTTGGATTCCCGCAAAGATGAACGAATCTTCATCAAGTTAGCCCTTTTCACAAAGTAGGCTTGAAATTAAGTCTGGACCAAAATCGCCGGCTGTTGTAACCTGATTCAGAACTTGGGTTCCTGTACTCCGGATTACCAATTTCGCCGTTTTCAGTCGAATAGAAAAGTGCATTACTTTGTTGAATATTAGTTGCCACTGACTTCCCCCAAACACCGGATATTGCGGCATATTAGACCGCCCCGAAAGAGCCATTGACCAGCAGGACGCCTATTACGCTGAGCATGGATTCCGCCGGTGAAACGATTTTCCGAGTTCACATTATTGCCTGTTCACAGGGGATTTGCTAACTCGCTTTGGGCGAGTTCAAGTAATCCATCTATTTGCGCTAGCGCAAATAGCGGCTGTCAGGTTTCGCGCATAAGACCGCGAGTTTGTCAGTACGGGAGGTTCCCGTCTGATTTGCGATACATGACCACTTGGAGTTGAGATCTTGGACCGGAAACGATGGCTCATCATTCTGGCTATTGCCCTATCGCCCATGCTTTTCGGCATGTCGGCGCAACAGCCAACGGACAACGCTCGTCCACAAGTGGGCGGTCCTCAGGCCAAGGTGACGAATCCCCATGGTCCAATCGCTACTCCTTGCCAAAATTGCCATACTTACACGAGTTGGAAGCCAGTCAGATCGAATCCCGAGTTCAGTCACGACCAAACCAGTTATCCGTTGCGCGGCATGCACCAGAAGGTAGCTTGCACACAATGTCACACGAGCTTGGTATTCAAGAATGTGAGTTCCCGCTGCTCCGATTGCCACGCGGATATACATCGCCGCCAATTCGGGGCCAACTGCGAAAGCTGCCACACCGTCAAGGGCTGGCACGTTTCGCTGGATGCGATTCGCAATCACCAGAACCGTTTTCCGCTGGTGGGGGCGCACGCCCTGGTGGAATGCGAGGCGTGTCACAAAGGTGCTGCCAGCGGACAATTCGCGGGGCTATCGACGGCCTGCTACTCATGCCATCAGAAGGACTTCCTGACGCCGGTTATTGACCATGTTGCGTCGAACTTTCCCACCACGTGCGAATCCTGTCACTCCATGAACAGTTGGTTCGGCGCGAAATTTGATCACCTGAAATTTACAGGCTTCGCATTGACCGGAATGCACGCCACGCTGTCATGCGAATCATGCCATCTGAACAATGTATTCAAGGGAACGCCGGCGAACTGCTACGCGTGCCACACTACCGACTTTACTAAAACCGCCAACCCGCCCCACGTGCAGCTAAATCTGCCTCGCGATTGCGGCGCTTGCCACTCCACAAGCACCTGGCTTAACGCCAAATTCGACCACAATCTTTACGCGCATTATCCGCTCACCGGAGCGCACACTACCGTTGCTTGCAGCCTCTGCCATACAAGCAGCAACTATGCGGCGGCGCCGACAGACTGCTACTCCTGCCATAAGGCGAACTACACAGGCACGACCAACCCGAATCACGCCGCCGCGGACTTCCCCACTACCTGCGAAACTTGTCACAACACTACGGCTTGGACCGGCTCGAACTTCAATCACGACAACACGCCGTTCCCGCTCACCGGCGCTCATAAAACGGTTGCCTGCGCACTGTGCCACACTACAAGCAACTTTGCGGCAACGCCGAAAGACTGCTACTCCTGCCATCAAGCGAAATACGCCGCCACCACCAACCCGAATCACATCACGGCGGGATTCCCCACCACCTGCGCCAATTGTCACAACACCACAGCATGGACAGGCGCGGTCTTCAACCACGACAACACGCCGTTCCCGCTCACCGGGGCACACAAAACGGTTGCCTGCACAATGTGCCACACCACAAGCAACTTTGCGTCGACGCCGACTGACTGCTACTCCTGCCATCAAGCGAAATACGCCGCCACAACCAATCCGAATCACATCACTGCGAATTTCCCAACAACTTGCGCGGCTTGCCACAATACCACTGCATGGACGGGTGCGGTCTTCAACCACAACAACACGCCTTTCCCGCTCACTGGAGCGCACGTCACCGTGGCTTGCGCACTTTGCCATACAACCAGCAACTTTGCGGCGACGCCGACAGACTGCTACTCCTGCCATCAAGCAAACTGGAACAGCACTACCAATCCGAATCACATCTCGGCGGGATTCCCGACCACCTGCGCAGCGTGCCACAACACAACCGCCTGGACCGGCGCGGTCTTCAACCACAACCTCACACCGTTCCCGCTCACCGGCGCTCACACATCGGTTGCCTGCGCAACGTGCCACACTACAACCAACTATGCGTCGACGCCGACTGACTGCTACTCCTGCCATCAAGCAAAATACAACGCCACAACCAATCCTAATCACATCTCGGCGGGCTTCCCCACCACCTGCGCAACTTGCCACAACACTACGGCCTGGACAGGCGCGGTCTTCAATCACAACAACACACCGTTCCCGCTTACCGGCGCTCACACGACGGTTGCCTGCGCACTGTGCCACACTACAACCAACTTCGCGTCGACGCCGACTGACTGCTACTCCTGCCACACGAAGGATTTCACCGGAACGACAAATCCGAATCATACTGCCGCCGGATGGCCGACAACCTGTCTCACCTGCCACACCACAACGGCGTGGCTCCCTGCAAACTTGCCTTCCAGTTATCACACATTCTTCTCGTTGACCCATGGTCGGGCCAACGGGATCTGCAGCACTTGCCATTTGAATTCCGCTGACTATTCAGTCTTCCAGTGCATCGGGTGCCATGGCGGCAACAACGCTGCCAACTTCCATCACGAGAATGTCAACGGATATGTGTACAACAGTGTGAACTGCTATGCCTGCCACAGAAACGGCAATGGAGGTTAGGTCCTGCTGAAACAACTCATTTTGACGGTCCCGCTGCTAGTTCCAGCGATCTGCGCCGCGCAGCAACCTGCTCCGGCGCCGGCTCCGGTTGTCTCAACTCCCACGGCGCCGGCGCGTACTGCATTCCATGTTCGCTATGTGAATGGAACGAATGTATACATCGATGGCGGCCGCAGCGCAGGCTTGGCCGAGGGGACGAAGCTCGTACTCAAGCAAGACCCTACCAAGCCGGAGAATGACGAAAGGAATGCGGCAATCGAGCCTGGAGTTATCGCCAAGCTCACGGTTGTGTCGGTGGCCTCCACCTCTGCGGTCTGCGAGTTGGTTGTCTCAAAGCGTGAACTCGCTGTAGACGATGTGGTCTCCCTGTCGGATGCCGAAGTTGAAAAACTTGTCGAGAAGAACACCGTCGGGAATACTCGTCGTTACCCCATGGTGGTCACTTTCAGCGAGGGCGATCCACTTGACGAAGAGGTTCGCGATGCGATCCCACGGCCGCCTCTTCCGGAAGTGAACGAGATGCGCGGGCGGATCGGATTCGACATGAGCACGATTAGCCAACTCGGCCAGGGCGGCTCCAGCTCGAGTACCTACGGCATGATCTTCCGCGGCGATTTTACCCGAATTATGGGTACGCATTGGAACCTCAACGGCTACTGGCGCGGAAGCCTGCAGTCCAATTCCGCTCCGGCGCAGGCTACCCTGCAAGATAGCATCAATCGGACCTATCTGATGAGCCTGAGTTACATCAACCCAAACTCACGTTACCTGGCGGGTATAGGCCGCCTCTATTTGCCCTGGGCCAGCAGCCTGGAGACAATCGACGGCGGGTATGCGGGCAGGCAATTCTCTTCCAAATCAGTCACCGGAATCTTCGCCGGTTCCACCCCCGATCCGACAGCATGGAACTACAATCCGCAAAACAAAATCGGCGGAGCTTTCTACAATATTCATGGGGGGAGCTACGAGAACTTGCACTACTCAAGCACATTTGGGGGTGGCGTAAATCTTCTGAACTGGTCAGTGAACAGGCCATTTTTCTTCACGGAGAATAATTTCTCCTACAAGCGGTATGTGACTTTGTATCATGCGATGCAAATCGACAAGCCGACTGCCAATCCATTAACGCCGGCGGTATCCGCTGGCTTGGGCCGGAGCCTCCTCTCCCTGCGATTCCAGGTTCATCCCCGTGTCGTTCTCGACTTGACTGACACTTACTTCCGCGATGTACCTACCTACGACAAGACCTTGATAGGAACCGGCCTCCTGGATAAATACCTGTTTCAGGGTGTGAACGGTGGGGCACGTGTGGAACTGCCACGGCATATAACCGGTTACTTCAGTCTAGGGCAAAGCAGTACTTCCAGCGACTCGAAGAGTTCTCTGAATACCCTTTTCGGAGTTACGATGTCTAACATCTGGAAGACGGGTATCATGGCCGATGTTCGCTACTCGAAGTTCGATAGTGCCTTCGCCGCGGGAACCTATCGCTCTGCAACCGTCTCCAGAGATATTGGGGAACGCTTTCGCCTCAATCTGCAGGGTGGGACCTACGTGTACAATTCGCCGCTGGCCGCAAACAGCAGCTCGTTCTTTGTGAACCTCATGTGCGATACCAATCTTGGCGCCAGGTACTTTGTCGAGAACGACTTCACGACGCAGCGGGGGGGCACCCAGAATTACAACCAATGGACCACCACGTTCGGTTACAGGTTCGACAACCGGTCCAAGATGAGAAGAGGAGTACATGCGAATCAACCATAACTCTCACTGGCTGCTATCCGGGATTCTTTTGGCGTTGCCGGCGGTCTGTGCCGTCGGGCAATCTACGCCATCCCTCAGCCCAACCGATCTGGCGCAGCGCCAGGTTACCGCATATGTTGCCAAGCTCGCCGACCTGCATTGCACCGAGTCAGTTGTGCAAGAGAAGCTCACCGGCAATGGGCACGTAGAAGCCTCCGAAAAGGCTAAGTACGATTACCTGATTATGATGGACGGCGGGGGAGACGACTTCCAGTTGAATGAGTCCCGTATTGAGTCATCTTCCAGCCGTCACAAGCCGTTGCCCATGCTGGTCACTAATGGCTTCTCTACAGTCTTGCTTGTTTTTCATCCGTATTATCGCGACAGTTTTACGTTTGAAACCGGAGACGAAGTTTTGATTGAGGGCAAGCCCGTAATCCCCGTTCACTTTGCACATATTGAAGGGCGCCGCACACCGGCTGCACTTGCGCTGCGAGGCCGCGAGTATCCCCTGGACCTTCAAGGGACCGCATGGCTCGACAAGCAATCCGGTCAAGTTGTGAAGATAGACGCCAGCCTGCTTCATGACATGAGCGATGTGGGCCTCCGCTCTATCAATGTTCATGTAGAGTACAAGCCGGCCGTCCTGGGCAAGTCCTCCGCTAGTCTGACTCTGCCTGCACTTGCCGTGGTGGACGTGACAACTCCCCGTCAGCATTGGCGCAACACTCATGTATTCGACAGTTACAAGAGTTTCTCGACCGATGCCGAGCAGGATCCGAACGTAAAGATCCACGCCGGGATCGTTACTCCAGGCAACGACACAGCCTCCGTGATAACTCGAAATCCCAAGGAGAAGCCATAAACATGTCCCTTCTTCAAAGCCCTGTACCCGCCAAAACGGCCGAACGCAAGAGAGATATAAAGGAACGCGCACACCGCATCCGTGTTGCGATCGCTGGCGCAGCATCTCTCCTGTTGCTTGCGGCGATAGCTGTCTATGGGGCCAATTACTATACGCTTCCCCTGGATCAACGGCCATATTCCGACAAGTATGAGTTGCTCAAGCCCGGTGGAACCATTGGAATAAAGTTAGGGGTCTTTGGCACAGTTCTTTTCTTTATTATCTTTCTCTATGCGCTGCGGAAAGTAGTTCCCTGGCTCAGCCGCTGGGGCACGGCCAAGCAGTGGATGGATTTTCATGTGATCGCGGGCGTCACTGCGCCCTTCATTATCGCCTTTCATGCTTCATTCAAGTTCAGCGGTATTGCAGGCTTTGCGTTTTGGATCATGGTTGCGGTCGCTCTGAGCGGTGTGATTGGGCGCTATTTGTACTCAAAGATACCGCGTTCCTTGAACGCAGCCGAACTCTCATTGAACGAACTGCATCTTTGCGAGCGCGAGCTTACCGAGGCGCTTTTGGCGCAATCGCTTTACCCTGCTGAACGGTTGAATCGTGTCCTTGCGGTTCCGTCAGCCGCGCACATTCGCCGCATCGGCCCTCTGCTTGCAATTGGCGAGATGATCTCCCTGGACGTGCGACTGCCATTTCAGGTGGCGGGTCTGCGCCGTGCGTCTGCGAGCCTTACTCGTACGATCTTGTCCGCGGGCGGCTTGCTTTCAAGCGGAAACCGTGAAGTCGAGCACGTTGTCCGGTTGGTCCGGCAGAAAGCAGCATTCTCCAGACGCGTAGTGTTTCTGAATCAGACTCAGCGCGTCTTCCACCTCTGGCATGTGATTCATCGCCCTTTCAGCTACGCGTTCGCCGTACTTGCGATACTGCACATTGTGGTTGTTATGGGCCTTGGGTTCATGAGTCTGGGGTTCAGGTAACGAATGGAAACACTTATCACCTGGCTGATCGCGGGTGTTGTCCTTGGATTCTTCTTTCTTCGCCACTGGCGCTCCCACTTGAAGAGCGAGATTCTAGCTCGCGCCGCAGCGGAGAAGGGGGCGAACTTTTCCGGTGGACCCCAGGCGCAACATCCGAAAATCGACACCGACCACTGCATAGGCTGCGGTGGGTGTGTGACCGTTTGCCCGGAAGGCGACGTGCTTGCGGTCATTGGCGGCAAAGCGGTGATTGTCAACGGCCATAAGTGCATCGGTCACAGCCTGTGTGCGGAAGAGTGCCCCGTGGGCGCCATCACCATGGTGATGGCCAAGCCCAGCGCGGGCGCGAATTCTCCATTGATCAGCGACGAGTTGGAAACAAGTGTTGAGAACCTTTTCATAGCGGGTGAACTCGGAGGGCTGGCGCTTATCAAGAATGCCGTCAACCAAGGCAGAGATTGCGTGGATGTAATTGCGCAGCGTATCGGCAACAAGGGCGGCGCAGGCACAGATCAGAGTGCGTGGGATGTGGTGATCATAGGGGCCGGACCGGCGGGCATCAGTGCATCGTTGCGAGCCGCGGAGCGCGGACTGAAGGCCCTTACTCTTGAAAGGGAAAGCGTCGGCGGCACGGTCTCAAAATATCCGCGCCAAAAGCTGGTTATGACCAGTCCGGTAGAGTTCCCGTTGCATGGAAAGTTCAGCAAGACGGCACTGTCCAAAGAGGATTTGCTGTTGTTTTGGGAAAAGGTCATGAAGCGAACGGACCTGAACATCCATACAACTGAGGGCGTGGAAACGGTTCAGAAAGAGGCTGACGGCATGTTCTGCGTGCGCACCTCACGAGAACATTACAGGGCACGCGCTGTGGTGCTGGCTCTGGGACGGGCAGGCACGCCGCGCAAACTTGGCGTAAAGGGCGAGGAACTTCCTCATGTCCTTTACCGGCTCATCGAAGCAGACCACTTCACCAACCTCAACATCCTCATTGTTGGCGGCGGAGATAGCGCAGTCGAGGCTGCCATGGGCCTGGCCCTTCAGAAGGGCAACAAGGTTACGCTCTCCTACCGCAAGAACGAATTCAGCCGGTTGAAGGATCGAAACGCAAAACGCATTCAGGAACACATCGCATCGCGCAAGCTCGAGGTTCTCTTCAACTCCATGCCCACCGAGTTCCGCGAGGGGATCCTGTCAATCGAGGTTGACGGGGAAATCCGTGAACTGCCTAACGACTTTGTCTGGATCTTTGCCGGCGGCACTCCTCCGACGGAATTCCTGAAGAGCGCTGGAATTGCATTCGCGTCGACGGAAGGAACGGTCACGGATGAACATGCGGCCGTTCTCCAGCGCTAGTGCGCCCTCCATTCATAGTTTTTGCAGAGACTTAGCGATTGTCTTCATCTTCTCCGCGCCGGACTTAGAGCCCTCTTTGCGGTGACTGGCGTCCATTAGAGGGCGAAACTGCGGTGAAGATCTGTGGCCCAACAAGCTTGCCCTGCGAGGAAATTGAGCCGGGAAGGCAAAATTTCGATATATTTAAAGTGTTCAGCATTTTCCCAAAGACGGCTGGCCTGCAACGTCGGGCCTACACATGAAGGACCAGGGCGATTCCCCAGCGGGAATCGCACCGTGGCGGTGTCTTTCAGCCCACGAATCGCTGCGCACGAAAACTTCATCAAGAAGGATGCCCATGCAAACATTGGATCGACGTCTCCGCACACCTCAATCGCAGGGTCTCTATCACCCGCGGAATGAGCACGATGCCTGTGGAATGGGTTTCGTGGCCAGCATTCGCGGAGAGAAAAGCCATGAGATTATCCGCAAGGGGCTTGAAGTTTTAATCAACCTCACTCACCGGGGAGCCGCTGGATGCGATCCGGAGACGGGCGATGGCGCGGGGATATTGATTCAGATTCCGCATGTCTTTTTTGCGCGCGAGTGCGGCGAGTTGGGGATGCAATTACCCGAACCCGGCGACTATGGCGTGGCAATCGTCTTTCTGCCGGTGGATAAACACCGCCGCCTGCAGTGCGAAGGAGTCTTTGAACGGATCGCCCAGGAAGAGGGTCTTGCGGTAATCGGCTGGCGCGATACGCCGGTAAACGGCGATGCTGTTGGGCGGGAAGCTCGCGGCTCCCAGCCCTATATCGAGCAGTTGTTCTTGGGCCGCCCAAATGGGATGAATGAGGATGCATTCGAGCGCCTGCTCTACCGCGTCCGCCGTCGCACCGAGAACGAGATCGCCAACTCCGATATCGAAGGCAATGACATTTTTTATGTCCCTTCATTATCCTGCCGCACCATCATCTACAAAGGCCTGATGCTGGCTCCGCAAATTGAGCGATTCTACTTTGAGTTGGCCAATCCACTCGTCACCAGCGCTCTCTGCCTGGTACACCAGCGCTTCTCTACGAATACTTTTCCAAGTTGGAAGCTGGCACACCCTTATCGCTATGTGGCCCACAACGGCGAAATCAACACCATCCGGGGAAACATAAGCTGGATGAACGCGCGTCAATCTGTGCTTGGGAGCCCGCTGCACGGCGACCAGATCGACAAGTTGTATCCGGTGATCACGCCCGGCGGAAGCGATTCCGGTTCTCTTGATAACGCTGTTGAATTTCTCTTCCAGTCGGGCCGTTCGCTGCCTCACGTCATGGCAATGTTGATCCCCGAAGCCTGGTCCGGCAACCCAGACATGGACGAGGAAAAGCGCGCCTTCTACGAATACCATGCCTCGCTGATGGAGCCCTGGGATGGGCCCGCCGCGATTGCATTTACCGATGGGCGCGTAATCGGAGCTACGCTCGACCGCAACGGTCTGCGTCCCGGACGTTACATTGTCACCAAAGACGATCTGGTCGTATTGGCCTCAGAGGCCGGCGTTCTCGACGTGCCGCCCCAGGACGTGCGCAAGAAGGGCCGCCTGCAACCAGGCCGCATGTTTCTGGTCGACACCGTGCAGAAGCGCATCATCTCCGACGCCGAAATCAAGAAGCAATTGTCCGGCCGCAAGCCTTACGCAACCTGGCTCAAGGAACAACAGGTCACGCTTGACCAGTTGCCGGAGCCCTCGCGAGTCATCGCGTCGAATCCCGAAACGCTGCTTCGCCGGCAACGTGCCTATGGCTACAGTGAAGAGGACCTTCGCATTCTGTTGGCGCCCATGGGCGCTACGGGCGCAGAGCCGATCGGTTCAATGGGAACGGACATACCGCTCGCTTGCCTCTCCGACCGCCCGCAGCCTCTGTTCAACTACTTCAAGCAGCTCTTTGCCCAGGTAACGAATCCTCCCATCGATCCCATCCGCGAAGAACTCGTGATGTCGTTGATCAGCTATATCGGGACCGAGCGCAACATTCTGGACGAGGCGCCTGAGAACTGCCACACGCTCAAGTTGCCCCACCCGATCCTCACCAATCGCGATTTGGAAAAACTGCGGCGCGTTTCGTCAGGCGACCTGCTGGCCACGACGCTGCCGGCACTGTTTCGCGCCGGGGATGGAGAAGCCGGCCTCAAGCATTCGCTTGACGATCTCGGCGCTCGCGCCTCGCTCGCGGTCAACTCCGGCTACACTCTTCTGATACTTTCCGATCGCGGTGTTGACGCAACCTATGCGCCAATTCCCAGCCTGTTGGCGATGGCCGCTGTGCATAACCGACTGGTGCGCGAGAAGACCCGTACCCAGGTGGCGCTGATCATCGAAAGCGGCGAGCCGCGCGAGGTGATGCATTTTGCCCTGCTCATCGGATATGGCGCCAGTGCAATTAATCCGTATCTTGCCATTGAGACGCTGCATGATTTGAAACGGCGCGGCATGCTGCCCCACAACGTCACTGCTAACCACGCAGAAAAGAACTTTATCAAGGCCATTAACAAAGCCCTGCTGAAGACTTTCTCGAAGATGGGCATCAGCACATTGCAGAGTTATCGCGGCGCCCAGGTATTTGAGGCAGTGGGATTGAATCAATCTCTCGTCGATGCCTACTTTTCGGGAACGGCTTCGCGCATTGAAGGCGTGGGGCTCGGCGTATTGGCGCGAGAGGCGCAGATCAAGCACTCCTATGCATTCCAGCCATTTACTGAGTCGGAAACCGAACTGGTTGTCGGCGGGCAATATCAATATCGCGAGGGCGGCGAGTATCACCTGCTCAACCCGCTCACCATCGGCAAGCTGCAACAGGCCGTGCGCCAGAACAATCCGGCCACCTTCCAGGAGTACACCGATCTGCTGGACGAGCAGAACCGCCATCTATGCACCCTACGTGGCCTGCTCCAGTTCAAGTACGCGAGCAAGCCCCTGCCTTTGGATGAGGTCGAGCCGGCCAAGGAGATCG
>PLZC01000336.1 GCA_003151985.1 Acidobacteriaceae bacterium
AAAACAGCCACCTCTGCACGAGCGGCGTCGGCGTGAACGTACTTACCAGCGAGAACCTCACGATCAAGAACAATACTTTCTATAACAATGGCGGGACCAACAAATATCAGGCGGAGATTTACCTCGCAGGGCAATCTGGTGGAATCAAGATCAAAGACTGGCAAACTGCTGAAACATACGACTTGCTGACCACGGGTATGGTGCTGACCGGCAATACGTTTGAAGATGCGGGCGCCGGGCAGAATGTATTTGGAACCTACTTGAGCGGAGCCGACTGGTCCGACTTTGCCAACACACTCAATGCGAGCAATAACAAATGGTATAACCCAACGACAGCGAGCTCGTTCAAGATCGTGAATGGGAAATTCGTCACTTTGACAGGCTGGCGAAGTGCGACCGGCACCGACTATACGTCGGTTTGGGCACCCACCGCCCCTTCGCCGGCGGCGGCTTGCGCTGTGCCCGCGCCAACATTCACCGACTTCAACGTGGTTCTGAACAACCGCAGCTTTACAATGGCTTCCGGAAAGGCGGCAGCCACAGTGCGCGTAAGCTCCTTCGGCTTCGGAGCGGTAACTCTGAGCGCTACCGGCATGCCCGCCGGAGTCAGTGGATCGTTCAGTCAAACCAGCCTGGTCAGCGGTGTCGCGACGCTGACGTTTTCGGCCACCAAGACTGCCGCCAGACAAAGTGTCCCCATCACGCTTTGGGCAGTGGGAAAAGACCGCGTTCATAGCGTTACGTTCAACCTGGCGGTGGTTCCAGCCCCCTAAGTCAAAATGGGAGCCGGGAATACGCCGTTTTATCGTTTTATCAACGCAACGTGGATTCGCGTGGGGGCTTGCAGGAGTTTCTCTTCCTGCGAGCCCCTTCTGTTGCCGAACGCCGGCGTGTATTGCATCCAATAGGGCAGGTTTTCGAATGATATGATCTTGCCAATGAGGCGGCCTGAATCGCTTCGAACAGCTTATTTGGCGGACCCAGTCACCGAGGTCTTTCTTGAACGAAACAGGTATGAAGCTTCTCCTGTCTGCATACGCGTGCGAACCGAACAAAGGGTCGGAGCCGGGCGTGGGTTGGAATTGGGCGCAGGCCTTGCTCCGCAGGGGATACGATGTCCACGTTATTACGCGGAGCAACAATCGCGCGGCGATCGAAAGTGCACAAAATGGGAAGAAGTCGACTTTCGCCGTTTCCTACTACGACCTGCCGGCCAGGGCACGGGGATGGAAGTACTGGCCCGGGGGAATTTATCTTTACTACCTTTTATGGCAGATAGGCGCCTATCGGCTCGCAAAGAAACTTCATGCGAAGGAGAAATTCGATTGTGTTCAGCATGTTACCTTTGTTTCCTATCGGCAACCGTCGTTCATGGGAGGCCTTGGCATCCCTTTCATTTTTGGACCGGTGGGCGGCGGAGAGACGATGCCGGCCCAATTTAGAAAGGGAATTTCTCTCAGCGGTCGCGTAGCGGAGGCAAGTCGCAATCTTGGGAACGCACTCATTCCATTTGATCCATTGATGCGATTCACATTCTCTCGTGCGCACATCATCGCCTGCACGACAAGCGAGACCCTCGCCAGGATTCCGCGCCGCTTTCGCGCCAAGTGCATCGTGCAGCCTGCGATCGGCATCGATGAAGCGGAGATCGAAGCCTCTTGTGGCGCGGAGCCGACTGCGCCCCAATTCCTTTTCATTGGCCGCTTGCTCTATTGGAAGGGCGTGCATCTTCTGCTCCGCGCCTTGGCTGAAGTCAGACGAACCATTCCACATGTGAGGTTGAAGATCATTGGAGAGGGAAATGATCGCGCGTGGCTGGAGGGAGTTGCACTGAGTGCGGGAGTGATGGATTTGGTCGAGTGGATCTCTGCGAAACCTCACGACGAAATCTCGTGGGAATACCGGGCGAGCCTTGCATTCGTTTTTCCCAGCCTGCATGATTCCGGGGGCATGGTCGTTTTGGAAGCGCTGGCGGCGGGCCTTCCAGTTATTTGCCTCGATCTCGGAGGCCCGGGAGCGATCGTCAATTCAACTTGTGGAATTGTGATACCGAGCCGAACGGAAAGTGAGGCATCCGTGGTTAAAGGGCTGGCAGACGCTATGGTTCTTCTCGCGTCGAATGCGGACCACCGCATGCGCCTGTCGACGAACGCACTGGCCCGGGCACGGCAGATGACATGGGACGTCGCCGCTTGTGCCTTGTATTCGTATCTCGCAGAAAATTAGATGGTTGTTACTGCTGCTTTCGCGCGACTGGTGCCGCGACCGCATAGATTCGCAGTTTCCCAGGTCTCAAACGCGAGACCTGGGGCACCCGCAGTTTGAGGTTGAATTGCAAAATCACACGGTCGCGATACTAGCCCGCATTTCTCACCAACGCTGATTCCGCGACACGTTTGAGTGTGGCAGGAGTCGCGGTTGGGGGCTGGACTTCAATTCGCGCTGGTCGAAATCAGCGTGAATTTGTACCGTATACGAACGATGCGAGCAGTTTTCCCGCACCATCCAGGGCTACCAGGCTTGCTGGTTGACCCACCGTCAAGAGGCCAGCCTGCGCGCCTAGTCCGGTCATCGCAGCCGGATTGCTGGTAAGCAATCGCAGCGCCTGGGCTAAAGGCGCGCCGGTGAAGGAAAGGAAATTAGTCAGGGCTTTGTCCAGGGTCAATACGCTGCCGGAGAGTACTCCGCCCGCAGTGGCCCTGCCGTGGGCAACCTGGACAGCGAATCCGCCCAAGTAATACTCGCCGTCAGGCATGCCGGTGGCGCTCATGGCGTCGGTAACCAGGATTGCCCGCTCCGGTCCCTTGGCCCGCCACCACAGCTTTACCAATTCCGGCGCGGTGTGGACGCCGTCGCAGATGAGCTCGGCAAATAGCGAATCGGTGGTGAGTACCGTGCCTAGAATGCCCGGTTCACGATGGTCCAGCGGGCGCATTGCGTTGAAAGTATGCGTGGCGCTCACCGCTCCGGCGGCGATGGTGGCGCGGGTAGCTTCGGCGGTGGCGTTCGAGTGACCCACGGAAACGCGGACTCCGCGCGCAGTGGCGTGCGCGGCCAGCTCGTTCGCGCCGGGCAATTCCGGAGCCAGTGTCATCAATCTAATGTGGCCTTCGGCCGCTTCAAAGAGCCTGTCGAAGACAGTCAAGTCGGGGGCCAGCAAATGCTGCGGCGGATGGACGCCCCGCTTGGCGTGAGATAGAAATGGCCCTTCCAAATGGATGCCGGCGGGCCGCGCCTGACCCTCGACAGGTGGCAACCCCAGCAGCTTTGCCAGTCCTGCGAGCGAGCGCAAGATCGAATCCAGCGGAGCGGTAACGGTGGTGGCGAGATAGTTGCCGGTTCCGTGCGAGGCCAGGAATTTGCCGATGGCGTTGAGAGCCTCGGGTGTCGCCTCCATGACGTCGTGGCCGGCTGCGCCGTGGGTATGGACGTCGAGAAAAGCAGGGGCCAGAATGCCGCCGGGGTAGTCGAGATTGAGTGTCTTTGGGGGAAAATCGGCGTTAAAACCGGTAGAAATGGAGGCTATTTGGCCGTCGTCGATTACGACGATAGGGTGGTCAAGGAGGCTGGTTCCGTCCCAAAGGGTTTCCGCAGTCAGCACAGTGCGCATAGATAATGATTATTGCAGCCGCTCGGCAGTGTTGCGCGGGCTGATGGGAAAGTGATCCCAGGGGCTTGTTTTGGCTTCAAACAGGTCAAAATCGAATGTTTTGTTTACCGATAAGTTAATATGTAAACTTTACAAATGACTCATTTATTTATACTTACACCAGAGAGCGGCGGAAAAAAGTAGCAAAAACGCGGGATTTTTTATTCTTCTACCTCGCAGATGGAGGGAGACAAGGGACACAGGAGCTAGCCGAGGTTCGGAGGTATCCCACCCTTTTCGCGAAGAGACTGCGAAAAGGATGGGGCACCCAGCTTCTTGCCATCCTCGAGACTTCTATCGATATTGTGCGCCGCAGAGCCGCAATTATATGCAACGGATTGGGCGGAAAAAGTTCTTCGGCCGGCAGTCCGCCAACTTCCTGCTTCTGAGGCGCAAGCCCAGGTAGAAAAAGCGATTCGATTCACGGTAAAACGACCGTTTCTCGAAGGGGAAACCGAAGGATCACGGATACTCTGAAGGAGATCCGCAGGGAATCATGGAAAACGTTACTGCTAATTCCGGACCGGGCCTTGCCGGGCTTCGCACCATCGAGATAGAGAACAGCCTTGTTCGCATTGTGGTGCTGCCTGAGGCCGGCGGCAGGATCCGGCAGATCACTTACAAGCCGCTCGCTGCCGATCTGCTTTGGAACAACCCTGGGTTGGTCCCCTCGCGGCAGCCCATCGGCGCGGCCTATGACGATGTTTGGAGCGGCGGCTGGGATGAGTTGTTTCCCAACGACGAGGCCGGGACACTCGAGGGCGACGCGCTGCCCGACCATGGCGAGTTATGGACTGGAGACTGGCAGGCGGAGCCGTTCAATGAAAAGGACGCGGCCGGCGTGCGCATGCGGTTTTCCACGCCCTTGAGCCATTTCGATGCGGAGAAGACGGTGCGGCTGAGGCCGGGGCGTTCGGCATTTGAGGTGAGTTACCGGCTGACCAACCGCCGTGCTAAAGCTTACCCCTTCCTGTTCAAGTTGCATCCGGCCTTCGCCGTCTCAGGGCACCACCGGATCGACTTTCCGCCCATGACGGTGGTGCGGGAGTCGGAGTTCGCCGGCACGCTGGGCGATGCGCCGCTCACGTTTCCGTGGCCGCTGGCGCCGCTCGGCGAAAGTGTGATGGATCTGCGGCAGGTTCCAGATGCCGGCTCGGGCGAGGTGCATTTCTTCTATGGCGCGGGGATCGAGGCAGGGTGGTGCGGGATTACGAACCGGGCCAATGGGTTGGCAAGTGCGCTGCGCTTCGATCCGAAGGTGTTTTCGAGCTGCTGGCTTTTTGCCACCTACGGGGGATGGAATGATTTGAACGTCGCGGTTCTGGAGCCGGCGACCGGATACCCGCTGCGAGTGCAGTCGCAGATTGAAGAGGGCCGGGCACGGTGGTTGGCCTCGGGGGAAAGCCTTGAGACGACGGTGCTGTTCTCGGCGCAGGAAGGGTTCACGTCGATGGGAGGGGTCGAGGCGGACGGGCTGATCGTGCCGGGGGAATGAAGTTTGAGGGGCTTAAAAGGGCGCAAAAAGACGCAAAAACGCGTCAATTTTGGCTTAAAGGCGGCGAGTTAGCCCCGCTGCGCGTGGTTGGCGAGTTGGCAAGTTGGCGGAAGGCATCGGGCGGACCCGAGCTTCATCCATCCGCGGGCGAGCGAAGCCAGTGGAGGACTGTTACAAGACCCCAGGATTGGCGGGCGGGGCTTCGAGCGACAGCAAAATGGCTGCGGCGATGGCGGCTACGGCACCGGCGGTTTGCATCCCGGTCAGACGTTCGCCCAGGATGATAACCGCTAGCACCACGGTGAGCAGCGGGTAGAGGGAGATCAGCGAGATCACGATTGAAGCCTTGCCGCCGGATTCGAGCGCGCGAAAGCTGGTCCAGGCCCCCATGCCGTTCAAGGCGCCACCCGCAATTGCACAAGTGACCACGAGCGGCGCCAGCCCCCAGTGAGGGCGGGCGACCACCAGCACCGCCCCGGACAATGCCACCATGGCCCAGCAGAACCACAGGAAAGAGCGCTCGCTTGAGATGCGGTTGGTGGAGAGCTTTTGAGTGACGCCCGTGATGCCCCAGAGGATGAGCGCCAGAATGGCAAAACCAAGCCAGATTTGCATTGAACCGTATCCTCCTTATCAAGCGCTCAACAGGTATATTGCGACAAAGGCCAGGCCCAGGCCTACCCATTGCACGCGGCCAAGCCTCTCCTTGAGAAAGACCAGGGCCAGGATCACAGTGACCATGGGAAAGAGCGCGGTGACCGGCGCGACCACGGAGGCCTTGCCGCCTTTGACCAGCGCCTGAAAGAAGGCCAGGTTGCCTACGCCACCCAGAATGCCGGTGAGAAAGGCCCAGAAGATTCCTCTCGCACGGTCTTGCCTTAGTTTTCCGGGCTCGGGTGGATTACCGCGGCTCTTCCGGCTCACTGTCCAGCCGACGAAGACCATGAGCGGTGCCAGGCCGACGGTGTAGAGCAACTGGTTCACGTAGGCATCCACGCCTTCCGAGGCAATCTTCGACACAAGTCCCCAAACGCCCCACAAGACAATGCTGGCCAGCGACCAGAACAACCACAGCGGCAGCTTATGCGGCCGGCTCTCTTCCGTCATGCTATTCGACCTCACGCATGGGGCGAGGATACCGGGCCAATGGCTCGCCGGGCAATGGCGTCACCCGGTAGCACCACTCGTTTTGCGGTTCATTCTTTCGTCTTGAGCGCTTCGAGCTTTCTGCACATGGCGGCCGGGCTTTATCATCACCCCGTCAAGGCGGGGAAAAGACATGAAGATCACACAAGTTGAAGCCATTCACCTGAGGGCGGAAGACCCGCTCATCGAGCTCTTCGACGGGTCCTACGACGATTGCGTACTGGTGGTGCACACCGACGCCGGGATCACTGGCATCGGCGAAACCGAGTCCATGGCCCCGGCCATCCAGGCAATTGTTCGCGGCCCCTCGGCACACAACCACGCACGGTCTCTCTCCGCCGTACTGGTGGGGGCTGACCCCTCCGACCCGGTGGAGTTGTGGCATCGCATGTTCGATTCGACCGATTATCTGGGCCGCCGCGGGCTAACGATGCATGCAATCGGCGGCGTCGACCTGGCGCTGTGGGACTTGCGCGGCCAGATCGAAGGCAAGCCGGTACACGAGCTTCTGGGCGGAGCCAAGCGCGACCGGCTGACGGCCTACGGCACCATCTATCCCATGGCGCGGACGCCGGAGGAGGTTTGCGATCAAGTGGCTGCGGGGCAGGCGCAGAATCTGCGCAACTTCAAATTTGCGGCGGACCCCTGGTGGCTCGACGACCTGCCGCTCACCGGGCGATTGCTGAAGGCGGCGCGCAAGCAGGCCGGAGACCAGGCGCACATGATCATCGACGCGGCGCTTTCGTACCGAACAGCGAAGGAGGGGCTGCGGCTCTTTCCTATGTTCAAGGAAGTGGGCATCTGGTTTCTTGAGGCTCCGCTGCCGCTGGACGATGTGGAGGGGCACCTGGAGATGAGCCGCCATGGCTTGCTGACCGGGGTGGGCGACCTGGGCCTGACCCATGTGCGCGAGTTCATCGAGATGATGGACCATGGTGGAGCAAGTATCTGCCAGCCGGACATTTCGCAGGTGGGCGGGTTTACGGGGATTCTGGAAGTGGCGGCGGCGGCCTATGCACGCGGCAAGCGGGTCATTACTCACGGCTACAAGACCAACATCGAGATTGCGGCCAACCTGCACTTTCTGGCGGCCCAGCCAAATGAGGAGCCTCTTGAATTTTCGCTGAGCAACTCGCCGCTGCGCTGGCACACCACCCGCGAGCACTTTCCAGTTGAGGAGGATGGGTGTGTCCGTGTGCCGCAGGCGCCGGGGCTGGGCGTGACGCTCAACGAGGAGACAATCGAGCGGTACCGATTTGTGCAATAGAGTGGTGGGTTAGAGCATCCCTCTTGATGGTGTAGAGTGCAATATTCCCTCCGGGGCTAAAGCCCTAAGCTTATTTTCCGGATCTTGCGGNNACACCAACATGAGAAATGCTCTAATTCACGCGAAGTATCATTTTCAGCGTTGTGCCGGGGTCGGTGGTCATCTTGTCGAAGGCCTGCTGGCCGGCTTCGAGCGGCATTTCGACGGTCCACGGGGTGAGGTCGATCTCGCCCGCGGAGAGCAGTTTGAGAGAGCGCTCGAAATCGATCGGCGTGTAAGCAAACGACATGGCCACCCGGTGTTCCTTGCGGATACTGGTGATAAAGTCGATCTCACTGCGCTCCTGTCCCATCCCCAGCAGCATGACCAAACCGCCGGGGCGGCAGAGGTCGAAGGCAGCCTGGCGCGCGGGGCCGGAGCCGCTGGCGTCGAGCACCAGGTCCAGACCGTGGCCGGCGAATTTGACGGCTTCGGCGCGGCCCTCCTCCGTTGCGGTATTCACGGCCAGGGTAGCGCCCATGCGCCGCACGGTGTCCAGGCGGACTTCGCTTACGTCTTCCACCAGCACTTCGCGCACTCCCAGGCGCAGGGCGGTCAGCAGGGCGAGGGCCCCCATGGTTCCCGCGCCCACGATTCCCATTCGAAAGAACGGCAGCGGAGCCGCCATGCGGAAGAGATGAACGATATTGGCCAATGGCTCGATGGCGACGGCGCGGGCATCGGTGAGGTGATCGGGAACGTCGTAGATTTGCGTGCCGGGAACGGAGACGAACTCCTGATAGCAGCCTGCGGTGCGGTCGATTCCGAGCAGCCGCCAGCTTGAACACAGATTCTGCGCACCACTGAGGCAGGCGGTGCAGCGCCCGCAACTGATGAGGGGATTCGCCACCACGCGGCGGCCATCGGGAGTGCGGCCGACAAGCTCGTGGCCCAGCACCAGCGGCGGTACGCGGCGGCGGCTGTGGCCCAGGAAGCCGGAGATGTCAGAGCCGCAGATGCCCGCGGCGGTGACGGCAATCTCGATCTCCCCAGGGACGGGGGCAGGGCGGGGATGATCTTCCAGGGTCACCTGGCGCGGGGCGGTATACACCAAAGCTCGCATTCGTGCTCCTTATCCAGCCCGCCTGATCTCATGAATCTCGGGCTGCGGCGCGCACCAACGCTGTGGCTGGCTGGCATAGGCGCGCGGGGTGCAGTGCATGTACTTCTTGAAGACGGAGGCAAAATAGGCGGGGTTGCAGAAGCCGCAGCGGTCGGCCACGTCGGCAACATGCAGGCGGGGATCGAGCAACAGGCGCATGCCCATCTCAAGCCGCTGGCGAATGAGGTACTCCTCGAGCGTTTGGCCGGTGGTGCGGCTGTAAACACGGCCCAGATGACCGGTGGATAGTTTCAGGTCGCGCGCCAGGTCTTGAATGGTGACCTTTTCCGGTCCAATTTTGCTTACCAGCCGTTGAATCTCGATGACGATCTTCTCTTCGCGCTGCGAGAACAACTGCACCATCTGCTGGCGCAACTGGTCGACGTATGTGCGAAAGGCCTCGGCCATGGCAAACGAACTCGGCGACCCGACGACGACCTGCACAGCTCGCTCCTTGGCGGCACTCACTGCGATGGCGCTGGCGCCCAACGCGATGAGTTCACGCGCGAGATGCTCGCAGGCCCAGGTGAGCAGTCCGCGCGCCTGCTGCAACTGGGGAACTGTGGTTGCCGCGGGGGAGGCGGCCGCAAGAAAACCTCTCACCGCCGCGGAGATGGCGCCCGATTCCGGTGTCTGCAGCGCCTTGAGGACCTGGCCCAGCGCCTGCACCGGCTGATTATCGCGCTCCGGCGGGGATTCAAACCAGTTCAACGATGAGTGCCCTGAGTCGAGCGCGGAGGAGGCTTCGTGATAGGCGCGCAAAAGCTCGTTGGGTTGTTGATGCACAGCGCTCACGCCAATCCGGGCCAGTTGCATGCCCTGCGACCGCGCCAGGCGCAGCAGGGTTTGCGCCATCTCTTCCAGCAGCATGCGTTCATTTGCAACGGAACGCGACTTCTGCGCCGTGAAGATGCACATCTCTCCGGGCGTCACGACTGTACCCAACGTGTTGGGCCAGCCCATGCAACGGTCCTCGATAAGATGGGCGACGCGCACCATGGTCAAGTGGCTGGCGATGGCGGCGGCCGAGCTTTGACCGGCAAGCCCGTTGGCCGTAGTTTCCGGAGCGTCATCCATCGCGCTTTGCATTCGAAGCACCATCACGCGCTCCGGAAAGCGCTCCAGCCCTACGTTATGAGCCAGCTTCCGCAGTTCTTCATGGCTGCCGGCTGGCCCGCCGCCCAGGTTGCCGGCGAGCAGCATTTCGGCCAGTTCGCGCCGGTCAAGGGCCAGTTCGCGCTCGCGCATCTGCTGGAACTCGCTCATGATCTCCAGCCTCTTCCAGGCGTTGGACAGATAGCGGGCGAAGACTTCGAGCATGCGGACCATCTCCGCAAGCTGCGCGGTTGTTACTACCGGAACCCGGTAGTAGGCCTCTTCAAGGCGAGACATGTCGATGTGCGGCTGGCCCTGAAGAGCGGCGCGAACTCGGGCAAAGCCTTCGGCGGTGGGCGGCTCGGTGACCACCTGGCCGCTGAAGAGCGTGCCCAGGTACCTGCCTTCGCACGCCACGGGTACGGCAATGTCGGTGAGGCCGACGTGACAGGGATAGACCTGGCTTCGGCCCGTCGCGCGGCAAATGTCCTTGGCCGGCCTGTCGCTGCGCCCGCAGGTCTGCTCCTCGTGCGCCCCAAAACCATGCACCAGGTCGCAAAAATGAGTAGACGGGCTGGGGGAGGTTCGCCCCGTGCCGTCCGAGCCTACCGGCTGCAACTGCACCAGAGCGTCCCCGGTGTTGACCCGAGGGCGTTGCATGGGATCGAACAATTCCAGGTCTTCAGCCCACATCAACTCAACGTTGCGGATGGGGCTCGAATTATTGAGCAGGACCAGAAAGTATTCGAAGAGTTCGAGATCCTTCTTGAACTCCAGCTTGAGTGTCTCGCTCAGGTCTACTTTCGGTTGCTTCATGATTCGCGGCCTCTGCGGTAATGGTGTTCGCGTTGCGATGGTACTCCTTCGAGTGCGGGGCCGAAAACGAAAAAACCGGGAAAAGGGTCTTGAGTGGCCGACTTCCCCTCAGGGGCTAAAGCCCGGCCGATTTCTTGGCGCTTATGTACGGGCTGAAGCCCGTACCCTTCAAAACGGCGGCTTAATCAGAGTTTTCTTAGGGATGGGCGCGGATTGTCAGTCCGCCATCCACAACCAGATTCGTTCCGGTGACCCATGCGGCCTTGGGGCTGGCCAGGAAAGCGACGCAAGCCGCTACGTCAGCCGGCAGTCCCCGCCTGCCCAACGGATGCTGAGCCTCAATTTGCGCGGCCAGTTCCTCAGGGTCGGGCACGCTGCGCAGCCAAACGTCCCACAAGGGAGTATCGATGTAGCCTGGGCTGACTCCATTGACGCGGATGCGGCGCGGCGCCAGCTCCAGCGCCATGTTCCGGGTTAGCGCGACCATGCCGGCCTTGGAGCAGGCATAGGGAATGGAGTTGGCAAAGGCATGGGTGGCGTGGATGGAGCTGACATTGACAATCGCTCCACCGGTGGCGGGAAACAGCCCCGCCAAGGCCTGCGCAACCAGGAGAGGTGCGCGCAGATTGACTGCCATCAGGTGGTCGAAGGCCGCTGCGGAAATCTGTCCAAAGGGGAGGTCGAGTTCGATGCCTGCGTTGTTGACCAGTACATCGACCTTTGGCACGAGCAAGGCAATCTCTTCGGCAAGCGCCTCGATGGCAGTTGGATCGGCTAGCTCGACGACGACAAAGTCCACCGCCGGCCGGCGCGGCTGGCGCATGGCGGCAGCCGTTGCAGCGACCTTTGCGGCGTTGCAGTCCATCAGCACAAGGCGCGCGCCGTGCGTGTGCAATTCTTCTGCAATGGCGCGGCCTATTCCCTGTGCGGCCCCGGTGACCACCGCGACCAGTCCCCTAAACTCGCCGCTCATTCCGGGCTCTGACTGCTCCATCGGACTCTTCTCCTCATTTGCCGGCGGTGGCTTCAGTTAGAAACACAAGCTCCGAGCTATAAGTCTGCGGCAACCGTACTGTCAGCCCCTGCGCCATCAAGTCCTTTCCGGCAGCTTCTGAGTCCAGCGCGGTCCCGTCTTGAAAATGGAGCCGGTAGCGCTTTTCCGGGTCAAGGCCGGCAAGGACAAAACGATGTTCCGGCTGGTCGACGACGGTTCCGCGGAAGGCAAAGACGACACCCTTGGCGCGCGCCTGATCCCAGTATTCGATTCCGTCCCAGTGCACGCCATCGGGCCGCTCTGAGACGTGATAGAGCCGCGCATCGCGAATCAACGGGCGCAGTTCCTGTTTGTAGAGGGCGATGGCGCTGCGAGCCGCGTCATGCTGCTCGGGGGTCCACTGCGTGGTGTCAAGCATAACGGTGAGCCAGCCCATCATGCCGCTGCGCAGCATGTAGCGAAAATTTTCGATGTGCGGCGTGGCCCACTTTTCCACGTAGCTCTCCAGCATGGCCGCGGGAAGCACGTGGCTGGTGTCATAGAAGGCGCGGCGGTTCGACAAGGGGTCGTAGGTGTCGGTGATGGAGAAGTAGTCGCCGTGTGCGGCGGAGCCGAAGTCGACCATGCGGCCGCCGTCGTTGCAGATTTCGAAAAGCAGGCCGGGGTGCTCTTTGCGCAGTTGCTCGTAGATGCCGTAGTAGGCACGGACGGCGTGGTAACTGACGTCGGTGGAGTTAGCGTCATGCACAATGTCCGCGCCCCAGTTGTGGTGGACTTGCGCGGTGCTCATGTTGGGCGGAGCGTGGGGATGGTCGTCGCGGACACAGCCCTGGGCGACAAGATAGCCGTCATGCTCGAGCATGTCGAGCTTGTAGTCTTCGACCATGCGCTTGACCTCGTGGGCGGCATAATCGCGCGCGGCGGGTGCGCCAATGTCGATGGTCTGGCCTTTGAAGTCTTCAGGCTTCCAGTCGGGCTTGAGGTCGGCCACCAGCCAGTCTTTGACCTTGGGGTCGCGTACATTCAAGGCGCCGGGCTCGGTGTCGAGCGCGGCCTGGGTCCAGTCTACCCAGATGCCGAAACGAAGGCCCTGGCGGTGGGCTTCGTCGGCGATGGCGGCAAGGCCGTGAGGGAATTTTTTGGGGTTGGGATACCAGTCGCCCACGCCACGGAACCATCCGGCGTCGAGGCCGAACAGTTCAAGACCAAGTTCCTTCGAATCGCCGATCATGCGGCGGGCCAGCGACTCGTCCACCCGCATGCCACTGCCCCAACTGTTGTTGACGGTGAGGGGATAGTGAGGGTCCTTCCAGGTGAGCGGGTTGTTGAGCACTGCTCTGACCCAGGGTCGCAACTGATTGCCTGCGCCGTCGACGCCGCCCAAAAATGCGCCGAGGAAGATAGTGGGCGTTTCAAAGCTGCCGCCTGGCTCGATGCGGGTGCGAAAAGGTCCGGGGTCCGGGTTGAGGCCCAGGATACTCTTGAGGCTCTGGCCTGAGCGCTCGAGGCTGATGCGGGTGCGGCCACTGAATTCGACCCCGGCGTACCAGCCGGCCTGGGGCCTGGCCGCATCGAAGATGAACTCCGCGGGAATGATTTCGCGCGGACCTCCGTTTTCAGAGAAGGCATAAGTGGAAGACACGCCAGTCCAGTGGTAGCCGTCGCTTACCGTGTCCAGATGCGTGCCTTGCGGCGACGGGGATCCGGCGCCCTTCTCGACGTATAGATTGCGCAGTGAGTTGTTAGCGTCGGTGCTCCAGTCGAGGCGCAGCGAGTCGACCATGGGCAGCCAGACCTCGCGACCGCTCAGATTTTCGATGGAAATGCGGTGTTCGACGGGGCCAAATTCCGCTCGCGCTTCCCACTCCCAGCGCAGGCGCAGATGCGGGTTATCCGACTCGTAAACGAAGACGACGTGTCGAGCGGTGGTGATGTCGAGGGCCGGTCTGTGCTGCCAGGCAAGTGGCACAGTTGCGCCGTCGAGTTCAATTGCGGCCGGCAGTGTCTCCTCCTGCCGGTTGACGAGTAAAAGGCCTGCCGGACCCTTGATTCGTACCAACGCCGGCACTTGTTTTCCGGCGTTCAACTCCAGGCTGACGCTGGAGGTGGCGAGGATCTTCGGTGTGGGAGCCTGGGCTGCCCAGACAACACATGCAATTAGGAGTGGGCCTGCCGCGAGGCAAGGCGCTCTCCGGATTCTCTTCAATTCGATCATGGTCTTTTGGCTCTTCTTCCAGTTGTGCAATCGAGTGCGCGCCTTGCCCCAAAAGAACATCCCGCAGGGGCTAAAGCCCAGTGATTTTATCGGATTGATCGGCATCCTTCGGCTGCGCTCAGGACAGGCTAAAAGTCGTGCCCTGACACAAAGTCTCAGAAATTGAGTTTTTCCGCATCCAGTAAAGGCCCTCCAAGTTGATGCGGCGTTCAGGCCCTGAAATAGGCTGCTTATATCCGCCAAATTGGCCCGCTTGGCTTCTGCAGGGGCTAAAGCCCGATTGATTTTATTGGCTTTATCGGCACGACTAAAGTCGTGCCCTGTTACAAAGCCCCTAGTCTGCATTTCTCACAAGCCGCGCGACGAGCCTGAATTCAAAGTCTGGCGCACTCTCCGAGGGCCAGGAGGCCCTCAGAACAGCCGGTCAGGAGACCGGCGCTACAATTTACGGCGGCCTGTGAGAAATGCGAACTAGCAGTAGAGTTCTCCGCAGCCTGTACCCCCCTCCCTTTGCGGCAATTAACCCCCTCCTCCCTTCGCGGCAATCGCCTGCTTTACTCCCGTGTTTCCGTGGCTCTAGAAGAAGAACCGCGCGCCGAGCTGCATCACGCGCTGGCCGGTTTTGCCGTTGATTCCACCGAAGACCGGTGAGGCTGGATCCTTGATGATCTGGCCGAAGACCGGGTGGTTGAGAATATTGAGGGCTTCTACGCGCACCTCGAAGTAGCGCGCTGCGTTGTCGCTCAATTGGAACTTCTTCAGGATGCTTGCGTCCGTGGTGAACTGCCCAGGATTGCGAAGGCTGGGAAAGAACACCGGCGAGTTGGCAAGGGAAAAATCGGGGGTTTGGACGAAGGCGCTGCGATTGAGAACTCCGCCTTTGGCGCCGCCGTTGGCGAACGCGCCGTTGATGACCAACGCATCCTGGTTGCTGACGCCGGATTTGCGGACGTTCTGGCTGGCAAGCGACCAGCGCAATGCGGCTCCGGGAACCTGGTTGCCGCCGTCCACAGTGGGAACCTGCACCGGCGTGCCTTTTGGGCTCCAGGTGGAGATTCCAGCCAGGGACCAGCCGCCCGCGACCGCATCGAGGACATGGCCACCGACTCCGTCGGGATGAACAAGCCATTGGCGGCCTCGACCAACCGGCAGATCATAGGAGTAGTTCAGCTTCACTGTCTGCGGCATCTCGTAGGTTGCGACGCCGTAGCCTTCCATGAGGTTGTGCGGATTTTGCAGAAGACCTGCCGTGCTTCCAAACACGTGGATGTCGGTGCTGCCGGTGTTGGTCAGGGTCTTGCGGATCGAATAGGAAGCCAGCAACTCCAACCCATGGTAGCCGCGGGACTGTATCTGGAAGTTCGCAAAGTGGGAGAAGGACTTGCCCCATGTGGCCTGGCCAGGGGTGGTTGAGGTGTTTCCGGCGTATTGCGGGGAGAGCCCGAGAAGCTGGCTGAGCGATAAGGTGGGCTCGGCAGAGAATGTTTGCGACTGGCCGAAGAAGGGGTTCGGAACCTGGTCGCTCAAGTGGGTTCCCAGCCCGTAGTAGGCTAGCGGGACATTGTTCAGGCTCCAGTTCCACACGTTGGTGACCAGGTGCACACCCTTCACGCCGAGATACTCGCCGGTCACGGCCCAGGTGGGGCTGATCTGCCGTTGCAGGGTCGCGCCCCACATATAGTTGGTAGGCGTGTCGAAATGGCCGATGGTGGTGCCCGTCTGGTCGAAGTTTCCTGCGGCACCGTAACTGGCATACCAGTAGTCCTTGTTATTGGTGATGGGTGGAACCCAGCCCAGATTGCCGCCGCCGGGCAACGCCGGGAATGCGCCCAGGCCGTGGTCGAGGCCGAACTCACTTACCCAATGCTGACCATCGACGCTGGGAACCTGGTTGAAGGTGTTCGAGTTGTAGTAGAAACTGAGCCAGTCTGTTGCAAGGCCGTTGAGACCTTGATCCACGCTGCCTCCACTTACATGCAACACGGTCTTGTCGTTGATCGCCCAGTTGATGCCGAGGCGCGGAGCAAAATTGGCAACGTTCGTTGTATAAAGATTCGTCTGCGGATACTCGGACGTGCCGAGCAGGGCCACCCTGCCAGTCGCTCCCTGGGTGATCCAGGCGGGCTGGGGAAGGGTGCCGAGCCCCGGCACCGCGGCGGTAACCTGGCCCCAGTTCCATCCGCTGTTTGCCGTGAGCACGTTTTTGGCATTGATGTCATATACCAGGCTGCCCGGTACATGCCGTCCCCGGCGCGCGCCATCGTGATCCCAGCGCAGGCCGATTTGCACTGTCAGCTTGGTGTTGACCTTCCAATCGTCCATGACGTATGCAGCCTGGTTCCAGCCGTACGGCGTGATGTTCCAGTTGCCCCAGTTGAAGTAGCTCGACGAGCCCATCATCAATTCGGCCATCTGGCTGCCGGTGAGGCCGTCGTTCTGGTTCCAATACTTGTTTGACCCACCGCCCGGATTCACCCAGGCTACGCCCGTCTTGTCGCCGCCTTGCTCGGTGAAACGGGTGAAGTACTGCTCATAACCCACCTTCAGCGCATGGCGGCCAAAAAGACGGGTAAGAGACACCGATCCGTTTGTGGTCTGGGTAATGAAGCTGTCGAATTCATTGCCGCCCACGTGCGTATAACCGCCGGCGTTGCCGCCGAAGTTCACCACCGGGGGAATCTCTGTGGTGGATTTCTCGTTGTTGTTCAGCAGCAGCGGATCGATAGGCCATTTCGAGGTGTCGATGCTTGGGTCAGCGGCCGAACCGTTGCCTGAAACGCCGTTGCTGAACAGGTTGGAGATGCCGAATCCAAGCCGCACATTCAAAACCGTCTTGGCATTGGGCGTCAAGGTGTAAAGTATGCCGCCGCTCCAGTCTTCGTCGGTGGTCAACGATTCCGCCGCATGCTTGAAAGGCGGCGGGATGTTGTTGGTGAGCATGGAGCGGCTGACGCTGGCCTGAATGTGCTGATTACTCCTGTAGGCTTCGTCGATGCGGAAGAAGAGCTTATCCGTGGGCCGGGTGACCTGGATCGAATCGTAACGGTTGTTCAGGTGGTCGTTGTTGGCGTCCGGGGCATGGTTCGGCTGCGGCCAAAGGGGCAGGTAGTTGGCAAACAGCTTGCTTTGGCCTGAAACGCCGCTGCCGTATGCCGCGGGAATCCTGTTGCCGGGGAACTGAGGGCGCACCCAGCATTTTCCGGAGGATGCAAACTGGTCAGCCAAAGGTCCGGTGCAGTCTGCCGCGTTTGTTTGGTAGGCGCCGTAAAACGGGTCGTAGATCTGGGCATAGATCGGAGCGCCCGTCGTGTTGTCGTAGTTGATGACCGTCTGAGAGAAATCGCCCTGTTGGTTCAGGAGAGTGGGAATGGTGCTCTTGACGGTCGCGCCCTGGCTGAATCGCTCACCTTCCCACGCCGCATAGAAGAAGGTGTGGTCTTTACCATTGTAAAGATGAGGAATCCGCACGGGGCCGCCTCCGGCGAGGCCATAGTTCTTCTGGCTGAAGGCCTGTCGGGGGATAATGGGAACTGACGAATTATCTGTCCAATCGTTACTGTTCAAGCTCTCGTTGCGGAAGTAGAAGAACGCGCGGCCATGAAAGTCATTGGCGCCGCTCTGCGTCTGCATGGAGATGATGCCGCCTGCATAGCGGCCTTTGTCGGCGGTGAGCACGCCGCTCTCCACGCGGAACTCGCCGATCGAGTCCGGCGTGGGAATCGAGCGGTTGGTGGCGTTGAACTCCGCCTCCTGCACCGGGTTGCCGTCTACGCTGATGCTGGTGCCGTTCACCTGTCCACCGGAAACCGAGTAACTGTTTCCAGAATTGGCAATGAGATACGCACCATTCCCCAGCGAGGAGATCTGGTCCACGGGCGGGCCGGAGCCCTGGATAGACGGTGTCGTCGAGGTCAGATCCAGCGCGTTGCGATTCAATTGCGGCAGCTCGGTAATCATGTTGTTGTCCAGAACGTTGGCCGAACTGGCCTCTTCAGAGGAGATCAGCGTGGCGGCGGAAGTGACCGTCACCGACGTCTCGACCGCGCCCGGCTTGAGTGCGAAATTCTGCGAGAGGTGATCGCCGGTGAGGAGCTTGAGGCCGGAACGCTTTTCGACGCCGAATCCCTGCGCGGTCACCGAGATCGAATAGGGACCGGGCAGAAGTTCCTGAAGGACGTAGATTCCCGAGCCGTTGGAGACGGCGACGTAGGGCACGTTCGTCGCTTCGTTGACCGCCTTGATCTCCGCGCCGGAAACGACGGCGCCGGACGTATCGGTAATCAGTCCACTGAGTTGTGCGTTCGATGACTGCGCCCCTATCGCCGGGCAGAACATCCCAAGCGCCCAGATCGCAACCGCGGCAGCAATCCAATTCAGGCGCAATTCCGCTTGTCTCCACTTTGAATCCATCACTGGTCGAAGCCTCCAAATAGCTGCCGGTTGGGTGAGAACCTGTGCGTGCGCCACCGGCTTGTTCGGAGCAGTCCGTCGGTCGCGTGCCCGCCTCAAGGGGGAGGCAGGGATTCGGGCGCGCAGCAGGGGAACCGCAACGCTGCATCATTAATATTCCCTGAATGAAACCGCAGTCTATGCAGTTTCGAAATATTTCTTATGTTTTAAGGCTTTCGCTCGGCGCTCTTTGAATGGAATTCCGCGCTGGACAGAGCCAAAACCGCCTTCAGCCTGGTCCATAACCCCTAGTCCCTAATCCCTGGTCCCGCGTCAGTCCCTAGTTCCTGGAGGGGCCTGCAGTGCGTTTGACAACCGGCGGGCTTCGGCCTCCGCCCCGGCAGCTTCGGCATCCCGCCCAAGCTTGCGCAAGATGCGCGCCAGCAATGCATGAAGCGCCCCCTTTTCATCCGGATAGCCCGCTGCAAGGGGTGGCCCAAGCCGGCGCAAAGCCTCTTCAGATTCGCCGGTCTGCGCAAGTGCATTGGCTAGCTGGACCTGTACGCTGAGGTCGTCCGGCGCTTCGGCGGCAAGCTGGCGAAGGGGCGGCAGCGCCTGATCGTAATCCCGGAAGCTCATTGCCAGCGTCGCCAGCGTGCGCAAGGCCTCACGCCGGTGCGGGTCAATGGCCAGCGAAGCCTTGGCCGTTTCACGCGCCGCCTCGGTATCGCCGGCGGCCAACTGGGCCTCGGCAAGCCGCTCCAGCAGGGCCGGATCACCGGGCTTGAGTGCGATGGCCTGGCGATATTCCTCCTGGGCGGCGCCGCTGTCTTCTTTCAGGCGCAACAGAATATCTCCGCGCAATCGGTGGACCGCAGCCATCTCACCGCGGCCGCTTTGCAACTGTCCGGCCACCCTTCCCGCTTCGACGGCATAGCAAATCGAAAGCCGATAAGCGGCCTCCACGTCCAGAACGGAAGTTCCAGGGCCTGCGCCTGCAGGATGCGTTCCGGCTCGTTGAGGGGCAAGTTTGCGCTCGAACAGAGGAATGGAGCCTGCGCAGCTTTTGGCGGTGGGGTCCGCAGCCGCTTTTTGCAGGCGGCGAGCCACGGCAAGGCCGCGCGCAGAAGCCCGCAATTCATAGCCGATGTCTCGAAACCGTTCGAGCGCGAATCCCGCCCAGGCTTCCTGTGCCTGCTCTGACTTGTTGTTGCGTTGAATTGCGGATTGAAAGGCTTCGGCCGCCAGCGCGTAATTCCCCACTGTGGCTTCGGCCTCGCCAAGGTAATCTTCGGGAATCTCCTCTCCGGGCTTGGCGCGAGCCGCGGCTTTCAGGCAGGGCAGCGCCTCGGCCACTTTCCCGGTGCGCAGCAGGTCGATACCCAGGAGAAGATTGGCAAAGTAGTCGGTGGGATCCAGGCGCCGGGCACGCTCGAGCAGCGGAATGGCTTCGGCAAAGCGCGCCTGCTGATGGAGTTCGAACCCCTGCTTTAGCAACGCCTTGAAATCGTCTTCGTCCGGGCTCTGAGCCCTCGCCCCCAGAGGGAGGCAGACCGCCAGAAGTGCGGCTATGCGGAGCAATGCTCTGCTTTGACTGGGACGCGGCATTCTCAGGTCACCATAGCGCCTGGCTGCGTGGGCTTGCAAACTGGGCGAAGGGCCAAGTTACTCGGACTCGGGGGCCTTCTTCACGTCGTGCACTTCGCCAAGCCGCTCCAACTGGTTGCGCCAATCAAGCGACTGGACAAAGCACTTCGAAAATGACGGTCATTTCCGGGAGCTCCTTTTCTTCAAGTCAAACAAGAAATCAGCGATGTAAATGGCGCCAGCGGCCAGTGGTATCTGAAGTACGGCACCGATAAGAAAGGTCACCAAAGCCTGTTGAAGCGTCAGACGGCCAGTGGTGATTACGCGCCAAGCGAGCAAGCCACCAAGCGGCAAGACCAAAATCACGGCACTCCAGAAGCCCGGCGGTGTTCTACCCAAAACAGGCGCGGCGAGGACGTGAAAAAGCCCATTGGCAACAATGGCAGCGAAGGCAACGCCAAAAACTTGAATAACAGTTGCGTTACCGGATTGAACCGCTAGCGCCGCTACAATCGCATATGCAACCCACAACAGTGAGCAAGCGACAATAAACGGCTTTTTGCGATAGCGCGCGGCAATTGCGGGACGAAATTTCTCAGCCATCCAGTCTTCAATGCCGAATGTCTCCTCAATATTATGGACGGCAAAAACAACTACCGATGCCCAAATCAGCAACGCGGAAACTGTGTCGGGCTTCATGATAAGCGCTCCATTTGAGAATATTCTGCAAGCGGGCTCCATAGCCATTCGTTGGACATCTGTTCATGGAATTTTCGACTGGCAGTAGCGATATTCTCCGGAATCGTGAATGCCGTTTCCCCCAGTTGGGAAGGGCAAGAAAAAAGGAGCAGAGAACCCTCTCTGCTCCTGGTAAAGGCAAGTAAAAGCAACTATGAGCAACCGCTGGTTGAGCCGCAGCTCATGCATCGGTAGCAGCTTCCGTTGCGAACCATGATTGCGCCACAGGTGCCGCAACTTGGGGCGTCGCCCATGTCATACATCTCCCGCATGGCGTCTGCGGCGTGATAGATGCCGCGGTCTTGCAGGCTTGGGGCGGGGGAGGATGTTTGAGTCGAGGATTGCCAGGTCTGCGCCTCGGGTGCGATGCCGCCGGCCGGCGACCCGCCTCCGAAAGCGGCGCCGGAGACGTAAGGGTTGGCGCTGACCTGGTTGAGGCGGCGGGCGACTTCCTCCGCAAGCTTGGCGAGATTGCCCTGCGATGCCGATTCCTCGTGCTCGGCGTCCGAGGTGATGGTTGGCGATGAAGGCAGTTGCGGCGCGTGCGGGGTGAGGTCGGCAAACAAGGTAAGTTGCGTACCGGAAAGGAAGCGCAGGTTGAGCCAGCGGAAGATGTAGTCCATGAGGCTCTTCGCGTAGCCGATTTGCTCGTTGCCGGTCCAGCCGGAGGGCTCGAAGCGGGTGTGGGCGAATTTTTCGCAGAGTACCTTGAGGGGCACGCCGTGTTGCAGGGCGAGGGAGATGGAGGTGGCAAAGGCGTCCATGAGGCCCGACACGGTGGAGCCCTCTTTGGCCATCTTGATGAAGATCTC
>PLZC01000300.1 GCA_003151985.1 Acidobacteriaceae bacterium
CGTTGCGCAGGGCGTTGGCGGCGAGTTTGGGCTCGGTGATGATGGGGGTGAAGAGGTGAGGAATGCCTTCGTACATGCCTAGCTCGACGCGCTTTGGATCGACCAGGATGAGCCTGACCTGCGAGGGCGTGGTGCGGAAGAGCAGGCTCATGATCATGGCGTTGATGGCCACGGACTTGCCTGAGCCTGTGGAGCCGGCGATGAGGACGTGGGGCATGGCGGCGAGGTCGGCGGTTACGATGCGTCCGTTGATGTCCTTGCCCATGGCCAGCGTGAGCCGCGACTTGGCCTTGTGAAAGGTCTCGCTCTCGATGACATCGCGAAGGTGGATGGTTTCGCGCTCGTGATTCGGCACCTGGATGCCGACCGTGCTTTTGCCGGCCATGCGTTCGATTAGGATGGACTCGGCGCGCATGGCGAGGCAGAGATCGTCGGCGAGGCCGGTGACGCGCGAGTATTTGACGCCGGCTTCGGGCTTGAACTCGTAAGTCGTCACCATGGGTCCGGGATTGATCTGGACCACCTGGCCGCGCACGTCGAACTCGCCGCATTTTTCAACCAGAACCTTGGCTTCTTCGCGCAGCAAGTCCTCGCGAATGGTTTGCGGGCCCTCGCCTGTGTTGAGCAGGGTGCAGGGCGGCAGCTTGAAGCCGCTGACACTCTTGGGCGCCACCGCGGCGACGCGGGTTTCAAGATCGGCGCGCTCGTGGATGGCGATTTCACCGCCGGATCTGGGGACTTGGGTGGCTGCCGGCTCAAGACGGGGTCCGGGGCGGGAAGGCGCCTGGGCAGTCATCGAGGCGGCACGCGCGTTGATGGGCTGCGGCTGCATGGGCACTACATTCGACGGCGCCGGGTTCATCGGCGGTCGCAGCCGTTCAGCAGGCTGAGGCTCACCGGGGGCGCGCTCCCAGATGCTGGTCCCGCGCACTGGCGCGGCGATAGGCACCTCGTCCTCTTTGGGTAGCGAGGCGGCGCGCTGATATGCCGGAATCTCGTCCAGAGGATTCGCTTCCGGTTCACGCTTCCGCCGGCCGAAAAGTGCGGCCAACCGGCTGGGGCGCTTAACAAACTCCTCCGGATTCTCGTCCATCTTCAGTCCGGTAATGAAGCGTTGGCCTCGGGGCGGCGGCGCCGCTTCTGCCCGCAGGGCTTCGTGCTCCAACCTTCGTTCTTCTTTTCGTTCCTCGCGCTCCTCGCGCCAGTTCCGCCAGCGGTCAAGCCAAATCTGCACGTGCAGCCAGCGGTCTTCAATGCCTTCCTTGATGGCCAGGAAGCTGACTGCCGAGGCGAAGTAGAGCCCCGCGGCGGCCAGGATGCCGGCCACAACCCAGGTGCCCTGGATGTTGAGGTAACCCACCAGCAGGCTGGCCATTAATTTGCCCACCACGCCTTCAACGGGAACTACGTGGAGCCAGCGCCAGTGCCAGGGCAGCAGGGCGAAGACGGTGGGTAAAAAGACGACCGCCAGAATAGTTCCGGTCCAGCGCACGGCCGCAGATCCGCCGGGGCGCGATCGCATCCATGTCCAGCCAAGACCGCCTAGCCAGAGAGGCAGGAAAAAGGCCGTAAAGCCAAGAGATTGCAGCAGGAGATCGCTGAGCCAGGCGCCGAAGAGGCCGATCCAATTGTGGGGCGTGGCCGAACCGGCGGCGGTATTGAGCGAGGGGTCGGCGGGCTGGTAGGTGGCCAGCGCCAGCAGCAGAAGAAGCGAGACCAGCACCAGGGCGAGCCCCAGCAACACGTTCAGGTTGCGGCTCCGCGTGGGCGAGAGAATGATGCGAATGGGCTTCATGGCGGGTTCGCTCCCGCCCGGCAAACTGCACCGAACGAGCTACTGGAGCGGGCGGAGAATTCCAGAGCAGCTTCTATTATCCGCGCAGGGCAGGCGAATCCAACGCAAAAGAAGGCGGGGGAACCTTGCTGCCAACCCCCCGGGAAAGCGTAAAAGTCACGCGATTAGTCCCGCAGTCCGGAGCACCTCGGCACAGCGTTGCAGTCCCTGGTCGTAAGTTAAAATGCCGAGATGTTTTCTGGCGGCAACTGCGCAAATGAGAATGTCTACAGGACCGCATTCAACCCCGTGATCCCGACAGAGATTAAAGAGCCGGGCGGCCTCTACATAATCCGCGGCCACGATTTCTTCATCGCGAAAGGGATCGAGCAACTCCTCCGTCTTGGCGAAATGTGCTTTGTTCCTGATGCCGGATAGCACTTCCTGCCGGATCGGGCCGATGATGGCTGTGCGCCGGTCCTGAATGGCTTCTCTAAGTAGCGCGAGCATTTGTTGTTCTTGTTCATTGATTCTGGACTTGTCCTGGCGGCGAAGCGAAAGCGACCATACGCAGGTGTCGACGATCATTTTCATTGTGCGTCAGGCTCGATTCGGTCCAACCGGCGCATCCGTTTGTAGTCATAGGTGGAATCGAAGTCGATGGTTCCGAAATGATCGAGTATCTTGAGCTGCTTGCGCCAGCGGATATATTCGTCCAGCGCCGCAGTGACAGCTTCTCTCTTCGTTTTGTGATTTCCTACCCGCCGCGCCTCGTCAATGAGAGCGTCATCGATAGCCAAATTTGTCGCCATATCAGCCACCTTCTTTATGTGTAGAATATCACACATGGTGATGTGTGGCGCGAGGCTTATTCAAAACAGGCCGTTTCGACTCACGCGGAGCTTGCCTTACCCCGCGAAAAGTCTAGCCCCGAACAGCAACAGCACGCCGCCCACGATTATGCGATAAAGAGCGAAGATGACCAGGCCATGCTTGCGCACCCAGTAGAGGAACCACTCCACCACCCCCAGGGCCACGATGAACGACACGGCAAAGCCAATCAGCAGAATAATCCAGTTCTCCGTGTTCATCACCACATGCGTGGAAGCCCCTTCGGCCAGGAGCGCCTTGCTGGGGTGAAGCTCCTTGAGCAGATCCCACACAGTGGCCGCGATCATCGTTGGGATGGAAAGCAGGAAGCTGAACTCGAGCGCGGCGGGCCTGGTGAGGCCCACGATTTGACCTGCGGCGATGGTGGACATGGAACGCGAAGTTCCCGGGAACACGGCCGACAGCGTCTGGCAGATGCCGATCCAGATTGCCTGCGGAAGGGACATTTGTTCGACGTCGAGGGTACTTGCCTCGTAGCGAACCGACCAGGCGTCGATGATCCACATCACCACGCCGCCTATGACCAGCGCCCATGCCATGGCGGTTATGCTGCCTAGATTCCGTTCACTCCATTTGTGCAACAGCAGGGCGGGCACCGACGTAAATCCGAAGGCGATGAGCGTCAGCGAGATGGGATGATTCCACCAGGTGCGTTCCCCATTCTCGCCCCCGGGGAAAGTGCGGATGAATTCCACGATCCGGCCCAGGAACAGCAGGCACAGCGCCAGAATGGCTCCCAACTGAATCACGATGGTATACATCTTCCAATACGCATCATCCATCGGGATTTTCATCAGCGCTTCAGTTATGCGCAGGTGAGCCGTCGAGCTGACCGGCAAAAACTCGGTCAAGCCTTCCACAATGCCAAGCAAAACGGACAGAATATATGCGTTCAAGAAGCCTCCGGGCCCTGGTAGGCGTACGCCGGCGAACAAGCGCCGAAATCCAACCGCCGCCTACTCCCGGTCATTACCGTAAACTGGGATGCCTTCATCCAATTTGTACACCAATGCAGCGGCGCGCCAGGTGAAATCCGATTGAGGGAACTTTTCTTTCAGCCTCGCGGCCAGGTCGCGGGCATGGTTGTGGGCGGCGGAGCTCTTGTTGTCGCTCCCGTCCGCGGCAAACATATCGGTCAGCGCCGCCTGCCGGGAGACAGCCTGATAGAGGGCCAGCGCGGTCTTGGGACCGTCTGGATAGAGAGCGGCATACTTTTCGTAAGACTCCGATTCCTTCTCCGGGCATTTTGCCTGCCCCTGCCAATCTCCGCATAGCTTGTTGTCGATGAGCGCGAAGGCAGCCAGAGCCGCCTGGCGGGTGTTGGGAAAGCCCTTGATAAGCTTCTTCATCTCCTCCTCATCCATCTGATCGTGCAGATAGGCCTCCTTTTCCTTTGCGGATGGCCGCGATGCAGCATCTGCTTTCTGCAACTGCCATTGGATGTCCGCCGCCCGCCATGCGGCTTCAGGAGCGAGCGCTGAATTGGGGTACATCTCGGCCAGCCGGAGATAGAGCAGCCGGGCATTCTGTGCAGCTTTGGCGGGGCCGCGCGCGTCGGAGGCCAGCGACTCCTGGTTGGCCGCCTCTCCCATCAATACCTGGTCGCCGCCGGCATTCGTCTCGACCACCACGCCTTTTGACTGCATCCAGCCGGAGACGGGCGGCGGGGTCTCGTCCGTGCCGAAGATGGGCGCATCTTTCTGTTCCTGTAGTTCTTGAATATCGGTGTTGGCGTAAACGCGCAGCCAGGCGCCGCTTTTCTCGGCCACCACCATCTCGCGGCCAATCTGCACACGGTCAACTTTCTGCGCGCCCAGGTCCGGAGAAACGTAGAGCCACGTCACCCGCAGCGCCGCGGCCCTGGGTCCTGCCACCGGCTTTTCCGGCCCCTTCGGCTTCTTATCCCCTACGGCGGGCAGGACGGTGAATAACAGCAAGAGGCTGAGCGCGAAGATACGGGTAGAGAAATAACAAGTTCTCATCACGGAGAAGATCATAGTGCAAGGACGCGGCAGAGGTCTTTCTGGAAGCTGGTGGAGACTGTCTTGATCGCGCCCAGTACTCCACCCTTCTGTTCGACTCAAGCTGCGGGAACCACCGCCACGTTGAAGGTTGCGCTGTGTACACGGTCCTTGCCGACGGCCCAGAGTGTGATGGGGACAGTCTGTGTGGCAGCGGCCTTAGTCGCCGACAGCGTCAGCGTCGCGACGCCACTGACCATGCTCGTTTGACTCAAGGATGCTGTGACCCCGGCAGGCATGCCCGACGTGGTGAGAGTCACCGCTCCGAAACCGAAAGAGTTCACCCGCACCGTGGCCACCGCTTTCCCGGAAGTCATCGTGTAGTTCCGGTTGTTCAGGATCACGTCGAAATCAGTGAATGTCGGCACGGGCGCCGAACAAGCCGCGGACGGCGATGGGGACACGGGCGCCCAGGCAGAGGTATAGTCGGTTCCGGTCGCGCTCTGCCACCCCGTCAAATTCACGAGCTTCCCATTCACGATCTTGAACGAGCTCGCTGTCGTTGGGTTATACCATTTGTTATTGCTCGCATTGAGTGTGTTGGCAAAGTCGGACCAGTCGGCTCCGCTCAAGTAGGTTCCAAATACGTCCTGCCCGGCGGAGGCATCTTCAAACGTATTGCCGGTCAGCACCATATCCGTCGTAAACAGGTCGTAAGTTTCCTTGGTCTGCCAATCGGTGATTTGCTTTCCACCGGGCTGGCCCGCCAGGTAAATCTCCGCCTGATATTTGTTGGTCCCGCCATTGTTATAGAAAGTATTGTTCTTGATCGTGAGGTTCTCGCTGGTAAGTACGTTCACGCCGACACCGCTCGTGCAGAGGTGGCTGTTTT
>PLZC01000016.1 GCA_003151985.1 Acidobacteriaceae bacterium
GCGCATGCGGCCAGACCTTGTGGTTCGGGGGGGATATGGAATGTTCTACGAGACAGGACGGTTCAAGTTCCTCGACCAGGTGTTCTGGAATTCGCCGGGGTACGGTGGGGCAACTTACAACTCCGCAGACTACTCTTCTGAGAAGGGGGGAGATCCCAACCAGGTCTACTTCACCATCGACAACGTCTTTCCGACCGCCGCCTCAGTGGTGAAGGGCGATTGGCCCATTCCCCTGGGGAACATGGGAGGGCAACTGTACCAGCGTCAGGACGCAACCACCGTAGACTCCCAGAGCGCAATTATTCCCTATATCCAGCGCTGGAGCCTCGACATTCAACAGCAACTCGGCCACAACAACGTCTTCAGCCTGGGCTATCTTGGATCTAAGGGAACCAAGCTGACCACACAGGACGACATCAACTTGCCCCCGCCGGGTGTATATCTCAACGCTGAGGATTTTTACCAGGCCCGGCCTCTTTCCAAACAGTATCCAGATCGTTGGGGAGCTATATACGCGGTTCATCACGACCGTAACAACAACTACAACGCATTGACCGCCCAGTTCAAGACTCAAAACTGGCATGGGGTTAACAGTCAGATTGGTTACACGTGGTCGAAACAACTGGATACTTTCTTTGGAGAAAATGGTGAGAGCGGAACGAACGCCGGAATTGGCGGCGAGTGGCATCGCAACTGGGCTTATGGGCCGTCGGACGCCGATCATCCGCATCGCCTGGCCGGAATGGTCCTGTACGCGATTCCTGTGCCACATCTCTCCAATCACCTGCTGCGCGAGAGTCTGAACGGTTGGCAGCTAAACACCATTGCGACGTTTGAGACGGGAAGTCCATTCACTGTCTGGAACGGCTACACGAGTTCGTTCGACTACATGGGGGACGTACCTAACCGTGTATGCAATGGCAACCTATCGCGCAGTTCGCGGAGCTTCACTCGTGCCTTTGACACCAATTGCTTTGTGGAGCCCAATCCTGATCCAGTCACACAAGTTGCGCTTTTCCGGGGCAACGAGCGCCGCAACAGCCTTCATGGTCCGGGTACGAACAACTGGGACACTTCAATCGAAAAGAGCTTTAATCTCTATCGCGAGGGGCCCCGGCTTCAGTTGCGTGCCGAATCGTTCAACACCTTCAATCACACACAGTGGTCCTCGGTGAACAGTTGGGATGATCGCGCGATCAATGACCAGTCGCAGTTCGGCTATGTCACCGGGGGTCGTCCTGGACGTCACATGCAGGTGGCAGCGAAGTTCATTTTTTAAATGGCTGGCAGCCAGACGCCTCAGCGGGGGCGTCCGGCTGCCTAGGCGCGCCTTGACGATTTGCCACAGGAGTGGCGAGTTTATGCATGGCGCTCCGTAGCAGCCAAGTCAAGATGGACTAGAACATTCGGTTCGTACGTGCGCGTACGCGAGCCGACCCAAAGGACCCTTTGCATGTACCAGCCAGAGACTTACATCATATCCCTTTCGTTCATGATCATCAGCATGTTGTGCTGGGGATCGTGGGCGAACACCCTTAAGTTGTGCCCCAAATACAGGTTTCAGCTATTTTACTGGGATTATGTGATCGGCCTGATCGTCGCCGCGTTGGTCTGGGGCTCGACGCTGGGAAGTTTTGGCAGCACAGGCCGTTCCTTCTATGCGGACATTGCCCACGCAGGTCTGCATCCGATACTGCTGGCGGTCACCAGCGGCGTGATATTCAACATAGCTAATCTTCTGCTCGTGGCCGCGATCGACATAGCTGGCCTTGCTGTCGCATTTCCGATCGGAATCGGGCTGGCGCTTGTGATTGGAGCAATCGGGAGCTATCTGATTTCGCCCGCGGGCAATCCCCTGTTGCTGTTTGGAGGGATTGCACTCGTAGTTGCCGCGATTGTACTGGACGCGATTGCGTACCGGCTGCGAGAAGCAAATCGCCCAACGATGAGTAGGCGTGGCATCGTGGTCAGCTTGATTGCCGGAGCTCTGATGGGATGCTTCTATCCATTCGTTTCAAAGGCGATGACCGGAGAAGGCGCGCTGGGCCCCTATGCGACGCTCCTGTTTTTTGTAGCTGGTGTTGCTGCTTGTTCGATCCCGGTTAACTACCTGCTGATGAGAATGCCGCTAGATGGTGGTGAGCAAGCTTCGATGAGCGGCTATTTGCAGGCGCTAGGTACCTGGCACCTGTGGGGTATCCTGGGCGGCGCGGTGTGGTACACCGGGGCCATGATGAATTTTGTGGCCTCGCAGGCGCACATCGTGGGACCCGCCGTGTCGTACTCGATCGGCCAGGGAGCGACCATGATTTCCGCATGCTGGGGCGTCTTCATCTGGAAGGAGTTTGCATCCGCCCCATCGCGCTCCAAAGCGGCCCTTACCTGGATGTTCGTTTTCTTTCTGTGCGGGCTGACGGCCATCGCGGCAGCGCCCTTGTTTTGACCAGGAGCCCATTGCAGTGTTTTGTGAATCTGAGGAGAACAACAGTGTCCGGCAAAAAGCCAATCGTCGTCGTCGGCAGCATCAACACAGATCTCGTAGCCTTTACCGGAAGAATTCCGGCAGTGGGAGAAACCGTCATCGGGAATGACTTCCAGATTCATCCAGGGGGCAAGGGCGCGAACCAGGCGGTCGCCGTCGCCCGGCTCGGTTATCCTGTGCGCCTCATCGGACGCTTGGGCAGCGATTCCTTCGCAACGCAGCTGAGAACTCACCTGCAGGGCACTGGAGTGGACATTGCCGGGGTGGCGACCAGCGAGGGAACTTCGGGCGTTGCGGTCATCGTTGTCTCCAGCCGCGGAGAGAACAGCATCGTAGTCACGCCCGGCGCAAACTCGAGGCTGACTCCCCAGGACCTGGAAGCCAACATCGGGATCCTTCGCGATGCAGGGATCGTACTTGCACAGCTTGAGATTCCGCTTGAAACCGTGGAGTATCTGGCCTCGATCTGCGCACGGGAGAACGTGCCACTGATTCTCGATCCGGCTCCTGCCAGGGACCTGCCGCCGGCCATTTTCCAGCACATTGCGTGGTTCACGCCGAACCAAACTGAGGCTGCATTCTACACAGGAAGCCGGAAC
>PLZC01000119.1 GCA_003151985.1 Acidobacteriaceae bacterium
TTCCCATGTTCCGCCTAACCGCCTCCTTGGCAAGCTCAGGCCACCTCTCATGCCGGATGCCGCTCCGCCCGTAAACAGGTTGCGTCGGAGCTTGTCCCGCAGCAGTGACCAGACCGCGGTTTTGACATCGTCTAATAGGTTTCGACACTTCATCAGTGGTTCCTTTGCAGTCCTCTTCTTGCCTGACACCTGACCTGGTCGTCGCCAGCCGTCGGTGCCGAACTTGATTTGAGGATTGGACATAGTTGGGTTCGTGCTCTCTTGAAGAATAAGAATATAGGATGGAGTGGGCAAGGACAGGAAGATGACTATGCGATACAGTCACCTTGCGCCAGAGCATCCACAATCATCTCTGGAGATGCTCGTACCGTCTAGTCAACTGGTGATCGGTTACCGCCAGGAAGAGGCAAAAGGCAGAAAAGACCTTGGCGAGATGAGTTGGCCCTGTTCGACCTCCTTTTGAAGGACCTAATTAATTAGTAAGGAAGAGCGGGAACGGGTCAAGCAGGCGAGCAAGGGCCTACTGGCATCTTTGGAAGACCTTCTGCGCGCCGAGTGGACTCAGAATATGTCTACCCAATCAGAAGTAAAGGTGTTAATCCTCGACAATCTCTATACATCGTTACCAAGCCCCCCTCACGGGAGGCGGAGATAGAATAGGCTTGTGACGAGATCTATAAAGCTTTGTATGGCAAAAAGAGCGCCAGCCACGAGCCGGCTTGGGCCCCGTCGGCTTGAATGCGGAGTATCACATCCTTTGAATTAGCTCTGACACGTCGCCAGCACCCGTTCTTCACTCGAAGCCTTTACATCGCGTCCTCTACGCAGCGGAAGCCGACCGTACCGGAGCGATCGTAACTGGGCGCCATAAGTAGCAGTTTGCCGTGTTCACCATTCTTGTAGGCTTGTGGAAAGTACCAAACGGAACCCTGTGGCCGGTAATGGCTGCCGCCGCGCAGGATTGCCGCTCGAGTGCGCTCATCCACATACTCATCTGTCCACTGCCAGACGTTCCCAACCATATCCATAACTCCAAACGGACTCGCACCTTTTGGATGTGCCCTGACATCGCTCGCCGCGAGCATCTCTCGACCTTGATCGGGAAGAGGCGCCAACGTTTCCGAAGCACCCGCCTGCAAAGCACAGGAGGGGACTCCACCGGGTATCTGAGGTAGCAGCCAATCGCAGTTTCCCCATGGATATTGCCTGCCATCGTTGCCCTGAGCCGCATATTGCCATTCCCATTCATGAGGAAGGCGCTTGCCAGCCCACTTTGCATACTCGCGGGCGTCCTCGATCGAAACCCATGTTACGGGTATGTCGGCCTGACCTTCAGGGTATGTACCGTCCCTCCAGTCTTTGAGGAAATTGAGATCGTCCTTGGGATGGTAGTTCGACGAATCCAAAAACTTCTTGAATTCGGCATTTGTGACCGGATACTTGTCGATGTAGAAGGGTTTGATTTGCATCCTGTGTTCATGAAAGCGCCGAGGACTATCTTCCCACGGGTACTGAACATCGACGCCAATATCATTGCTTCCTTCGATTTCGATGCCTTGAACTGTGAACTGATAGTCACCTCCCTGAATGCGGATCATACCCTCCGGAACGGAAGTTGCGGCTTTTTTGGGCGCTATTTCAACCAGTGTCTGCGCCGTTTTCTGCCACTCATGCGAGAAACTTGACAGGGGTTTCGCCGTCATCAGCTTCATCTTTTCCAGGAATTGCTGCGTCTTGGAATCAACTTCGGTTGTGGCTAGAATTGCACCGTATCCATGAGCCTCAGTTGCAAATGACAATACTGCGTGGTCGGCTTCTATCACCGGTTTGAGTTCAACGCCGCGGTAGAGATCAAGGTAGCGAGTTCCCGGTTTGAACGGCACCGTGATTTGTTGTCCGTCAACGTCATACTCGTTGCGATTGACGATCGTCCATAGAGTCTGATTCCCCATTGGCCAGCTGCTGGCAAAAACACCGTACATGTGCATTGGATACAAGGGTTCCCAATCCGCGCTTATCAGGAAAGGGGCGAAGGCCCGCTCAATATTCGCAATCCGTCTCGTCGCCTCTCCATCCGCGGGTGTGATTCCGTTCCAGATTCCCCAGATATCTTCCCAGCTTTCCCAACCTTCCCCATTGAAGAATGCGAATTGCAGGTTGTCGTTCTTGTTCTTGTTCCAGCGATCACAGACGTGAACCATGTGGCGGGTTTCAAGCCACCTGTGGCGATCAATGCTCGGAACAAACTGGAACTTGTAATAGCCCCACGTGAGAACATTCCACGCAAGCGCTTCATCGCTTGTGCCCACTTCAGGTTCAAAGGCCAGTGGGTGATTGACCTTGTCGGATGCCAGTGTAAAGGCCAACGGCACTCCGTCCTGGGTATCGCCGTTGATTCCGTCTGCGTCGATCTCCTTCATGAATTCAGCGATGGCATCTGGCCAGGGCTTTCCAGGGTTCCGGGTACCTTGATCCCACATCATCATAGGAAAAAATACCTTGACTCCGCGACGATGGAAATCTGCAACCATTTGCTTTATTCCGCTGATTCCGCCGGGCATGGACCGAACCATGTCGTGCTGGTTACGGTCGTCAATTCCCATGTTTGGATAGGTTGCCCAGACAAGAACTGAATCTATCCCTCCGTATCTTTTATCCAAGTCGTCGAGATATCGATCGACTGTGTACTTCCCTTGCGCAGGATCGTAGAAATATCGATCATGCACCATCATTTGAGGCTGGATGAAATTGGACTGGGTCCACGTGAGGCTGGGGAGTGAGTATCGAGCAGGATCATAACCGATGCGAACGAGGCGCTCCGCGCGCCAATGCGTAATGTCTGTCAACCATTCCTGGTGTGTAAGTGGGGTACACGGGATGCCTCCGCCTTCCCACGCATTGCGCATTGTCAGGCACGGAGGCGCTGGGATCAGTTCTTCCATAAAGGTGAAAGGCGCGTAGTGGGAATCCTGCGCCAAGACTGACGTCGCAAAGATTGTGATTGGAAGAAGGAAGCTTGCTAGCCATCGTGAAATGTACACGGTCGTTTTCATCGTGATCTCTCCTGGACTATGCGGGACAATCATCATTGGGTGCCGCGGAACCGTCACTGAGCATCATGAACGGTTCGCCGAGTAACTGTTCATAAACGCAACCGCTTCGGCCATCGTCGGCATTGAAGGTTGCGCTCCGGCCCTGGTCACAGAAACCGACGCTACGCCAGCCGCAAATACTGCGCTCTCTCGAGAGGACTTTCCCAGCATCAGCCCAACTGCAAAAGCGCCATTGAACGCATCGCCCGCTGCTGTCGTGTCGACAGCCTTCACTTCGAAAGCAGGGATCGACTCACGCAGACCCTTCTGCGAAGCAAGATAGGAGCCTTTCGAACCCATTTTGAGGACTACACCTTTGCAGCCCATCGAAAGCAGTATCTCCGCAACATCGACAGGGGTCGCCGATCCGGAATGAGTACCATTTTCCGACCCATAGAAAGCAGCTTCCGATTCGTTCGGTGTGAACCATTCGACTTGTTCCAGCACCTTCTGCGAGAGTTTGCTGGCTGGAGCGGGATCGAGAACAAGCGGGACATTTTCGCGGGCGCATACGGACGAAAGATACTCGACGGTGTCGAGCGGAATTTCCAACTGCGTAAGAACCATGCCCGCTTCTCGAATGAGATTCAGATTATCGATAATGTCCTTCGGCGACACCTTGGCGTTTGCTCCCGGCGCCACTACAATGCTGTTCTCGCCCTTGCTCGAAACCAGTATGACGGCAACTCCCGATGGCCCGGCGCATTCGCCGATTCCAGCCAGGTTGACGCCGGCACTCTCCAAGTGACTCCTCAATTGCGCGGCGAAAGCGTCGCTCCCCAGCTTTCCAATCATGTGCACTGGGTAGCCGAGTCGCGCAACTGCAACAGCCTGGTTGGCGCCTTTCCCCCCCGGGTGAATCTGAAAGTCGGTTCCGATCACAGTTTCACCGATGGCCGGAATTCTCTCTGCCATCGCGACCAAGTCCATATTGATGCTGCCTACTACCACGATTGGTTTCTTGATGGGCATTGTCGTTCTCCTGAAATTCGAGACAAAGGATCCTGGTTGGTTCTCCTCTCAGGGCCGATTGCTGTCGAGCACAGCCCCCATCTCGTAACTTGCTGCAGGCGGAATTTGGTGCGATTTCATATCGGTGGTAGTTCGCCTGCCCCTAAAGCAGAGGTGCAAGGGCGACCAAGGTCAGGCCGGCCAGAAAGAGCAGGAACATCCCCCAGATGAATTTTTTTGCGGTCGAAGGCGCATTTGCAAACTCACGCCAAACGAAGACACCCCATCCTGCCGAGACCATCGTTGCGCCCTGACCGATCGAGTAGGAAACAGCAGGCCCGACCATATGCGCCTGCGAAGCAACGAAGTTGAGAAGTGCGCCCGTGCACCAGATGACGCCGCCCAGAATCCCCCAGAAGTGCGGCCCCAGCCCTGTGCTCCAATACTCTTTCATCGAAGTAGGTTCACGCCCATCCAGTGGCTTGCGCATGAGCAGCAAGTTGAATGGGATTGCGCTGAGCGCGACGCCAAAAGCGAAGAATAGGACCGCTGCATAAGGTCCAACCGGCCTTTGTCCAGTCATCGCAGCAGAAACAAAGGGATAGAAGCATCCCATCAAGACACCCGCGACCAAGCTGATCACAATTCCCCTTCGGCTCATTGCCGCCCTGGTCTCTTCCCGCATCCTGTATGCGACGGCATCAAAAACGATGGCCGTGCAAACCAGCGCAATCCCACCAAAGAGTAGAAGGGGATTGCCTTTGGGCGCTATCAAGTAATTGCTGACTGCCCCGACAACCAGCGCCAAACCGATTCCGACAGGAAACGCCACCGCGAGTCCCGCGATATCGATTGCGGCAACGAGGAGCAGGTTGGCAACATTAAAGACTGCGCCCCCGGCAACAGCCAGCGCGGCGTTGCGGAGGCTCACATCTGCGATGTCCGTTAAGAACGGTCTGCCTGAACTGCCAAGGGACCCCAGGGTCATCCCCCAGAAACAAGCACCAACGATCAGGCCAACGACGTAGTCCCAATAAAAGAGCTGGAACCTGCACCCGGGACAGAGCTTGAGTGTGTTCGCCCAAGATCCCCAGCAAAGCATGCTGACAATCATGAACAGAAGCACAAGACCATAAACTTCAGGCTGGTACATGCGAGTCGTTCCTCTTTCGCAGCAAATCGAACATTCAGCGTGCAAACGACCGGAGCTATTCACACCGCATTGCAACGAGGGCTGAAGACGACACCCGCGCCGATCGCCTGAAGCCTCCTGGCCATCGTTGGGTGGGCCTTGAAAGGTTTCAAGCAACAACGCATGGAATATAATCGGGCCTGTTCAAAAAGTCAAGATAATCCTCGCTGCGGTCGCTGCGGTCGTTGCGCGTGAATTCGCTCTTAGTTAGCCGACTGGCGTCGTTCACAGCACACCTGACCGCGGAAACCCCCAGGCAAAATTAGCTCTTGACTTTGCCATTTGAAACCGTTAAGTTTTTGGCGACCTCATTCATTGAGGCTTTCCTTCAGCCGAATAACACGACTTTACCCCAAACGAAGGTAGCCTCAACCAGAGATTTGAATCGTTTCAAAGATACTGAAAGTGACACAGAATGAGATTGACGAAAATTCACATCCGGATTCGTGACTCCTTCATTCCCTGGCTTGGATGCTATCGCCACGTATGCGTCCGCAGGATTCTGTCTGCAGTTTTCCTGGCCCTGTTTGCCTTGCCTTGTGCGTGGTCGCAAGTAGCGTCCGCAATCTCTCCGATGGGCGACCAGGCGAGGCAGCTTTACCAGGCGGGGCTTGCGCTGGTCGGAAGTGGGCACATCGACCAGGCGATCGGCAAATTCAAGCAAGGGCTCGAGATTGCGCCAGGAGACAAAGCTTTGCTGGATGCTGCCGGTGCCGCTTACAGCATGAGAGGCGAACTTGAAGCCGCCCGGGACTACTTCATCGCGAGTTTAAAAGTCGATCCCGATTTTGCCCCGGCAAAGCAGAACCTGGGCATCGCACTTTTCAGTCTTGGACATTATGCAGAGGCCGAAGACCAATTCAAGAGCCTTCAAAATCAATCTGGACAATCGTACCCAGTGTCCAATCTATTCCTGGGAATGATTGCTGAGAAGCGATCTGACTGCAAGGCCGCTCTGCTCCTGATGGAAAATGCCGAGCCACTCTTGAATAAGTACCCGGATGCAGAGCTCTCGTTTGCCAATTGCGAAATTCAAATCGGAGATCCGCAGCGCGCCAGGCAAATGCTTTCAGCGTTTGACCGAACTCCAGGCAAGTCATCTTCGCAATACAAGCAAGCCGCCGATCTCTACACCCGGCTCGGCCAAAACCGGCAGGCACTCGCGGAGTTGAGCAAAGCTCGATCCGATAAGGAACAGGCGGCGATCACGGAAGAAAAGCGCGCCGGCCTCCTCGAGAAGACTGGCCGACTGGATGAAGCTCAACGCGCGTTGGAGAACCTGGTCGCCTCGCGTGCGACAGAGGACCTGCTGCTCGATCTCGCTCGTGTAGCCAAAGAGCGCGGCGATCTCCCTGTCGCCATGAAATCTCTGCGGAGAGCGTCGCAAATCGAGCCTGACCGCGAAGATAGCTATCTGGAATTCAGCACCATCTGTGCTGACCGCGGGAACGATGCCCTCGCCCTTGAAACTGCTGAAATCGGACTTGGCCACGTGCCAGGTTCCTACCGCCTTACAGTTCAGAAAGGAGCCGTTCTTGAGAAGCTGGGACGCCTGAACGATGCGGAAGAGACGTTGCGCAAGGCTATCGGCATACAGAAAGACAATAGCATTGCCCTGCTAAGCCTCGCCGTCGTGCAAGCCCACAGCGGAAGGCTTGCTGAAGCGGAACAGACCCTCGAGAACGCCGTCCGCCAATCACCTGACAACTACTACATGTATTACTTCCGAGGGACGCTGCTGTCAAAGCTGGCAAGTACGAATTCAAATGAGGCTGGCCTGAAAGATGCCGCTATCCGTTCGCTGCAGCAGGCGATTCGACTGAATCCCGACTATGCGGATTCCTATTATCAGATCTCCGAACTTTACAAGCCGACCGCACCCAGGCTGGCAGAGCAATCACTGCAAAAGTGCTTGCGGCTCAATCCGCGTCATAGCCCTGCGGAGTACTCTCTCGCGCGTCTCTACCTTCGCAACGGAAAAACGGCAGAAGGTCAGGCATTGCTGGCGCGTTTCAAAACTCAACAACGCGCGGAAGAAATGCAACAACAGAAGCAACTTCTCATAGAGGCTGCTCATGATTAGGACAACAAAATCACGCTAGAAAAAGCGAACAACTCAGCCAAATTGGAATCAGGAGGCAAGATGATCCATTCAGACAAAAACAAACGAGCAACTCTTCTTGTAGCTCTCGCATTGCTCGTGTTCCTCGTGACGGCGCCTCGCGCGTTCGCTCAATTCAGCAGCGGATTTACAGGCATCGTTGTCGATCAAACCGGAGCGGTACTCGTCGATGCGAAAGTAACCGCTACCAACGAAGCTACCCTGATATCGAACGTCGCGATCAGCAACGGAAACGGAAATTTCAGAATTCCCGCGCTGCCTGGCGGCGTCTATACCATCACGGTCACCGCCACCGGTTTCAAGGACTGGAAACAGGCAGGGGTTCAACTCGAGTCAAACGAGACAAAGACGCTGCACCTTACGCTCGCTTTGCCCACGCAGTCCACATCGGTCGAGGTATCCGGAGCCGTTGCTTCAGTCCAGACGGACAAGAGCGATACTTCAAGAGAAATTGCCGAGGAAACCATCAATTCCGCTCCGCTGATCGGAAGAAACGTCTACACGAGCATGATCCAGCTTGCCCCCGGGGTTACGGGATCTGGACTGCCGAGCGGAGGGGCACTTGGCTCCGGCTCCGCAAACAATGACAGCTTTGAGCAGGAAGCCGGCTACCAGATCAACGCTGCCGGCCAGCGCCAGGAAGACAACGAATATGACGTAGACGGGACGGGCCTCAACAGCGCCTCCCGCGATGGTGTTGTGAACCTTTCGCCGGAGCCGGACTTCATTCAGGCCATTCGCGTCAATGGTGCAACCTTTGATGCAGCCAAGGGGCGCTACAGCGGCGCATACGTGCAGGTATTCACAAAGTCGGGTACGAATGAATTTCACGGAACCTTGTCGGAGTATCACACCAACAACGTCCTTACGGCTCGAACAGAATTCCAGTCCTGCGCGCCAGGTGCAGTTGGTTGCCGCGCCATTCCGGCATTTCGCAGGAACGAATACGGCGGCACTTTCGGTGGTCCGATCATCAAGAACAAGCTGTTCTTTTTCATCGGAGCTTTCGGGCTTGCCTCCTCAAATGCAACCACTGACGTGGCAACCGTCGAGTCACAACAATTTGTTCAGTTTGTTCAACAGAACTTCCCCAACAGTCTTGCCAATACATTCTTCAAGCAGGCCCCTCCTCCTGCCTATCCCTCTGCAAACCTGCAGACGGTTGCCCAGGTTGAAGCAAGCAATCCAGGCTTCTTCCCAACTTCTGCCTTCCCGGCAGATCTTGTTGCAGCGGGAACTGTTACTGTCCCCCTGAGCCTGACGCATGACGCCTATCAATGGCACATTCGGACCGACTACGATATTCATCAGTCAAAGGATCGAATCTTCTTCAACTGGTTCAGAACCTATTCCGACCAGTTGCAGAACGACCCGAGGTTGATTTACAGAGTCATTCTCCCAAACACGGGTGTTTACGCAAAAGTTGACTGGACGCACGCATTTTCCAGCAGCCTGCTCAATGAAGCAGGAATGACATTGGTTCGCGCCGTTGGTTCCAATCCCGGCACGTCCGGCAACAAGGATCTGCCTAACGTTAACATCTCCGGCATTTCCGGCTTTAACCAGTGGGGTTCAGCCGGTTGGGTTCACGAGAACTTCAACTGGCACGATGTACTGAACTGGACGCACGGCAAGCATACGATCAGCACGGGGGTCGATTTCGATCGCCATCACGATGATGATAAATTCACCTCGGCTGTTCTTCGACCCAGCTTTGGATTCGGCAACCTCATGGACTTTGCCCAGGATGGCGTGTTCTCCCAAAACGGACCGGGAATGGACGTCAAGACAAGTTCCCTTGCCAACGATCTCTACGAGATACTTCGCTGGGTATACGCAGGGGCTTATGTCCAGGATGACTGGAAAGTAACTTCCCGCCTGACATTGAATGCCGGCCTCAGGTATGACTATTTTGGTCACTGGGGCACCTATTACAACTCGCATACGCCATTCCCGCTATTTACACCTGGCGCCGGCAGCGACTTTCCCGCACAGGTAGCCAGTGGGGCAATGTCCGTCCGGGGCGGAAATGCCGCTTACATTACCAAGAACAGGCCGCAGGGTTTTGGCCCCAGGCTTGGGTTCGGATGGGATGTGTTTGGCAACGGGAAAATGGCCGTGCGAGGAGGCTACGGCTTCTTTTACAACAACGTCGCCGACGGTTCGTGGTCGTTCCCGTCCCGAGCCAACCCGCCAACTTGGGCCAACCCGTCATTCAGCCTGACCAGCAGTTCGCATCCCTTTACCTATTCCCTGGGAAGCACGGACGGGCAGATTTGGCCCATTCCTCCGGGCATCACATTTGAAACCAATGCTGCCGGCGGAATCGTTGGTCTCCCAGTCCTCACGTCCGGGGTGCAATCGCAACTTGATCAACCCCGTACTCAAATCTGGATGCTTGGCATCCAAAAGGACTTGGGCCACAATCTGACCGTCGAAGCTGACTACAATGGATCACGCAGCCGCGACCTTTACATCCAGACAGACGTCAATCGATTCCCAGGCGATTTGATCGCCCATGGAGGTCAGCAGACTCGCCTGAATGCGAACTTTGGTCCCATTATCTTTGGGAGAACTACCGGCATCGCGGATGGCCACTACGCCTCATTCATGGTAACCAAGCGAATGAACCACTCATGGGAAGTGCGTGGAATCTACACCATGGGCAAAGCAACCGACGAGATGAGCAGTAACGACAATGGGACAGCCAACGGCGAGGCAATCTTCAATCCGTTCGACGTTTCATCGCAGCACGGCCTGTCGGACTTCGACGTTTCCAAAAGGTTCACCATGGACAGTATGGTCAAGGTTCCCGACCTTTTCAGGAATGGCCTGGGCAAGACATTGCTAGGGGGATGGCGCATGTCTAATATCGTCGTCCTGCAAAGCGGACTGCCCTTCACCATCTATAGCAGCGCGGCGTTCAATCCGATTCTCGATGCAAGTGGCAATGTGATTGGACTAAACCCGGGAAGCGGCGACTTCAACGCAGACGGCTATGGCTATGACGTTCCCGACAAGCCATCTGCGGGGACAGTCAAAACAGGCAACCGGAGCGACTTCCTCAAAGGCATCGCTTCCGCCTCGGCATTCCCAACGCCGGCTCTTGGCAAACAAGGAAATGGTGGCAGGAACACCTACATCGGCCCCGGACTGGCCAACGTGAATGCGCAATTTGCCAAGGAATTCAGCTTCGATCGGTATGGACTTGAATTCCGTGCAGATGTCTTCAATGTCTTCAACCGCGTGAATCTCGTGCAGCCCGACAGCGATCTCGCCAGCGGGACGTTCGGATTCTCCACAGGACAGAACCTCCCCCGCTCAGAGCAGTTTGGACTTCACTTCAGCTTCTGATCGATTCCTCCTCTCGGGTACAAGCGGATAGCCACCACTTGTACCCGAAGAGAGGTCAGACTCAGGAATTCCGCGCTTCGCCCTAAGGTCCATCGTGGCCCGATTGCAACCACTCGGTTCATTTCTCCAATCTTGTTGTTGGCGCCGACCCGTAGCGGAAGACACATGTTTGGACCCTCGCATAAAATATTTCTCGGCTTGGTTCTGGTTGCCGCTCTGCCAGAATGGAATCCCGCCAGCGCCCAAAGACAGGACCACACCGAGGCGTCCGAGCTTACTTCGCAACGACTCCGCGGGCAAGGCTGGTGGCCAACCAAGGTCGATAACGCGCGTGAAGAGTTTGTCGGGACCGCGGCCTGCGCCGCCTGCCACAAGCAGGTAGCCTTGACGCAGCGGGGGACCCCAATGGCCCATGCGGCCGCAAGAGCCTCCGAGAGTGAAGTACTGCGGTCCAACCCCACACTCACGTTCTCCACACCGCCATTCCAAACCCTAATTACGAGTGAACGCGTCTCCAGCAAGTACATCGTTTCGGGAGGCGGTGAATCGATGAGCGGCCAGCTCCTGTGGTCAATGGGGGCAGGAGTCAAAGGTCAAACCTTCATCCTGAATTACCTCGGGATACTCTTCGAGAGTCAGCTCAGCTATTTTCCATCGATCAATGGGCTTGACATTACGCCTGAACATCCACGAGGTACGCCGCAACACTTGGAAAGCGCATTCGGGGCACCGCAAAGCGATAAAGCTGTGCAGCGATGTTTTGCCTGTCACACAACTGCATCGACGGTACGGCGGCAATTTGACCCAGACCGCGCCACGCCGGGAGTTACCTGCGAGGCTTGCCATGGCCCGGGAGCGCGGCATGCAAAGGCGATGCGGGCTAATCGATTCAAAGCTGGAACCGATGCAATTCTCGATCCTGGATCCTTCGGCCCGGTGCAACTTGTGGACTTTTGCGGCGCCTGCCATCGTGCGCCCTTGGATGTGACTTCCGCGAAAGACTTTACCCCGCTCAACATCCGGTTCCAGCCCTACCGTTTATCGAAAAGTCGATGCTGGAGCCGGCCCGATCTGCGAATCACTTGCGTAGCCTGTCATAATCCGCATGAGCGTCTCGTCCGAGAAGCCGGCTTTTACGATGCAAAGTGCATTGCCTGTCACTCGGCCGCAGCCACTCATGCAACCATCGACGGCCCGCATAATTCCCAGCCCGGCAAACCATTGACTTGCCCGGTGAGCAACGAACACTGCGTCGCCTGTCACATGCCCAAGTACCAGGATCCTCAATTCCACGGCAGCTTCACGGATCATGACATCCGGATCGTTCGCCTCGGCGATCAATATCCGCTTTAGCATCGCATCGATAAATAACTTGACTTCCGGCGCTTTCTGGACGCGGTGCTGGCCGAACTGCCGACCGACAACGATATCCATGTGATTCTTGACAGTATTCTACGCACAAGCGCAACGCTGACTGGCTGGACAAATACCAAGGCCGCGTTCAGTTCCATTTCACCCCGACTTAAGCAAGCTGGCTCAATCAGGTGGAAATCTGGTTTGGGCTCTTGACCCGCAAAGCACTGCGCGGAGCCAGTTTCGCCAGCAATGACCAACTCCGTTCCGCCACTGAGTCCCTCGTCACCAAAACCAACGAACACCCCAAGCCATTCCACTGGCGCAAGCGAGAAGTCATGGGAAGTCAACTACGCAATACCATTGCTAACTTACGCAACTAAGCACGAGTATAGGAGCGCATCAGCTAAAAGTTTTGCATAATATAGAGAACATCAGATTAGCCGCCCCGCATTTGTTGCATGGATCGAGGGAGAGTCGAGCTTTCCCTTTTTCCCCGCCGGTTTATGCCGCGATGTTTCTCTGCCCAGTTCTTCACTCTAAACGTCATCTTTGGGATGTGGTGGCGGCGATAGGCGTTGTGCTTGTTCGGCATGAAGAGGCAGNNTTACGGAGACTGATCTCATCAAACAAGTTGAGTCGAACCGTGTTTCAGAGATCCCTGGATGTGCAGAGCAATCTGCATTGGACCCTCTACATAAGGCTCTGCAACCGTCCCGTAGAAGAGCAGTTCACTGAATTTCGAGGTGCCTCCAATACGAATTCCCCGCATAGTGGTTCGGCACAAGGACCAAATCGTAGAGCCTGATGACGACAGACTGCCTCGTGTAGGCAGTCAGATCCACCGAGATATGCTCCCAGCGGCGCTTGGATGCGTTGCCTTCTCTTGACGGATCCCCGACGATGAATTGGTCAAGCATCTTAACGTTGTCAACATAGGCGACCAAATGCCAGGTGCGGCCCGCATCGGCACCTGCATCGAAGGTGAGTGATGGGGCGACGCCGAGATCGACGGCACGACGCAACACCGCCCCGCGAACCTCATCGCGCGGCCAGATTGCGATGGTGTCGCCATCGAGGTATGTGTCGCCACGAATTCCTGCGAGCCCTCCGCCCGCCCCTCCGAATCCAGCGCGCTCAAGCGTCCAATCGGGGTTCCACCATTTCATCAGATCCGGAAGGGAGAATAGCTCCGGTTCCAGGGTTTTCGGCTGTTGAGTGGGAATGACCAGATTGTCACCTTCAAGTCTGGCGCCGTGGTCCAGGAGTATCTTCTCACCGACTGCAGCCGTCCGCCCTGCGAGTCCGGATATGCTCTCATCCACGGGCGGCGTTAACACGAGAGAACCCATTGTGGCGCCCAGAATCCGGTCGTTCAATGCAGCTACTTGCTTTGCTGGCAGCACGGACATTCCATGCATCGCGGCGACGACGGAAGCAGAATTCGCCGTGTTACAGTCCGTGTCCGCAAAGTCCGCCGCGCGGAACGCAAGGTTCACCGTTTTCATGAAGTCGCCTTGGCCGAACCAGACGCTGG
>PLZC01000329.1 GCA_003151985.1 Acidobacteriaceae bacterium
AGGCCGTGAGCAGCGCCAGCGCCACTGTCAGCAAGTTCGTATGCAGCAGCAACCAGACGCCGCCTAGCGCAAGTGCAGCCAGGCCAGCCAAAATGCCCTGAGTCAGCGAAAAGCGCCCGGCTGCCAGTGGGCGGTCCGCAGTGCGAATCATGCGCGCGTCGGTCTTGCGTTCCAGGGCCTCGTTCAGTGCCCCTGCCCCCGCGGAAACGAGACCAATTCCGAGTAGCGTGTCCAGCAGCCCTCGCTGCACGCTGGAAATCCCGGACTGCATCGAGCCAAGGTAAAAGCCTCCCCAGCCTGTGACCAACACCAGGGCCACGACTTTCACCTTGAACAACTCGCGGCAGTCGTGGATAAGTGTGGCCGTTGCGCCGGGTTGCGGCACACGAATCGGACTGTGAACCGGCGGGTGCGGTTCACCTTCACCGAGGGTGGCGAGATCCGGTTGGAGAGCGGCTGTCATCTTTTGATGTGAATACCTCGGCGGGAATCGCCAGCTCGTGGTGCAGCCGGAAGCCTGCAATGATGATAGCAAGCGGGATGGCCGCGGCCAGGCCGTCCCGGAATGAAGTACCATGCGGAGGTAAAGTGTCCACGGCTCCTTCAATCCCGGCTCAGGCTTCTCTGCACGGCTCCGTGCTGGTGCTGATTCAATTCGATGTGTGCGAAGAGTTGCGTCTCGATCTCCTGCAGCAGGCGGTCAGCGCCCGCACCCTGCAACAGCCGAGCATGAAGCACTCGGCGCCGGCTTACGTGCGCTATCAGCGGCCGCCGGTTGTGGGGCCGCTGGAACCTCTGATCCTCGACAGCGGCGAGCGTCTGGAAGGAGAGATCAAATACTACGACTACGGCGTTGTCAGCGTGATTTTGCAGCTACCTTTTTCAGGAGACTGGCAAGGCCTGGTGCACCTGGCCAGCCGCTGGATATGGGACGTTGATTTTGCCTCGCGCGTGGAGCCGATCGTCCGGCAAAGGCTGGAACGGGTGCCAACCGCCATGGTCAAGCCGTATTCCCGCTGGCTGAGCGAGGACTACTTTATTTTCCATGTCCGCGAGGCAGCCGGAGCGCCCACCGCCATAGAACTCACCCGGGACCACTCAGCGCAGATTGCGCAGGTGGTTCGCGGCGACCGGCTTCAGTTGTCTGAGGGCGAGTGCACTGAGGTACTCCATTCGCAGATCTCCTACTACGCAAACGACGTCACGGTGATTGGCTGGAATGCCGCATTCCTTTACGACAGCACGGCCGGGGCCGAGACGGCGATTCAGCTCCTGGAGTATGCCAACTCGCAATTGCTTGAGTTTCGCCACTACGACGAGCTTCTGACTGGCATTCTGGACAGCGTTTACGACTCACTGGCGCAAAAGACCGGGCGATTCGCGCGCTGGCGGCTGGCCAAGTCGGCCACCAACCTGCACACAGTGCTGCTCGAAGTGGGTGAACTGACCGAACACGCCGACAACGCGATCAAGTTCCTCAGCGATATGTTCGCGGCCCGGCTCTACAGGGTGGCGGCGGCCAAGGTGGGCGTCCCGGATTACAAGAACCTGGTGGTGCAGAAGTTGAAGACAGCAGAGGAACTCTATCGCTACATGGTGGACCAGTTCAACCAGAGCCGCGCCTTCTTTCTGGAGGTTACGGTTGTCTTGATTCTGCTCATCGAGCTGGTTTATCTCTTCCGCGGCAACATTTTCTGACCGGGGTGGTCAGTTGAGCCCTGCGGCAACCAGTATCGCTTCCACGGCTTGCTCCGGGGTCAGGGCGTCCACCGGAATCGAGACATGCGCCATGCGATAGAGCGGAAGCCGCTTCTGATAGCGGCTGACCAGGTTGGCCTGATCCGCAAGGATTGGCCGTACTCGCTCGGTGCCGCGGCAGCGCGCAAGCGTAGTGGCAAGTTCCACTTCCAGATGAACTACGAGCGTCCCAGGAAGGTTCAGCAGCAGGTCGCGGGTTTCCGGGCGCTCGATGGCGCCGCCCCCCAAGGCGAGGACCAGCGCATCGCCGGAGGCCACCCGAGCAACGGTCGTGTGCTCCCGTTCGCGGAAAGCGGTCTCACCATGGCTGGCGAATAACTCGGCGATGGTTGCGCCGGCCTCCGCCTCAATCACGTCGTCCACATCCAGGAATTTCCAGCCAAGGCGGGCCGCAACCAAGGGGCCGACCGTGGTTTTGCCGGAGCCCATGAAGCCCGTGAGAACGATACGGCGGTGCGGGCCGGATTTTGCGTTGGCTGTCATCTGCTTCTATCCAGTATAGGAAACGAGCCCGGCGGCTCCCTCTGGCGGAACGGACGGATCAGAGGTAAACTGCAAACTAGTTCGGATCCTCATCCCCCCGGAGGAACGATGAAACGCAGAGATTTCCTCGTCAACGCAGCGCGCGGCCTTGGCGCCGTGTGGGTTGGTTCAACGCTGGCAAACCAGGGCGTCGCATTTGCCGCGGAACTGCTGCCGCTTCCCCAGAAATTCAACGCCCACGACACCGTCATGCTTGGCTCGACCGGCATAAAGACCAGCCGCCTGGCCATGGGCACCGGCACGCACGGATTTGGACACCGCTCCGACCAGACCGCCCTGGGCATGGAGGCGCTCACCGCGCTGCTGCTCCAGGGCTATGACAATGGCTTGCGGTTTTTCGATTCCGCCGATGGGTATGGGAGCCATCCGTATGTGGCCTCGGCCCTGAAGCATGTGCCTCGCGACAAGGTTACCGTCCTGACAAAGACGGGCAACCGCGACCCCAAGGGCGTCCGCGCCGATCTGGACCGCTATCGCCGCGAGTTGGGCACGGAATACATCGATGTGTGCCTGGTTCATTGCGTTACGGAAGCCGACTGGACCACTCGCTATCGTGGCGTGATGGACGTGCTTTCCGAAGCCAAGGAGAAGGGCATCATTCGCGCGCACGGCGTAAGTTGCCACTCGATTCAAGCATTGCGTGCGGCGGCCGCTTCGCCGTGGGTTGAGGTGGACCTGGTCCGCATCAATCCCGTGGGCGCGTATATGGATGCCGACCCGGAGACAGTGATAGGCGTCATCAAGCAGATGCGCGCGGCCGGGAAGGGAATCATCGGCATGAAGATTCTTGGCCAGGGTGAACTGGGCAACCGCAAGAAGGAAGCCATCCACTATGCCCTTTCGCTGGGGTTGCTGGACGCATTCACCATCGGAGCCGCGAGCAAAGCCGAGCAATCGGACTTGATCAATCACATTGCCGCAGCTTAGTTACTTGTTCTTGGCCCATTCCTTCAGGCCAAGACTCAGGCAGGACTGCGTTGCAATTGCGGAAGCCTTGCGCAGCGCCGGCGCGAAGTCAGGCTCGATGGCAAAGTAGTGACAGAAAGCACCGTGCAGCACATCGCCCGCGCCGAGCGTGTCCTTTGCGGCAATCCGGGCTACTTCGATTTCGAAGCGGCGGCAGCGGTCCGAAGCCAGGATCGATCTTGCGCCCCGCGTAACAGCTACATAATAAACGCCTTGCGCGGCAAAGAAGGCAAAGATTGCGTCCGGTCCGGGCGGGTGGCCGGGCACCGTGAAGCGTTCGCTACAGATGGCGACGGAAAGCAGGGGAACAAGTTCATTGGTCCCAGGCTTCCAGCTGCCGCCGTCAAGGCAAATTGCTGCGCCCGCCGCGCGGCAGGCAGACAGAAGCGGCAGGGTCTCGGGTAGAAAGAACCCATCCGTCAAAACCACCGGCGGGACTGCACCCCAGGCCTTTGGGACCGCCGTTTCCCACGCGGCAGCCAGCGGAGGCAAGGGTACAGTCGAAATAGGCGGATTCACGATGGTGCGAGTGCTGTTGGCCGCGTTCACCAGGACTATGCACAGCGGCGTTTCGTAAGTTGTACCCGCGGCGATGTCGAGAAGGGCGACGCCGTGATCTTCCAACTCAGCGCGGACTTGAGCGGCCCATGGACCTCCGCCGACTGCGCTGACCAGCATGGCCTCGCCGCCGAGCAGCGATTGCGTGATGGCGGCGTTGAGCGCAGGGCCTCCCGCAGCGGCTCGCAACTCACGCGCATAGGTCTTGGTGTCCTCCTCCGGCAGTTTGTCGAGCCAGTAGAGAACGTCGAGCGTGGTTCGGCCGAGGAACAATACGCGCGGCGGGTTCATTTCAGAAGCGGCCTCATAGTGTGATTGTAGGGTCCGCAAAATGTTCAGCAGAATCTTCAATTCCCGGCAAAAATCTTCGGGAATCAGGGCGAAAAGCTACTTTTTGGGCTTAAAACTCGTCAAATCTGGCGGTTTTGTTTACTGATCAGTTAGTATGTAGAATTTGCAACTTATTCATGACATGTAACTTATAAACACTAACGGGCTTGGGAAAGTGGAAATTTCGCGAGATTTTGTTTTTTTGGCGACGATGAGGTCGTGGGGGCTGAGATGGCTTCGGCCAAAGTGAGTTTTTTCGCGGGTGTTTTGGTCATCTTGGACACTCTATCGATAGTGTGCGCCAGGTGGCCGTAATAATCTGCAAATGGGAAGAGGGGAAAGTGGCGGGGTGAAGCTTTGAGGTATCCCACCCTTGCGTAGAAAAAACGCAAGGATGGGGCACCCGGCCGAATTCCGCAGCCTCGTGGTGCGGGTAGCGGGCTACAGCGCTTATTTTGTTGAACTGGATCGCGCACTGCAAGATGAAATTATCCGCAGGACCGAGTTTGCCTGATAGCAAGTGAAATGCTCAAGCTCTCACAGAGTCTTCCGCCAGGGCCCCTGCGGATCGGGCGGTGCCGGAGATTTTTCTGATCATTTCATCGACCGTTAGCACTTGAGCAAACACTAGTGCGAGGGTGGCGCAAGTGGCTCTTTGTAGTTCAGCCGCCGAGACATCACCAATATCAAAGGTTGCAGTGCCGTCGCTTAGGAAAAACACGCGAAAATCGCGGACCGTGGCCTCGCGCGCAGTTGTTTCGCAACAAACGTTGGTCGCGATGCCCGTGACGATGATCGTGTCGATGCCGCGTGAGCGGAGGATCAGTTCGAGATCCGTGCCGTGAAAGGCGCCGAAACGCGGCTTTTCGAGGAGAATGTCCCGCGGGTCTACGTCCAGCCCCTTGTGCAGCGCCGCCGACTCCGAACCCTTGTTGATCATGCCTTGCTTGACGATTGGGGCGATCTCGCTAAGGACACCCATATTCGAACCGTCCGACCGGAGCACATGGCTGGTATGAATGACAAGAATGCCCGCGGCACGACATGTCGCGGCCAACCGGTTAATCCGCCCCAGCACGATCAATCCATCTGGTGCCGAGATTGGAGAACCGTGCACGAAGCAGTTCTGCATATCAACGTTCACAAGCGCTGTGCGTTCTGGAACTATTGCGAAGGCAACCATGAACTCTCCTCCCGGAAGGCCGCAAGGATTACAGGACAGCTATCATCGCACAACTTGAAGCGGGTAGACCCGGGTGGCGCACCCTTTCGGCATTTGCGAAAGCAACTGAAAGTGAGGAAGTGAAATACGCCGCACTGCTGATAACGAACCAGCCCCTTCGCCGTGACAACATCCTACATGGGAGAGGACTGTCAGGAGAACGAAGAGCGGCCCATTGAGGTCTGTGGTCTCCCATGTCTCAAAACCGAGACATGGGGCACCCAAGTTTTATGGCTGGCCAGATGTGGGGCACCCGCCTCATGGATTTACCGCGTCGCCGTTCACCCGTCGCCCTTACCGCGTCGCCGTCAATGCGTCGGTGGCCTTGCTCATTTTGGCGGTGCGCTCGAGCTTTTCCCAGTTGAAGGGCTTGCCGTCGATGGCGCGCTTCAGCGTTTTGAACAGGACGATGGAGAAGACCTGGCGGTAGGCGAAGCGCTGCAGCCAGATGTGGAAGAGAAGCCAGCCGTCGCCCTTGTTGGCGGGGTGGCGGCGCTCGAGCGAGAAGGCTACCGACGAGGTGATGAAGTCGATAAGCAGGAAGGCGCCGAAGTAGGCCAGTAGCTTCTCAAAGCTGGCGGCGGAGGCAGCTTCAGGGTGGTAGTGGCGGTCGAGGAAGTAGTGCACGATGCCGGCTAGGAACATGATGTCGATAAACGGCGAAACCAGCGGCAACAGCATTTGGAAGATGAGGATGTTCGGCAGCGCGAACAGGCCCATGGCCTTGTTGCGAACAAAAGCCAGCCGGTGCTTCCAGATGGCCTGCAAGATTCCAAAGGACCAGCGGAAACGCTGGCGCATGAGCCCCTTGGCGTCGATGGGCGCCTCGGTAAAGGCCAGGGAACGGTCTTCGTAGACCACCTTGAGGCGCAGTTCAAGCAAGGCCATGGTGAGGTCGGCATCTTCGGCCACGGTGTTGATGGGATAGCCGCCGACGGCCTTGACCGGGGCGGTGCGCCAGGCGCCGATGGCTCCGGGGACCACGGTGACAACGTTGAATAGATCGAGGGCACGGCGCTCGAAGTTCTGACTGGTGATGTATTCCAGGGCCTGCCAACGTGTCCACAGGTTGACCCGGTTGCCGACTTTGGCGTTGCCGGCCACGGCGCCGATGAGCGGGTCTTCAAAGTGGGGAATGAGCTTGGAGATGGCGTCGGAAGCGATGACGGTGTCGGCGTCTATGCCCACGTAGATCTCTTCTTCCATGCGGTCGAGGGCGTAGTTGAGCGCGGCGGCCTTGCCTCCGTTGGGCTTGACGAGCACCTTGACGCGGCCCGCGCGGATCTCCGCGGCATAGGCCTCGCGCGCCACTTCGGCCGTGCTGTCGCTCGATCCGTCGTCTATGACGATGATGTGCAGGTTGGCGTAGTCGGAGTTGAGCACCGAGCGGACGGTGCGGACGATGACTTTCTCCTCGTTGAAGGCAGGAATGAGCACGGCAACGCGGGGGGTATAGCCCGGCGAGGCCTGCCCGTGAGGGCGAAGGAGGCGGTCAATGATGGCGAAGACGCCGACGATGATCAGGCGCGCGCTCATCAGGATGTCGCCCACGAAGAAGACGAGGACGATGAAGTGGCCGACAAAGGACAGGCCGGAGAAGGCAATGGAATCGGGCAGGGCGCGCAGGTACTGGGGAACTGTGAGCTTGGGCATCACTTCCGCGGTGGTCTTGCCCATCAGCGTGGAGACCGGGACGATGGTGTAGCCATGGGTGCGCAGAGTGTCAATGAGCACGGGCAGCGCAGCCACGGTTGCGGAGCGATCACCGCCACCGTCGTGCAGCAGAATGATGGAGCCGCGGAACTGTGGCTGGGTCTTCATGCGGTCTAGCCAGTAAAGCACGGTTTGCGAGATCTCCTGGGGAGTCTTGCGGGGGTGCTCGTTCCAGTCGTCGGTGTCGATCTTGTCGCCGATGATGGTGTAGCCGGCCTGCTGAATGCGCTCGACGGGAGCGGCCTGGTCGTCGGTGTCCGGCTCCTGGTCAATGGAGTAGGGCGGGCGGAAATAAAGCGGCTGCACGCCCAGTTTGCTGGCAAACAGGCGCTCGGTGAGCTTGAGCTCCAGGTCCAGTTGCTGCGGCGAAATTTCGCTGATGTCGGGGTGGGAGTAGGTGTGGTTGCCGATCTCGTTGCCTTCGCGCACCACGCGCTGCATGAGGCCCACATTCTCCTGAGCCTCGGCGCCGATCATCATAAACGCTCCCGTAACGCCCTTCCTCTTCAGGATGTCCAGAATCCTGGGCGTCCATTTGGGGTCGGGGCCATCGTCGAAAGTAAGGGCAACCTGGATTGGGTGGTAACCATACTGCTCCACGATGAAGGTGCGGGGATAGACGTCCATATGCTCATCGACAATGAGCTTTAGCCGCGGGTCGGGCTCGTCGGTGTCGATGGTAACAGTGCGTTTGCCGGGCTGGGGCAAGCCGGTTACGCGCAGGATGTCTCCGTCGCCTTCGGTATCCACATCGTGGCCGGGCTGCACGGTGGCCAAATCCAGCAGCGATTCCGCCGAACTCGGCTTATCCCAGATGTTCCAGAGCGAACTGTCTTCGGAGCCTAGGCGCCACAGCGCGAATGTCTGCAAGCCCAGTGATCGCGCGGCGCGCAACTCGTTCAGCAGGGTGACACCATCGAGAAACCAGACGACATGGCGCTGATTGTTGTCTTCGTCGATGTATTCAAAGTGCGGATTGAGCGAGTTGTAATCGAGGTCGAGGTCGGCATCGGAGTCGGAGGCGCGCTGCCAGGCATCGGAGACGGGCAACACATCGGTATTGAGCACTTTAGGTTTTGGACGCTTGCGGCTTTTGGGATCGGGGATCGAGAGGGTCCAGTCGTAGCCGTAGTTGCCCAGGGCGCAGATCAGCTTTTCTTTGGGGACCGTTTTGAGTACGCGAGTCAGGTTGGCAACGAACCACTCCTGGCTGGCGATGGGGCCGGGCAGACTGTCCACCTCGTGCTCGTCGTAGTTCATCAGCAGAATACCATCGGAGTTGGCGGCAATCAGCTTGAGATCGGCGTCTTCGTCGGAGACTGCTGTATTGACATAAAGGCGCAAGTTGAGCGGATGCATGTCCGCATAGAGTTCCTGGATGAAGCTGAGGTAGGCCTGGTCCGCATTGTCGGGCAGGTTTTCGATGTCCAGAGAGAGCCCGGGGTAAAGCCATTCGCCCTTGGGATTCTTGAACGCGGTGAGGAAACGAACAATCTGCCGGCGCAGCGCGGCGCGCTTGTCGACGTCGGTGAGCACGCTTCCGATGCTGGAATCGAAACTCTGCGTGTGTGGGTTATAGCTTGTGAGGTGGGGGAAAATCTGGGTGTCTTCCCGGGCCGCTTGAATGACCCGCTTGATCTTGTTCAACTCGTCGGGGTCGTGTACCGTGGCGCCGTCTACAACCGGGTACTCGCGGTTGTCGCTGGTCATTGCCAGCAGCGTTCCCGATGGCGCGTTGACGTGCAGCCACTCAGGGAACAACATGTCGATTTGGTGCACATGCTCCTTGAAGGAGGAGTAGCTGGCTGCGTCGTCCGGGGCATAGTAGGCCGCGCGCAAACCTTCGCCGGTGTTAAACGGGATATCGGAGGGCTTGCGATCGGTCTTGCGCCGGGCGAGGTGCTGGGTCTTGGCGCCGCGTGGAGGCACAGGACGGTCGCGCAAGGCTTTGTAGTTGTGCTTGAGGGAGGGCAGAAGCAATTCAGGCAGATGCTGATTGCGCAATACGTTAAATATGAAACCAGCCAAAACCAGCGTGGAAATCACGGCCGTCACATCGAATATGCGGCGCAGCCGCTTCCATCGCTTGCGTTGCGGGTCGAAAAATATCTGGCGGTCCGGCATGGCTGGTTTTCTCTTACCCGTAAGCGAAAACCGCTGCGACGGTCTAAGCTGTACTGTACGAATCGTATGGAAGCTGACCACCTGAGTCAATCGAAGGGCTCATTTGACGTCGGGCTGCGCGCGGCCCTCTCGATCGCGCCGGCTCTCGCGGCGGGCCTGGCGCTACGCCTGTGGATGCTGAGGAGCTTTTTTCAGGTCGAAGTCGATGCGTCGATCTACGGCGGCTTGGCCAAGAACCTGCTCCTGCACGGCCGCTACGCTTTCACAGGGGCCGGCGGCCAGTTGAATCCCACGCTCATCCGGCTGCCCGGCTATCCGCTGTTTCTAGTGTTCTGCTTCCGCGTCTTCGGGATGGAAAACTACGCCTCTGCGTGCTGGGCGCAGATTGCGCTGGAACTGGCGGGCTGCCTGCTGCTGGCCGACTTTGCAAGGCGGGTTGCGCCGCTTCCCCTCAAAGCAGGCGCCGCGCATTGCACGCTGTGGCTGGCAGCGCTTTGCCCGTTCACGGCTTCCTATGCGGCAGAACCCCTGACTGAGGCGCTTACGCTTTTTGTGATTGCACTCGCGCTGTGGTCGGCGTCGCGTTTTTGCGAGCGGTCGGGGTGGGGGAGTGCGCTGTGGTTCACTTTCGCGGTGACTTACGCGGCGCTGCTGCGGCCGGATGGCGCGCTGGTTGCCGTGGCGCTTGCCCCGGGGCTGCTGTTGGTTCCGAGGAGGAGTGCCGGCGCGCAGATTGAATGCCGGAATGTGGCGCGGATAGTGGTGGTTTGCTTGCTGCTGGCGATCACTCCCTTTGCCGCGTGGACGTGGCGCAACTGGCGGGCCTTTCATGTCTTTCAGCCGCTGGCGCCGCGCTACGCTACCGATCCCGGGGAGAATCCCAACCTTGGCTGGCAGCGTTGGGTAAAGACCTGGAGCCTGGACTTTGTATCAACCGCCGAGATTTATTGGGCCATGGACGGTGAGGCGCTGGACATTGCCAAGCTGCCCAGCCGGGCCTTCGACTCTCCGGGGCAGTACGCCGAAACCGCCAAGCTGGCCGCCGACTACAACGACAACCTTGCGCTTACCCCCGAAACCGATGCACGCTTTGAGCGGCTGGCCGCGGATCGCATCGCGGCGAACCCTTTGCGCTATTATTTGTGGCTGCCCCTGGGCCGGGTGGCGGATATGTGGCTTCGTCCCAGGGTGGAGAACCTGCCCATCGATCTGGACTGGTGGGTCTACGCGCATCACAACGTGGAGACACGTTTCAGTTGGGCCTACGCCTCTCTGAACGCGCTTTACTTGTTGCTTGGGGTTGCAGGCCTGTGCGTGCGCCCGCGTTTCTGGGGGTGGATGCTGGCTTACTTTGTGATGCGCAGCGCGATGTTGCTCACCGTCGAGGCGCCCGAGGCGCGCTATACCATCGAGTGCTTTCCCATGCTGTTTGCGTTGGGCGGGATCGGTCTCCATGGAGGCTTCAGGAAGACCCTGACGTTATTATCGAGAGCGCGGAACGCAGCATGAACCCGTCGCGCCCTTGGTCACTGGCGGCAAACACCTCAATCGTTTACCCTCAAAAAAGCTCCCCTCAATGACGACCGCCGCAGCCCAAGTCCGCTATCCGCTTACCCAGGGGGTGAATCCGTGGCTGGTGACCTTCTCGGTGATGCTCCCCACTTTTATGGAGGTGCTGGATACTGCCATCGCCTCGGTGGCGCTGCCCTACATCGCCGGAAGCCTTTCGGCGTCGAACTCTGAGGCCACCTGGGTATTGACCAGCTACCTGGTAGCCAATGCCGTGATTCTGCCGGCCTCGAACTGGTTTGCCCGCCGCTTTGGCCGCAAGCGCTTCCTGCTCATCTGCATCACAATCTTCACAGTCGCCTCGTTTTTCTGCGGAGCGGCCCCGTCGCTGGGCGTTATCCTGCTGGCGCGCGTCATGCAAGGTGCGGGCGGCGGCGCGTTGCAGCCCTTGTCGCAATCCATTCTGCTGGAGAGTTTTCCCGTCGCCAAGCGCTCCATGTCCATGGCCGCTTACGGTCTGGGCATCGTGGTGGCGCCCGTGATCGGGCCAACGCTGGGCGGCTGGCTCACGGACACCTTCAGTTGGCGCTACGCCTTCTACATCAACATTCCCGTCGGCATTCTGGCGTTCGTCATGGTCACCCGATTCGTCCACGACCCGCCCTACATCAAGAACGCCAAAGTCGGCCCGTTTGACAACATCGGCTTCGGCCTCCTGATGGTCTGGACCGGCAGCCTGCAAATCGTCCTCGACAAGGGCCAGGAAGACGACTGGTTCGGCGCAAACTGGGTCCGCTGGACGGTTACGGCGCTGGTGGTTTCGCTGGTCCTCTGGGTCTGGCACTCCTGGACGCATCCCAACGGGCTGCTCGACCTGCACGTGCTCAAAGACCGCAATTTCCGCACCGGCTGCATCCTTATCGCCATGTTGGGCATGTGTATTTACATCACGATTGCCATCCTGCCGCTCTACTACCAGGAAGTCCTTGGGTACACGGCCTTCTCCGCGGGACTGGTGGTCGGGCCGCGTGGCATCGGATCGTTCATCGGCTCGCCGGTGATCGGCGTTCTGGGCTCCCGCATCGACCAGCGCAAGCTGCTCTGCGCGGGGTTTGTGGGTTTTGGCATCTGCTCCTTCATCTTCGGCACGGTGAACCTGGACATCGGCCCCTACACGCTGCTGATTCCCATCACCGTGACGGGCTTTGCGTTGAGCTTTGTCTTTGTGCCGCTGGCCACCATGGCCACCTCCACCATCCCTCGCGAGGAGATGGGCAACGCCACGGGGCTCTTCAACATGCTGCGCAACATTGGCGGGTCGATCGGGATTGCGATGGCCACAACGGCTCTCATTCGCCGGGCTGCCTTCCATCAGACCGCAATCGGCGCCAACCTCACCTCTTCCACCTTGGCCGTGCAGCAGAAGTCCGCGCAGATCGCAGGCTACCTGAGCCACCGGATCGGCCCCGCCGCCGCCCGCCCCGGTTCCTTCGGGCTGATCTACGGCATGATGGAACGGCAGGCCGCACTCAAGGCTTATGTGGATGTTTTCCGCTGGGTGGCGCTGCTGGCGTTCTTTTGCGCTGCCGCTTCGTGGATGTTCAAGAAGCCGGCGAAGAACTCGGCCCCGCCGCCGGGCATGCACTGAGAAAGCCCCATTTACGAAATGCCACGGCCGATTTCCGCCACTTCCGCAAGATCGGCTGCCGAGGATGGTCACTCCCTTTCAAAGGGCTTTAGGCATTGTCGGCATTTTGGCTTGAAAGCTCACCCTTCGTGGCTTCCGCCACCATCGTGATGGTATCGAATGACCGGGCCGCCATGAAGTCCACAAATACCTGATACTCTCCTTTGTCGGCGCTCTCCAAGGCATCGAGATAAGCCTCCTTGTGTTCAGACAGAATCACAATGGGCATCGAAATCGCCCGATAGGTGAAGGCAGACGCCAGCGCGCGGGCCACGCGGCCGTTTCCATCCGCAAACGGATGAATGACAACCAAACCGTAGTGTGCGTACGCGGCTTGAAGCACGGGATGCGCCGCCAGAAATGAATCACTGCGCATTTCGGCAACGAGCCGGGCCATCTCTGCCGGGGTTACGTCCACTGGCGCGTAGGAGTGGTCCACCCCGTCTCTGGTCCGAACGTGATTTGACAGCGCCTTATATCTTCCCTTGGTAAGAGTCTGCTCTTGCGGTCCAATCGCGGTCATGACGCGATATGTTGACTGAGCCCGGCAGACTTCCTCGTGCAATACGCGAATGGCCGCCTCGGAGATAGGTTCGGCCTTCGTGGCGAGATCGAGCACGTAGTCGTAAGCGTGTAACTGCGCCTCGAATAATGAGCGAACATTCTCTCCCTTCTTGGATAGTTCGACCTCCCATGCCGCGGTTTCAAATGCGACGGTGTAGGTAAAACCGCGATCCACCTCGTACAGGCCCTCGATTGCGCCCGTATCCAGAGCAGCAGCGCGCTTGGCAATCTCGCGCGCTCGGCTCAGAGTTTCAGGGGCAAGCTCAGACCGGTTTCTGAGCGACGCATTGTAGCGATCCCAACGGACGCTATCGACGGACGTTTGCGACGCCCACTTTTCAAATGTTGGAAACGGCCTGTACGCGGCATCCAAGACATGCATGTTGGTTTCAGGATCATTCATTGCCATTCCCGATCTTTCCCTCGACAATCACCTTACACCGGATCGCCAAATACCTGCCCGCCGGCTTTGCGCACAGCATCGGCCAAGTGCCCGTCAAATGTGGCCAGGACTCTGCCGGTCCGCAGCACAAGCTCCAGATAAGTCGCGTCATACCCCGCAAGGTCGTAGGCGCGGGCCAGCAATAAAACCGTCGCCTGCACCGCCGACGGCCGTATCGCGTCCTCCTCAATCGGCAACGAATTGACCAGCCCCATGAACGCCGCCGACTTCGCACTTCCCACACCGCCCCTGCGTTCGGCCATCAACACGCCATTGGCAACCTCAGGGAACCATACAGCGGGCACGATTGCGGCCTGCTTTTGAATGTGCCGCAACACCTCATCGGCCAATTGGGATTCTGCTTTATCGACGCGGTTCACAAGCCAGGCGAGAGTTGCCGACGCATCAAGAACCAGTTCCATGCCCCGCCTTTACTTTCTTCCCTCGCGAATCCACCCCAAAACCGTATCGCCGGAAATGCCCTCAATCCGGGGGAAGCGAAGCAGTGCCTCGACGGCCGCAGCCGCCTTCTCTGCCGAGCGGTCCGGCGCCACCGGCACCAGGTTCGCTACGGGACGTCCACGCACAGTGATTGTGAACCGCTCTCCCTGATCTACCTTGCGCAGGATCTCGGAGAGCCTGGTTTTGGCGTCAAAGGCGCCAATTTCGGTATAAGCGGAGTCTTGGATTGCCATAAAGTCCACCTTGAACAAACCAGTTTACAAACTAGTTTAATACAGACCTCTCTTCATTGCACCAGAATCTTGCTGTCAATGGCGGACCGGTTTTGTATCAAATGCAACCGCGCAACTTTGCAAAGCCTCTATATAGCAAGGGACGTGCCGGTTCCGCTTCGCGGTCTGTGCGTTCCATCCTGAGGGCAGGGGCGCTGGGTTTTCGCGATTTCCCTGGCTCGCCGGTGACGAAGGAGAATCGCAATGGCAGTCACCGGACCCTGCCCAACGCAATGTTTTTAACCATCAAACATAGCCTGCAACCGGCGCCGCTCCAGAGAGGAACACCATGTCACAACCATCGAAAGACTTGAAGCTGGAAGAATCCACTCTACGTTCCATCATTGACGTTCTTATTGACAGCCAGCAAGGCTTTCAAAAAATCGGCGAGGAGCTCAAGGAAGAGTCCCTGAAACGTTGGTTTCTAGAGGAAAGCCTGCGCCGGGCGGAGTTTCGAGGCGACCTTGAAACAGTTCTCCATCAGGAGGGCGTGCACGATATCAAAGAGGGCGGCACTGTCGGGGGGAAGGTGAATCGCGTGTGGGGTGAACTGAAAGCGCAGCTCGGAGGCGGAGATCACACCATTCTTGCCACGGCGGAGGAAGGTGAGGATGCGGCTAAAAAGGTCTACGCCGAGGCTTTGGCAAAGTATCTTCCCCATCCGGTGCGCGAGCTTTTAACCCGACAGGCAGCTCACATTCAGGAGTCGCACGATTTTGTCAAAGCTGCTCGCGATAGCGGAAAATAGCTAAAAACCTGGTGAGGCTTCGGGGCCTTATATTCCCTTGGACCGGGCAAGCGTTCCGTTACCTCACCAGCTGCAAAAACCGCCGGATTCCCTCGTCGTACTGCTCAATTCGCCCGCTCAGGATGTCGTAGTACCAGCCGCGCACGGTGAGCCGGCCCGCTGCCTGGGCCTTTTGCACGCAAGGTTGCACCCGCAGATTGAGCAGTTGAGCCACCACGTTGCCGCGAATCAGCGAGGCCAATTCCGCGCCTTCGCCGTCGGCTGGATCGAGCGGTTGACGATGGAAAAAGGCCGCTTCAGTATGACTGAGCCAGCGTCGCGCCTTGGGCATGTCTTCCAGGCCATCGGGGTTCAGAGCCGCTTTTAGCGCCCCGCAGTCTGAGTGGCCGCAGAGGATGGCCTCCTTCACCTTCAATATTTCCACCGCGTATTCGATGGTCGCCGTAACGCCGTCCACATCCTGACCGGTGATCGGCACCACGTTGCCCGCGTTGCGCGTGATGAACAGGTCCCCCGGTCCGGTGCCCAGAAACATGTCCGGCAGGACACGGGAGTCCGAACAGGTGATGAAAAGCCACTCCGGCGCGTGCATCTCCGCCAACAGGCGAAACTGTTTCCGTTTGCCGGGAAACACCTCGGCCAGGAACCGCTTGTGGCCTTCGATCAACCTGTCCATGGGTCTCTCCAGCGGGCTTTAGGCCGTCGCCAGTCATCAGCCTACAGCACGGAAGGCCGGACTGATACCTTGATGCGAGAGACCCCATTGATGCAACAAGGAGATAGCGGTCGATGAAACAGATACGAATCTTCCTGGCCTTCGCACTTTCGGCAGCCACATTGCAGGCAACAGCCGCGCTCGCCCAGACCGTGAATACCATCGATCCAGCTCTTCGCCAGCGTGTCGACCGCATTGCCGGCCAAGTACTCGAACAAACCGGGGTTCCTTCGGCCTCGGTGGCAGTGGTGAAGGGCGGCAAGCTGGTCTATACCCAGGCCTACGGCAAGGCGCGGCTTGAATCGCCCATCGCCGCAACGCCGGAGATGCGCTACTCGATCGGCTCCATCTCCAAGCAATTCACCGCCGCGGCCATCCTTTTGCTGCAGGAAGACGGCAAGCTCTCGATCGACGACGCGGTGGGCAAGTACGTGCCAGGCCTGACCCGCGGCAACGAGGTCACCATCAGGCAAACCCTCTCCCACACCTCCGGCTACCAGGACTACTGGCCCGAGGACTATGTGATGACGCCCATGCTCAAGGCCGAGAGCGCCCAGCAGATCCTCGACACCTGGGGCAAAAAGGCTTTGGATTTTGAGCCCGGCACCCAGTGGCAGTATTCGAATACCAACTTCGTGATCGCCGGCCGCATCGTGGAGCAGGTTACCGGCCAGCCGTTGATGGACCTGCTCACCCGCCGGATCTTCCAGCCGCTGGAGATGAAGTCGGTGTGGAACTCCGACGAAGCCAAGCTGACCCAGGCCGATGCCACCGCTTACTATCGCCACGCCCTTGGCCCCTTGCGCGTAGCTCCGAAAGAGGGCCGCGGCTGGATGTTTGCCGCCGGCGAGCTGGCCATGACCGCCCACGACCTGGCCTTGTGGGACGAGAGCCTGATCGCCCAGTCCATCCTCAAGCCCGAGAGCTACAAGCTGATGTTTACCGAAGTGAAACTGAAGGATGGCAAAGGCACGCAGTACGGCCTCGGCGTGGACGTAAGAGAACGCGACGGCCATCGGTCCATTGAACACAGCGGTGAAGTTTCCGGCTTTGTCTCCGATAACGAAGTGCTGGTGGACGATGGCGTTGCCGTGGCTGTGCTCACCAACCAGGACGCGGTCGGCGCGGCCTCCACCATCGCCCGCCTAACCGCCCTGGTCCTGATCGGGACATCCGCAGGCACCGCCGCCGAGAAGCAGGCGCTGGCAATCTTCCACGACTTGCAACAGGGCCGCATCGATCGCACCCTGCTGGCGCCCAATCTCAGCGATTACTTTACCGACGAGGCGCTGGCCGACTTTCGCGACAGTCTAGGGCCGCTGGGCGAGCCGATCAGCTTCCACCAGTCCGGCGATCAACTGCGCGGCGGCATGACTTATCGCGCCTTCCAAATTGCTTACCCCGGAAAGCGCCTCGTGCTGACCACCTACACCTACCCCGACGGAAAGCTGGAGCAATACCTGATTGCGCCGGCGGAGTAGGGCTACCTTTGAGCCTGTCATCCTGAGTGACCCTGAGCGAAGCGAACGGGGAGTCGAAGGACCTGCGGTTGCTTTCTTCTGCGGAGGGATTGCTAAACCACGAATCCTGTCCCCCGCAGGCGCCGCGATACACTTGAACTTGACCTATGTTTGAAAACCTTACAGATAAACTCCAACGCGCCTTCAAGAATCTCCGTGGGCAGGGCACGCTCACTGAAGAAAACATCACTGAAGCCTTGCGCGAAATCCGCGTGGCCCTGCTTGAAGCCGACGTAAACCTGAACGTGGCCCGAGACCTGGTCGAACATATCCGCGTAAAAGCCATCGGAACAGAGGTTTTGACCGCCCTCTCGCCATCGGAACAGGTCATCAAGATCGTCCGCGACGAGTTGATTACGTTGCTTGGCAAAGACACAGCACGGTTCAAATTCGCCTCGCAGCCGCCGACTGTGATTTTGATGGCCCGCCTGCAGGGCAGCGGCAAAACCACCACCGCCGGCAAGCTCGCCGCCTGGCTCAAAANNCGCCCCGCCGCCCGCGAGCAGCTCAGGGTGGTTGCCAAGTCCATTGAGGCCAAACTCTACGAAGGAGACGAGAAGGGCGAGCCCGCCGGATCGGCGCTTGTGGAGCGGCTGGCCGGCGAGGCACGCCGCGAAGCCCGCAACATGGGCT
>PLZC01000262.1 GCA_003151985.1 Acidobacteriaceae bacterium
TGGGAAACACCATGCCGCCCTCGGGGTGGTTCGCATGCGGCAACGGCAAAAAACCCTGCGGAAAGCCTCCCTTGTCGCGAATTTGATCCGGCGTTTCCTTGGACAGTTCGGCCCACGTCACACCTCGCGACAGCTTGACTCGCACCCCTTCCTGCACCGGCTTCGTGCGGTCCATCACCACGCCGCTCGCTGGATGGTCGCTCAGGTCATACCGCTCTTCCAGTAGATCCATCTGCCGCTTCATGATTCCCGCCTTGGCGGCGGCCATGCGGCCATGCACCGTGGCAAAACTCTCCTTGTCATCCACGGGTAGATAGCTGTTCTTGACCGGCTGCGCATCCTGGCCTGCGGCAGACACGACGTTGCCACTCAGCAGACACGCACCCACGATACCGGCGCTCACCAGCCCGGCGGCTTTCACAAACGGCCTTAAATAGCTCATCACTCCTCACTTCCCTAATAAGAAAAAACAAGTTGGTCTACGACGATACGCCCCGGTATGAGCTTCTGTAGATCGAGGATTGATCAGTATACCGCTTCGAGGATCGGCCGGTCTGAGGCCTCAACCCTATCCTCCATTGCTGTCTGACACAAGGGGGCCAGATAGTTCATCAGAGCCTGTTTAGAGTGCGACAGCCGTGTGTATGCGCTCGCCATGCCTGGCGAGTGACTCGGTCTCGTTGTCGCGGACGGTGACTGTCGTACGTTCGCAATTGCAGTCAACCCTTAACCTCAAGGAGTCATTCATGCTATCTGTTGGAGAGAGTTTCCCCGCCTTTCAACTAACCGGTGTTGTCGATCTAAACCCCGCCAAGGCCTTCGAAACCATCACCGAAAAGAGCTTTCCCGGCAAGTGGAAGGTCGACTTTTTCTGGCCCAAAGACTTTACCTTTGTCTGCCCCACTGAGATTGCCGCCTTCGGGGAATTGAACAAGGAGTTCAAGGAGCGCGATGCCCAGGTGCTGGGCGCCAGCATCGACTCGGGCCTTATTCACGAAGCCCCTCAGTTTTGTAAGTGAAGTGGCACGCATCTCGGCAGGATAAACGAAAGGCCCGTGGCTAAAGCCATCCTTGTTAAGGCTTGCGTCCAGGGGCCTGAAGGCCCCTTCTCCCTCCGCCGGGCATATGACTGTATTGGGGGCACCTAAACGTTGTGCCGGGTGGCAGAATTGATTGTATTCAGCATTGGGTGCCCCAGGTCCCGATTTTGGGACCTGGGAAACCACCGACCCTTACCGCTCCGCCGAAGGCTCGCTCGCCTTCCCGTCCGCGTTGTATGCAATCACCCGATACCTCGATGTAAACAGTCCGGCCGGCTTTGGATCCACCCATGGCGTATCTGCGTCCGTTGTGCACTTGTCGCAGATCGTTTCCCACTCGCCGGAGTCGTTTGGCTTGCGCTGGATGCTGTAAACCACTGCTCCTGCCGAGCCGCGCCAACCCAGCAGACCGATGCCCTTGAAGGTGACCACCGGGGGAGGCGGCACGGCATGCGCGGGCGCCGCAGTGCCTGCCATCAGATAGGCATGAGTGCGTAACTGCTCAGCGCGTGCCTGCATGTCTTCGGCGGTGTTCACCAAGGTCTTCATGCCGCCGTAGTAGAGCGACCACCAATGCCCGCTCTCGCCCTTGGTTGCATAGCCGACGTTGTTGGTGGGGGCCGGAATCGCCTGCCACCCAAACTTGTCCGCGTGCGCCTGCAATGCCCAGTAAAGATCGCCGGAGATCTTCGGATCGATTTCCATGGCGTGGAGCACGGCTTGAAAATCATCGCGCGTCGGCCAGTCCGTCACATCCCAGCCGAATTCATTCACCACGTAGACCTTTCCCTTGGCCGTCACCATCTCAGCGTGCTGCGAGAAGGTCTGCGCGGTGGTCTTTTGCCCCGTCCCAATCAGTGCGTCCCAGTGGGGGTAGTATTCCGCGGTGATAATATCGGGCGTTTTCAAGTCCAGCGTACTCTTGTCGAACAGGAAAAACCCGCTGTTGTCGATATACAGGTGGCGCTTGTCGATGGACTTGATATAGCTTCCGATGGTATCCACCCAGGGCAGCAAGGGGGCAAGGCTCTGCCCCGGAGAAGTCCAGACGGCCCCGATTGCGCACACGTTGCAGTTCTCCCAGGCCATGATCGTGGGATCGTCTTTGTACGGAATTCCAGTCAGCGAATTTTTATGATTCAACATCGCCGCAACGTGCTTCTCAAAAGCACCAACCACCACCGGGTCAGTAAAGAACTTCTTGAAATCCTTGTTTCCCGTCCAAAGCAAATACTGCCCCGGCCCGCTCAACTGGCAATTGGCGCAGTCGCCAGCCAGGGTCACAATCAGGCGCAGCCCCCGTTCGTGCGCGGCTTTGATGGCATAATCTACGGACTTGAAAGCCTCAGGATTAAAGACACCCGGCTTCGGCTCGATGCACAAGTCGCATTCGACGCTATCGCCCAAGGTTTGCGACCGGACGACCCTGGCGCCCATGGCCTTGGCCGTATCCAGGGCGTCGTCCACTTCGAGATGCGAAGGGTAGCGCGGCCCCATCGGGTCGTGCGGGCCATAGGACTCGATCCCCAGCCACTCGATATTTGGGCCGCTGTAGCGGAAGTCGGCGCCGCCAAGGGTCAGCTTCGTTCCCGTTTTCTGCACAAACTCATCGTTATGGGCGATCTGCGCCAATGCCTGGCCGCACATCACCGCACCCAAGGCCAGCACCAGCAGGCCTTCGCGTAGCAACATCTTCTTCATCCTGGTACCCTCACTCATCTTGACCGCTTTTCCGACTGCCCGATCATAATATTGAATGTGACTGCTATTTGCAAGTTACTTTCAATTGACACAAACTACCGCAATGAAGCTACAATCATTGCATGGGTTTACGCGAAAAGAAGGCCCAGCGGAATTGGGATCGCATCGTGAGCGAGGCACTCATCCTCTTTGCCCGCGACGGCTACGACCAGACCACGATGGAGTCCATCGCCGAAGCGGCGGAGGTCAGCCCGTCCACGCTCTACCGCTACTTCCCTAGCAAGGACCTCATCATCCTGGCGCGTTACAAGACCTTTTCCGAGACATTCGCCGAGGTCTTTGCCACCCATTCCGCCAACCACCCGGTGGACGAAGCCCTGGCCCAGGCCATCTTCACTGTGCTCGACCGCGAGGACGACCACCGCGAGGAGACTCTGCTGGTGCGTTCCATCCTCGATCGGTCCCCTATTCCCCGAGCCCGCCTTTGGGACTACCTTTCGGAACAAGAGCATCTGCTGTCCGTGCAACTTGCCGAGCGCCTTGATACCGGGGTGGTCGACCTCCGAGTCGTTCTGACGGCGCGCCTGGCGATTCTGATTGTCGGCACGGCGGCAGACAGATGGCGAGCCGGCGGAGGCCTTCAGTCCTCCCGCTCATGCGCGGAAGCAGTCATGCGCCTGTTTCAGGAGCAAGCGGTGATTCTGCCTCGCCCACCGAAGAAGAACAATCAAGCCTGACAGCCCGCGATCCTTACCGCTCATCGCAACCTATCCCACACCGGAATCCTCAACGAGCGAATTCGGCCCTGGGAGCGTCTTTTCAGCACACAGGGGCGGTCGTGCGTTTAATCAAAGACATAACCCCTCATGGGCACGATACCCTGTAAGAGCGTGAGGCAAGGAGTGTCGATGACGATCGGAAAGTGGGCAAGGCTATTGCTGTTGGCGGCGCCGGTTCTGGCTGGATGCAAAGGCTTCTTCGACGCCCCGGCCGGGGGAGGTGGCGGAGGCAGCTCCACCCTTACCAGCGGCGTGTTCTACGTTCTGAACCAGGCGACGGCACAGATTGCCGCCTACTCTGTCGTTGCAGGTGTCTTGACCCCCGTCACTGGCAGTCCCTACGCGCTTGGCACGTCGCCCTACTCCATTGCCATTGCTCCCAACGGCGCATTCCTCTATGTGAGCACAACCTCCGGAATCTTCCTTTACTCCATAGGCACCGGTGGCGCGCTGACCCTGGGGAACAACTCGCAGCCCGTCTTCCTCGACAGCACCGGTTATGCCATCGCGGTGGATTCGACAAGTTCCTGGCTCCTCGATGCCTCATCAGGCGGAGGGCTCGGCGGAGTTCTTTACGCCATCCCCATAAACTCCACAACAGGTGCGGTAACTGGCGGAACCGCCGCCACGACGCCACAGTTGGCACTCGCGTCTATCTCAGCGCCGCAAAAGATGGTCATTACCTCAGACAACAAGTTTGTCCTGGTTGCCCTGGGCAACTCAGGAACGGCGATAATTCCATTTGCCGCGGGAACTGCCGCAAATCCAATGCCCGTGAAACTGACCGCGAGCGAAGTCATTCCGGTGAAAGGTACCGGCGGCGCCGCGGTTTCAGTTGCCGTGGATCCCCAATCCCGCCTCTTCTACGTCGGGGAGGTTGCAGCGATCACTGGCACTTCAAACACCGGCGGGCTGCGCGCTTTCAACTACAGTGCGCTCGCTACCATTAGCACCACTGCCGCCACCGATATTACAGGCTCACCCTACGCCAGCGGCGGATTGGCGCCCTATTCCATTCTGCCCACGCCAACCAGCACAGGCGCAAACGCAGGCGCCTATGTTTATGTTGGCAACCGAACGGTCAGCGGAAGCTCCAGCGGCAACATCACCGGATTTGCCATGACGACGACAGGCACTACGAACACCCTTACAACTCTCACCACCACCGCCACGGGAGCATTTCCTACCAGCCTGGCTCAGGACTCGAGCGGCGCCTTTGTCCTGGTGGTGGATTCGGGCAACGGGACCGCCTCCGGCAACCCCGACCTCGAAGGCTACAACTTCGATGCCACAACTGCCGGTACGCTGGATTCCGTTCTTTCTTCCACCACCGGCACCACCGCTGCCCCTGATCCCGTCGGCGCCATCGTGGTTGTGGCGCTGCCGTAAGGACCAGTGGACAGTGAACAGTGGACAGGGGCCCGGCGGCCTGTTTTTTAACTGTCCTCTAATCCCTGATCTTCGTTCTCTGCTCACTGTCCACTGTCCACTGTTCACTGTCCACTGTTCTGCTATCCTCAAGGTGATCGCCACCGGCTGTGCTCACGCAATCGCAGATTTCATTTGACTCTCTTGTTCCGCGCTCCAGAGGCGCCGCCGCTTTATTTCTCCTGCTTGGCATGGTTGCGTTTACCGGAGGCTGTGGCCGGCTCCGTCACCAGACGCACGAAACTGTGTACGTCGCGGCCAGGCAGATGTATCTGCACGATCGGGTGGCTCCCGTCTCCAATCGCGTGGGCCAGGTGACCAACGGCCAGCCGCTCGAAGTGCTGGAACACGGCCGCCGCTTCCTCAAGGTAAAAACCCAGAAAAATGAGATCGGCTGGCTTGAAGAGCGTGCCGTGATCGACGGCAAAGCCTTCGAGTCGTTTGCCCAGTTAGCCGAACAGCACAAACAAGACCCGGTAGTTGCCACAGGTGTCCTTCGCGACGACATCTACCTGCACATTCTTCCCGGCCGCGAAACGGACCACTTCTATCTCCTGCCTGGAAATGCCAAGGTTCAACTGCTGGTTCGCGCCTCGGTTCCCAAAACTGCTCCTGCAGGCTGGGGAGCGCCTAAACCACCCGCGCTCGCCGCAGGAAAGAGTTCCGCGCCATCGCCCGGCGCGCCGCCAGCCCCAAAGCAGCCCGTTCCAGCCAGTGCGGCGCCGAAAGCAGCCAAGGCTCCCAGCCAACTTCCCGCCCAGCCCAATCCCGAGCCGGCACCCACCTTCTTGGAGGATTGGTGGCTGGTGCGCGATGGCCAAGGCCACACCGGATGGCTGCTGGCGGGCCGCCTCGACATAGATGTGCCGGAAGAGATTGGCACCTATGCCGAAGGGCAGCGGATCGTGGGTGCCTATGTCCTCACCAAGGTCATGGACTCATCGGCCTCAACCCCAAACCACGAAGTTCCCGAATATGTGACCGTGCTAAGCCCGCCCAAGGCCGGCCTTCCTTTCGATTTCGACCAGGTGCGCGTCTTCACCTGGAGCCTGCGGCATCACCGTTACGAGACCGCCTTTCGACTTCGTCCCATTCAGGGCTACCTGCCGTTGAAGGCAACCATGCAGCCTTCGGCGGGCGGCAGCGTGCCGGTTTTCAGCTTCCAGATCGCCAACGGCCCGAACGTCACGACTGATCCCCAGACCGGCATTGTTCGCCCAGCCTCTACGCGGACCATCAGCTACATGATGGTCGACACCCAGGTAAGGCGCACCGGCGCCGACCTGGGTCCAATCCCCACCAGCCGCTCTGCAGACAGCAAGCCCAATCCGGGCAAAGACAAGCAGGGCAAGGCCAAGCGCGGCAAGCCGGCAAAGAAGAAGGCCAGGTAGCAGGTTGCTCCCTTCTCAATCGGCATCGCTGTGCGGCGCGCTTTCTTGCCCTCCCAACCAGGCCGCCGCCGGACCGGATTGTTGTAGCATCCACCTATGATTGCGGGCGTCTCGTGGGTCTGGTGGCTGGGTTTTCACGCCGCGGTGGTGGTGCTGCTGGTGGCGGATTCCTTGCTGCCGGGCCGACGCCGCGAAACGCGACATCCCCAGGCCTTCGCGTGGATGTGGACTGCCGTGCTGGTGCTGGCCGCAACCGGATTTGCGGCATGGGTAGCTGTTGCCCATGGCCGCCAGACGGCGCTTGAGTTTGTCGCCGGCTACGCCATCGAAACTTCGCTCAGCATCGACAATTTGTTCATCTTCATGGTCCTTTTCCAAGGCTTCCGCATCTCCACGCGTCGACAGCACAGCGCTTTGATTTGGGGCGTGGCAGGAGCAGTTGTGCTGCGGGCGCTTTTCATCGCCGCCGGCATCACTCTGCTCAATCGCTTCGAGTGGATCACCTGGATCTTCGGGCTGGTGCTTCTCTATGCGGCCTGGCGGCTGGTTCGCGGCGGCTCGGCAAAAGCAGCGATACCAAACTGGGTCAGGAAGCTGCAACCGGCCAAAGGTTCCCTTTTGCCGGTCATCCTAGCTGTCGAATTCACCGACTTGATATTTGCTGTCGATTCAATACCCGCCGTGCTCGCCATGTCCCACAATCCCTTCGTGGTCTACACGTCGAACATCGCTGCGATTCTGGGCTTGCGCTCGCTCTATTTCGCGCTCGCCTCGCTGCTGGACCGCTTCCGTTATTTGCATTACGGACTGGGCGCGCTTCTTGCCTTTGTCGCGCTGAAGATGCTAACGGCCCATTGGATCGACGTCCCGATCACGATGTCGCTGGCGGTGATGGGCGCAGTTGTCGGTCTGTGCGCAGTGGTCTCGTGGGTGGCGGGAAGCAGAGAACAGAGATCAGGGATCAGGGATCAGTAGCCTTCGGCGCCCCGGTCTCTCGTTCTCTGTTCCCTGTTCCCTTGTTCTCTGCCTCTACCACTCTTCGAAAACAACCTGCTCTTCCCGGCCGAAAATCGAATGTTTCAGGAATCGCTTGTCGTCATGCTGCGGATAGTCGTTACGGAAATGTGCACCGCGGCTCTCCGTACGCGCCAGGGCCGAGTGGAGAATTGCGTGGGCGACATGGATCATGGCCCGCGCTTCCGACAAGCGCCGGCTCCCTTTTCCCTGCTTCACCAGCCTGGCCAAACCCTCCGCGCAAGCCTCCTGCGAAGCAAAGCCCAAATGGATTGTCGATTCCTGGCGCAGCAACCCCGCATAGGCCCACATCGCCGCTTGCAGTTTGGCAATCTGCTCTTCGAGGGTTTGTTCCTCCAACGGAGATAAAGGAATGGGTACCGACTTTGGCGGATGGGCGACTGTGATCGGCAGGTCGTCCGCCAGCATGGATAGCGCAGCGCGCGCGCCGAAAACGAGGCCTTCAAGCAACGAATTCGAGGCCAGCCGGTTGGCGCCATGCACGCCGGTACAGGCTGCTTCACCGGCAGCGTACAGGCCGGCCAAGTTGGTACGGCCGGTAAGATCGGTCCGAATGCCGCCCATAAGGTAATGCGCCGCCGGGCGCACGGGGATCAAATCGCGGTCAAGGTCCAAACCGTACTTAGCCAAAAATGCGCTTATGCCGGGGAATCGGTGATGGAGATCGATGCCCTTGATGTGGCGCATATCAAGATGCACCACCCGCATCTCGCCGGGCCGTTCTCCGATCCCCTCGCGAGTGATGGCACGGGCCACCACATCGCGCGGGGCCAGTTCGAGCAGAGGATGGTAGCGTTCCATAAACCGCTCGCCGTGATCGTTGCGCAGGTAAGCGCCCTCGCCGCGCAAGGCCTCGGAAAGCAGGAAGCGCGGAACACCGGGAAGCGAAAGCGCGGTGGGATGGAACTGGTAGAACTCCATATCAGCCAGTTCTGCGCCGGCCAGCGCGGCCAAAGCAATGCCGTCGCCCGTAGCGACCCCAGGGTTGGTGGTGTCGCTGTAAACCTGTCCTGCGCCTCCCGCGGCCACAAGCGTGGCACGCGCGCTTACGCGTTCGAGCCGGTTGTCGCGGCCAAGCAGATCGGCTCCGACGACTCGGCCCTCTGCAACCACAAGCCCAGTCACCGTGGTCCATTCCGCAAAGCGAACTCGCTTATGGACCTGCGCGAAAGCCACCAGGGAGCGGCTGATCTCGGCTCCGGTGGCATCGCCATTGGCATGCAGAATGCGGGGAAGAGAGTGGGCGCCCTCGCGGGTGCGCAGCAGTTCGCCGCCTTCCGAGTCGAAACTCGTTCCCCACTCAATCAGTTCGGCCACGCGCACCGGGCCTTCCGATACGAGAGCCTCCGCGGCGGGGCGGTACACGATTCCATCGCCCGCGTTTACCGTGTCTTCAAAATGAAGCGCGACATCCTCATCGCCCTCCATGGCCACGGCAATGCCGCCTTGAGCATAGTGAGTGTTGGATTCGCCCAGCGATTCCTTGGTGACCACCAGGACATCTCCGTGCCGGGCCAACTCCACCGCCGCGCGAAGCCCTGCCACGCCCGCCCCCATCACCAGAAAATCCACCTGAGATTCCATCGCCATAACATTTGAGGCTACCACTACGGGCCGGGTCGAACAGAACGAACGCCGCACCTCCAGTCAAGGCCGATGCCCAAAAATTGCCATACTCAGCGGGGTCTCCGTAGGCGACAAGGAGATATGGATAGTCCCCGGCACACGAACGCCGTCGTTGCGCGCGCCCGGCGCTTTATCGATTGATTCTGCCGGGCGGGCAGGCTCGTGGCCGCATTCGCTTACAATGCGCGTCCCGAACCGGCCGTCCAGTTTTGCTTCGCCTTGTTCTTCCGGCAATCGCGGTGTCTTCTTAAAAAACAACCTTTAAGGCGAATTGTAGAATGCGCGGCTGATTGACAAGCGCCGTAATCGGAGCGAAGTTTGCCGGGTTTAGATAATTCAGATTGCCTGGCTGCGCAAACTGAGCCGTATTCGAGAGGTTGAATGCCTCGGCGCGAAATTGCACAAAGCTCTGCTTCTCAAGCTGGAACTGCTTGAAAACGGAAAAATCCAGATTATTGAACCCCGGTCCGCGAACCTGTTGAGGGGGGCCCCCAAGGACAGAGAAATCGGTCTGGCCCGCCTGCGTAGCGACTGGCGGCGTTGCGAATGCACTCGGGTTTAGCCATTGCTTTGCAGTGTGAGCCCCTGCGGAAACGCTTTGGCCGGAGACCAGGTTCGCGTCGCAACCAAAATCCGAGGTTGTCGCAATGGCGCATGGAACTGTGAACGGTTCACCGCCTTGATAGGTATAGATGAAATTTCCAGACCATCCTCCCAGCACGCTATCGACAAGACGCCCGTCGTGATTCAGCCAGGCTCTGTTGCGGCCAAATGGCAGTTGATAGGTGCCGGAAACATGCACGACATTGGTACTGTCGGTTATGCAGAGAGCGTAGTCAGGCGCGATTCCAAAACCTGGCAGCCACTGTGCTCTGAATCCCGGCGGATTGTTGAAATCCCCGGTATTGAGCTCTTGATTCGACATGCACCTGCTGTATGTGTAGTTGGCAAGCAGTTCCAGACCGGCACTTAGCTGGCGCCGATAAATTACTTGCAACGAGTCGTAATCGCTCGAGCTGTCCGTTGAAACATACCCGGAGTTCAGGGCAAAGTTAGGGAACGGAACCGCGTCGTAGGGGTTTTCTCCCGGAGGAAGGATCCTATTGGGTGAGTTATGACTGCCAATGTCATCCAAATGCCGGCCCTTGGTTCCAACGTAACCTACCTCGACTGAATCATGACTCGCAATCTGATACTGAAAAGCGAGATTATACGTCTGAGTGTACGGGGTAGTGTAGTTATACTTCCGCCCAGCTAATTGCAAGCCTTCAGGGGCGACGATAAGTGGATTCTGGAGATCCGTCGCAGCGAAGGCATTTTCCATCGTGGCAGTTGCGCCGTTCGCCAACACAAGCGGACTATTCGATGAAGGGCTTTGATAGTTCACGGAGTACTCAAATGGGTAATTGAAGCCAATTTGAGCAGTCGCCTGATTACCCAAAGCTCCATACGCGATCCCATATCCGCCCCGCACCACTGCCTTTGGCGCGAAGGTATAGGCAAATCCTAATCTGGGAGCGAAGTTGGTCTTCTGAGCATTCCCCACATAGAGATCGTTATTGCAGCTTAGTTTGATATTGCTGCTTGCAAGCAATGCGTCGAACGATGTGGATCGAGGAACCTTGCAACCCTCGGTCGGAACGTAATAGGTGCCGGTTGCGCCGTTGCCTCCATCTTGAATGAAATTTGCTTGTCTTCCTGAGGTCTCAAAATATGGAGTATAGAAGTCCCAGCGAACTCCAAGGTTCAGAGTCAATTTTTGGGCTATCTTCCAATCGTCTTGAACATACAGCCCCGTGTAATACCTATGGTTGTTTACGAATTCAAAATTGGAACCGGAATAGCCGGTCAATCCACCCATATTTGGAATCCCGTTTGTAACCGTTGCGGCAGTTGGAGTAAGCAGAAAGTCGGCCATTCCAGTCAATCCAGCGGACGCGTTGGGAATGTCGGTAAACTGTCCGGAATAGTTGAAGAAGCCCCGACTCTCTGGAGGCGCGGTAACATCGCCTTCAATGCTGTCTAGCTGGTAGCCGGCTTTGAATGCATGTTTCCCAACTAACTTCGTAACGTTGTCCTGCAACTCCAAGTCCCATATCTTGGCGATGATAGGAGTATATTGAGACACGCCTATTCCGGAAATTCCACCAATGGCAATCGGAGATAAACCACCGTTCCCCGGTAACTGGGGAATACCCTGAATGCCGAACTGTGCTGGAACTCCCATTACATTATCGTGGGTCTCGGCTATCGTTTCGCCGCTGTGGTTGAACCCGAAAGTAAATTGATTCGTCAGCGTTGGCGTAAAGATATGCGTATATCCGACGGCGATAATATAGTGCGGGCCGTCGGTAATGCCTGCGTAAAAATTCTGGCCAACGGCTAGTCCAGGAAGGTTCGGGGGCGTTGTATAAGTGATGTGGTCCTTGTCAAAGACGCCGAAAAGAACGTCGCGCGAACCAATGTTTTGGTCAATCCTTACGTCAGCCTGGTCGACATTTTGATGCCCGTCACTGTTGTTGTGGTAGTTATTGAGCAATCCGTCCGCGTTTCTTGCCGGGAAGAGTTTTAGCGCGGCCACCGCGTTGGGGTCGAAGCGGCCGGCAGGAAGCTGATTCAAGTTAGCAACATGACCTGTAAAGTCCTTGATCCCTCCGGCGCTGCCTCCCGAATAAAAAGGATCGCGTACATAGATCGCGCTGGAGGTAGGGTTCTGCAACCCGGTCACCGGGTCTACGCCGTTCGCAGCCACGGTGCGCGTCGTGGCCGGATCGAGAACGGTACCCAGCGGAATGGTGCGGCCGAGCGCGTCAGTTCCGGTCCCGCTGTTGTCTGTGATCAGATCCTGAAGGTTCGTAAAGGTGCTGTCCTGCATTGAAGGCGTGGGCACAGTGCTGGTCGACGGCGACGCATGCACGATTCTGGTCCCCTGATAATCGAAAAAGAAGAATGACCTGTTCCTGCCGTCATAGAGTTTGGGAATGAAGACAGGACCGCCGATGGTTCCGCCGTATTGGTTCTGATGATAACTGGGAATCGGTTGGTTATACTGCTTTGAAAAGTAATCATTCGCATCGAACATGTTATTTCGCAGGTATTCCCACACGTCGCCGTGCAGCGAATTCGTGCCTGATTTGACTACCGCATTGACAACGCCGCCCGCAGAGTGCCCGACCTCGGCGCTATAGTTTCCAGTCTGTATTTTGAATTCCTGGATGGCATCCGGAGGTGGCGTAACCGTGGACATGGTTCCAAAAGCCGTTGCGCCGTATACTTCCACGTTATCGTTTATTCCGTCCAGGCGGTAATCGTTCTGGCCGAAGTTGAGGCCATGTTCTACGAACACCGGCGTTCCAGGAGCTCCTCCTGCAACTGTGGTCACACCTGCTGCCAATTGAGCCAGGGATCCCCAGTTCCTCCCGTTCAATGGCAAGTCATTTACGGCCATCGTATCTACCAGCTGTCCAACCGACGCGTCTGCCGTTGATAGCTGTGGTTCTGCATCGGTAACGATAACCTGTTGGGTCTCGCCTCCCGGTACTAATGGAATATTGAGGTTCACATTATCCTGGACATGTAGTTGAATGTTTTCGCCGACATATTGCTTAAAACTTGGACTGGTGGCGCGTATTGTGTAGTTGCCGGGCAATACAGCCGAAAAAACATAGGTGCCTGTCGAATTCGACGCAGCGGTTTGGACGATCCCGGTATTGACGTTGGTGAGTGTAATCGCTACGTGAGTAATGACGGCGCCTGTTGGATCTGTTACCGTGCCGGCAATTCTAGCGGTGGCAATTTGAGCGTGGAGTTGCAAAGAGGTAAGTGTCGCCAGCAACAAAGCGCACATTAGCGTGACGACGACTGGACTGCTTCTTCCTTTGAATTGCATCATTGGCTTCTCCCTCCGAGAATCTGTTGACTCCTGTAAGATATTCAAACGATTCAATGTCGTGGCGTACAGCGACCCTGACTAAGCGTTAACGTAGCATGGCTTTTAGGATTGCTTCCGGCTCCCTTTGCTCACAAAAGCGCAGCCAAGACGTCTCCGGTAACGTAAACAAAAATTTTCCGGATTTCTGCGAGCATTAGACCCCGGCAGTCCGAACAAAGTCAAGCCGCGTTTTCACTCGGGCCGCTTCTGGCCTAACTGAAGATCGGAAGTGAGGTCGGCCATCGGCAGAAGTTTGCTTTAATTATTGCCGGCGGCTAGCGAACCGAAAGCCCCTTCAACATGGCCTCAGCCCGCTGCAGATCTTCCTCGGTATCCACCCCGATCGTATCCCCGGGCGCTTCGGCCACGTATAACGCGATGCCGTTCTCCAGCAATCTCAGTTGCTCCAGGCGCTCAATCCGTTCAAGGGGCGATGGCTCGAGTTCAGCAAACCGTTCCAGTGCCGCCTTGCGATAAGCATAGATTCCCAGGTGCTTTCTGTAGGCTGCAAAGCCGGCCTGGTCACGGTCAAACGGGATGGCCGCACGAGAAAAGTAGAGCGCCCGTCCGTCCAGCGCCGTCACCACCTTTACAGCATTGGGGTCGGCAATCTCCTCGGCAGGGCAACAGACTGCCAGAGTAGTCACCTCCACCCCCGGCAGGTCAAACAGCGCCAGCAGCGGCGGGAAGAACGCCGGCGTCAGCGTCGGCTCATCGCCCTGGATATTGACATAAATATCCGCGTCAATCTGGCGGGCCACTTCGCGCACCCTGTCTGAACCGCTGGGGCACTCCGGCGATGTCATCGCCACGGGAATGCCGCGCGCCCGGCACACTGTTGCCACTTCTTCCGAATCGGTGGCCACCACCACCGGATCCATCAACCCGCTGCCTTGGGCTGCGCGCCACACCCATTCGACCATCGGTCTGCCGGCGATCATGCGCAGCACTTTGCGGCTAAGCCGCGTGGAACTGAGTCTTGCCGGAATCACCCCGGCCACCCGAAAGTTGCTCATGCAGGCGAGTTTACAGGACCGGAGACCCGGACTCATCTTCCAACCCCTCCACCACCCCCAATTTATTGGACCCGGTTTGACCTCCCATCCAGCCCCCCGTATCATCAAGACTGGGACCTGGCGCGGAACTGTGTCGGTCCAGCCCCGGCAGGGCCTCCGCAGCCCATGCCCGTTGTACCTCTTCCGGCGGGGTAGCTCAGATGGTTAGAGCGACGGATTCATAACCCGTAGGTCGGCAGTTCGATCCTGCCTCCCGCCACCAATAAAATCAACAACATACGCGGAAACTGGCGTTTCAGAAACAACCCCTGGTTGCGCGGGGGTTGCAGATAGTTGTTGCTCGAAAGTCGATTTCACAGCCGATTTTCGATCCAAGAGATCGACGTAAGAGACGTCCGCGCCAGGGATCAGGTGCCCGTAAGTATCCACCGTCACCTGGATCGA
>PLZC01000237.1 GCA_003151985.1 Acidobacteriaceae bacterium
CCCTGTTCTTCCTGGGAACCACGAATGCGCCGAAAAGGCACTGGGTGGGCGTGCGTATTCCTATCCCATCGGCGAACGAACGGCATCACGTTCACGGCGTACTCGTATCCGCATCATCGTCCTTGCTGGGCACGCCATTCTTCTTCGACCCTAAGCCATGGGTGGCGGTGGCGCTCGCGCTGGTGGTGGTCTCCATCCTTTGCTGGCTTCCATTTGGCCGCCGTTTGATGCGATCTGTTTCGCATATGAGCCGCGCCACCGGACAAATTGCGGAAGGTCAGTTCAAAATTCAGCTTCCCATCACGCGGCACGACGAACTCGGTCAACTAAGCGCTTCAATCAATCGGATGGCCGCGCGCCTGGATGGGTATGTAGCAGGGCAGAAGCGCTTCCTGGGCGACACGGCTCACGAATTGTGCTCACCGATCGCACGCATGCAAGTTGCCTTAGGAATTCTGGAGCGCTCGGCGGGTCCAAGCCATAGAGAGGTCATCAGCGATCTGCGCGACGATCTGGAACAAATGAGCAAGCTCGTTAATGACGTGCTGGCTTTCTCCAAAGCGGGATTGCGCACACCCGACGTGCCCCTGAGTAATGTCAATATTGCAGATGTGGTGAGGAACGTTTTAGACCGAGAGGTTGGCCAGCCGGTACTCATCCAAGATGATGTGCCTGCCGATCTTTATGCCCGGGCCAATCTTGATCTGCTCGGCCGAGCATTAGCGAACATAGTTCGAAATGCAGTTCGTTACGCCGGCGCTGAGGGCCCCATTTCCATAACGGCAAGCAGCGATGGCGATCTGGTGTTGATTCGAGTAGCCGACTGCGGACCGGGTTTACCCGAGTCGGACCTCGATCGCGTGTTCGATCCTTTCTTTCGTCTGGAATTTTCCCGCGGCAGTGACTCGGGCGGCGTGGGCTTGGGGCTGGCAATTGTGAAGTCATGCATTGAAGCCTGCGAAGGGTCGGTCGTGTGCCGGAATCGCTCGCAAGGTGGCCTTGAGGTAGAGATGGCTTTGAAACCCGCAGTATAGAAACGGGTCTGAGGTAGACGTATCGAGTCGCATTCAGGAGTGAGCGAATGCTGATTCAACCTTGGCGCATGTGTCTGGCGCTTCGCTAACACTCGAGCGGTCGGATCTTGTCGTGATGACTGGGCATTGCGATTCAACAATGACGCGCCGTACTACGCTGTCGGTCAACAGACGGGGCGCCATCGAAGAAGAGGAACCAAGAATAAGGACGTCCTGCGAAAACGAACCCGCTTCGTGGAGTATGACCGTTGCTGGATCTCCCTCGCGGATCAAGAATGCCGGCGGGTACTTGTGCCTGGCTCCGCCCGGAACCAAGGCGGATAGCTTTTGCCGAGACGCAGATCTAGCCATCTCTCGTTCCTGTTCGCCCATGCCCGTAGGATCGAGAACATGAAGAAGGGTGAGTCTTGCGTTATTCATCTCCGCGAGTGTACTCGCAAAGGTCACAAGCAGCGGGTTCGCTGAATGAAGCGACGTCGCCAGGAGGACGTTGCCGAGCGAGACGCCGCAGCCTGCTTTTGGATGAGTGCGCCTGCCGATAATGCAGACGGGAACCTCCAAGGTTGCTATCAATTCCTCCGCAACAGAAGGTTCAACCAGACGCGCGACCCCTGATGCGTACCTTGTGCCTGCGATGACTCTGTCTACAGCTCGCAACTTGACGAGTAGAGAGATCTGTTCGGCAGGGCTCCCGGTAAGGACAATCGGCTCGCATAGAACCCCTGCTTGTTGAAATTCCTTGGCGGCGTCGTCCAGGTTTTCCTTTATGGCCCGAACCGCGGGGCCGGGAAGGAAGGACGGAGCGCCATCCTGGAAATCCCTTTTCAGATAAGAGTGTGGAATGACGTGGACGAGCAAGACCTTGGCTTTGCTGAGCCTGGCCTGGAAGATAGCGTGGAGCAGCAGTGATTGTCCTTCAAGTAGGTTAGTGGCGACGAGGATCAACTCGGGACTACTCCAACGGACAACGACACTCTCCTTCATCACCCACCTCACAATATCGAGCAGGTCGTCACGACCGAACCCGGGAGTGCGAACATGCTCTGCGAAGAACGATGCATGTCTCTCGCCAAAGCCTTCAGCCAGGCGATTCGAATGTGCCGGACCGCAACCTTTCATAACCGCTTGGGCACTTTCCTGCGTTTTCTGCAATCTCCATGGCGGAGAGACCGCGTGAGGGGCGTGCTGTCTTAGTCACGGCTGCAGGCGAGATGGGTAAGACGTCTGTCCTAAAGCTTTGACAAGTGTCAAAATTTCCGAACCACCTCGCGTTGCGAAAGCGCCGTTGCGCTGGGGGTTTCAGGGCGAAAGCAAGCCCGTACACGGATCACGGACAATGGCCCAGCACGTGCAATAGATAAGGGCAATGCGTGGTGTCCCTGAATGGCCACGCTGACAGGAGAATGGAATGATTCGATCGAAGTCTGTTCGTTGGAGTGTGTTGAGAATGGCTTTGTGTTTGTCGGGCATGGCCGCCATGGCTGCCGGCGCGCACGCCGCAACCACGCTGGAGAATATGCAGGCAGCGTTCAACGGAGAGAGCAACGCTCATGCGCGATACGTGGCATTTGCAGCCCAGGCGGACAAGGAAAGCTACGGTGAGGTCGCCAGCCTGTTCCGTGCGGCCGCGCGGGCCGAAGAGATTCACGCCGCTAATCACGCCGCCGTCATCAAGGAGTTGGGAGCTACCCCCAACGCGAAGGTCGATACACCGGAGGTGAAGTCGACGAGGGAGAATCTTGAGGCGGCAATCAAGGGCGAGACGTACGAAAAAGACACCATGTACCCGGAGTTCCTCAAGCAGGCGCGCGCCGATCGCAGCAAGGCCGCGATCAAGAGCCTGAACTTCGCCCAGGCTGCGGAAGTGGAACACGCCAAGCTGTATGGCGAGGCGTTATCGGGTCTCGAGAAGCTGAAGAACACGAAGGCGGTGACGTACTCTGTCTGCCCGAAGTGCGGATTCACTGCGCGAGACGCGAGCTTTGCAAAGTGCCCTTCATGCTTTACACCGAAGGAGCAGTTTGAAAAGGTTGCTTGAGATGCAATGAGTGCTCACCTTGGCCGCAATGTTGTCATGGCCAAGGTGGGTGCAGCCCCAAGACTGCTGCCGCGCCGCGGCAGCGAGCAAATGCTGTGCTCAGGAGGACGTATGCAGTTTCCGCCGCTACCGAGCTGGGATGCGATTCATCCACTCGTCATTCACTTTCCCATCGTGCTGGCGCTCCTGAGCCCGCTTTTTGTGCTGATTGCCGCTGCGCTGCGTCCGCCCGGGAACCGCCCTTACATGATCGCTGCGCTGATCACTCTGTTGCTCGGCACATTCAGCGTCTTTCTCGCTGCATCGAGCGGGGAAGAAGCTGCGGAGCTGGCGGATCGTACAGGCGGAGTGAATGCCGTGCTCGCCGCACATGAGTCGCTTGCATCCACATGCGAGATTCTCTTCGCGATCTACTCGGCTCTATTTGTTGGCCTTTTCGTCTGGCAATGGGTTTCCCGCCGGCGCCCGAGCAGGATCACTTCCACCGCTGCGCCTCTCGCATTCCTGGCCCTCTATTCAGTGGGACTGGGGTACCTTGTCAATACGGCTCACGCCGGCGGACGGCTCGTTCATGAATTCGGCGTGCATGCCATGATCCCGCAAGAGAACCACCCGCCGGCACCGCACACCGCTCCGGCAACAACAGAACACAAGGAAGGGGAATAGCACAGGTTCGCAGTGCATGCGGGCCGGGCGTAGAATGATCAAAAGCGCCGATGTGAACAGCATTGATGAGTAAGTCTCCCTCCATAGAGCGAATCGAAGCTCAGGCCTTGCGAAGGCAGCAGATCGCGTTTTGCGTTCTCACCAATTTTCTTATCGCCGCACTCCTACTTTTGCACACCTATTTCTCCTCTCTTCTCGGCGAGCCGAGCGAGGGCGTGATCCTCATCCTGGGGCTTGCGTTTTCAGTCAAGATTGGCGAATGGGTGTGGCTATGGCAGCAGAAGGACGGCATTACTGAGCGGGCAGCCCGCATTTCCACCGTCCTCGCGATACCGACAATGTTCCTGCTGGCGGCCATCCTGGCGGTACTTACGGATCGCGACGACGTTCCGTATTTCGTGCTTCTCGCCATTCCGATCCTGCAGAGTGCCTATCGGTTCAGCTTATTTGCCACGGTGCTGACCATTGCCGCTTCCGTCGGCTCGATCTTCACATGGGCTCAGCATTTCTTCTCCGCCCATCCGCCGCCGCGTCCGACAGAATTCCTCGAGTCTGGAATGATTTCCCTCATCTACTGCCTGATGGGTTTGCTGGTCTGGTACCTGGTGCATCAGTTGGAGATCAAACAGGCCAAGCTCTATCGCAACATGATAGAACTGGAAGACACGCGCGAGAAACTGCTCGCCGAAGAGCGCCTCGCCGCCGTCGGTCGTTTAGCAAGCGGAGTCGCTCACGAGATCCGTAATCCGGTAGCCATGATCGCGAGTGCCCTGGCCACCGCCGCCTACCCTTCGGCGGACGCGGGCGAGCGTGAAGAGATGTTTGCCATCGCAGCTCACGAGGCAAAGAGACTCG
>PLZC01000291.1:0-133 GCA_003151985.1 Acidobacteriaceae bacterium
AAAGGGCATCCCGCAGGGGCTAAAGAGGCCGCGGAAAAGGCTTGTTTTGGGGGAGACAATCCCGAAAAGCGTCCCTCAGGGGGCTAAAGCCCATTGACTTTATAGCCTTTGTCGGCACGACTGAAGTCGTGCC
>PLZC01000291.1:153-15418 GCA_003151985.1 Acidobacteriaceae bacterium
GCCTAAAGGCCCCTGCTCCCTCCGCCCTCCTTGAACTGGAGAGCGCCGGTTTCATCCATCGCGGGTCGGAAAAGCCGGTGGATGACTGTTACAAGGCCCCGGAAGCGAGAGTTTTTCCGCAGCGTGTGAAAGCCCCTGGGAATTCAGGCGGCGTTCAGGGCATGAATGCCTGCTCCCTCCGTCTCTGAATCCATGCCTTTTCAAAGCAAACAAACTCCGCGCCGAAAAAAGGTCTTCCCACGGGTGGTTCAGGCGCGGGCGGTTCGCGGGGATTGCGGCCAGGGGGTTAGCAGGCGCTTCAAACGTTGCAGCCAGGAACGGCGTAGCGGAACTGGATTGACCTGCTTTCCGGCGGAGGTGGCGGACTTTAGCTGCGCCATGGTGTCTTTGACCATGGCACGAAGAGTTTCCGCCTCGAAGGTACAGGAGCGTAGGTATGCGGAAACTGTAAGGCCGGCTTCAGCGGCGCGCCTGTGCAGTTGCGCGCATTCTTCCTTGCTCATGCGGATGGTGACGCTGGCGTTCTTGAGATTCCGTTCGAAGAGAGAAGCGGGAGGGGAAGCGGACTCAGGCTGTGTTGCCCGATTCGAGCGAGGGCTAGACTCAACGCTGGAACTGGGGGCGAAACCCTGCTCGGAATTAGAAGGCTTGCGAAGGGTTGGCGTCGGAGCGGGGGGCGCCGTCCTGGTGGAGATCTCTTCTTCCGGAGCCAACTCATAGCTATCTATCGGCCCCGGCCTGGCAGGCTGAGTGAGAGATCTGTTGTCGAGATCGGGCGCGCGGTAGCGTGAATGGGTACGCAAGGCACGCTCGTAGCTGAGGGTTGCTACGTCCTCTGCGAGATCGTCGTCATTCCAGGCCGGCGCGGCCTTTTTGGGAGGGGCCATCAGGGTGGCCAGGAGGCCGGCGAAGTTGGCGGGTGTGGGGGAGGGCAGATTTTCGGCTGGGTTCTGCATGGGTTGGAGCATATCGCGCAAGAGGGCACCAGCTTGAGTGAATTCAAATTTGTCTTACCGGGCCAAATTCCAGAAGAGGAAAGTCAGACACTTAGTTTCGAAATGAAACCGCGCTGATTTCAGTCGCAGAAAACCACTTCCGCGTCCGGATCAGGCAGAATGCGGCCAGGAAGACGTAATAGCTGAGTGACGTCCGCAGCAGTCATGGGGCGGGCAAAGAGGTAGCCCTGACCGTAACGGCAGCCCAACTGCCGCAGCAGTCGGTACTGCTCACGGGTTTCTATGCCTTCCGCCACAACGTCCATGCCCAATACGCGGGCCAGTTCGATGATGGTGCGAACAATTTGAAGGGGCTGGTCTCCCTCGGTCATGCGGCCTACAAAAGAGCGGTCAATCTTGAGTACATCGAAAGGGAACGAGTGCAGGTAACTAAGCGAGCTGTAGCCGGTGCCAAAGTNNGCTGGATTCGGTCATCTCGAGGCCGAGTTGGCGGCTTGAGATGCCGAATTGCCTGAGCAGCGCCTCGACGTGGTCCGCCAGTCCGTTGCGGGAGAACTGGCGAGCGGAGAGATTCACGCACACCCGAAGAGAATCGTGGCGAGGATCCTCAAGACACCACTTTTGGATTTGGCTACAGGACTCAGCGAGGACCCAATCGCCGATAGGGAGAATCAACCCGCTTTCTTCCGCCAGGGGGATGAAGTCCAGTGGCGGAATAAGCCCGCGTACGGGATGGTCCCAACGGATGAGAGCCTCGAGTCCCACAATCTTGCGCGTGGAAAGGTCGAATTCCGGCTGGTAGTGGAGCACAAGTTCTTGATGGTCAATGGCTCGCCTCAGATCCGACCTGCGTGGCCAGATTGCGGCTTCGCTTGCGGCTGTATTGGGCTGCTTGTGCCCGTGGCCGGTAAAGTTTCTGCGCATTCGGCGCAACTCCAACTGGCTGGCGACCATATCGGCAAGGCTTTCCAGCATGCGCAACTCGTCCAGAGCCATGTCGCGGCGTGCCTGACCCGCGAAGATGGTCAGCGATCCCAGGATATTGCCTGCGCCACAGCGCACGGGCACGCTGGCAAAGGAGACAACGTCGAGACGCCTGAGGGTCATTCGGCTCCCGGTGAATTGTGGATGCTTGGAAATGTCCGGAACGATGACCGGGCCATTTTCGGCGAGCACCATGTCAAAGATGGACTTTTTTCGTGGCAACTCGCGAATCTCTTCGCCCCAGTGGGACTTGATCCATACCCGGCTCTCGTCGGCAAAGCCCAGCAGGGCGGTATCGGCCTGAAAATATTCGGCGGCCAGGCGCGTAATGGCATCGTAGGAGGGTTCCGGCTCGGTATCGAGAATCTGAGTGGAGATGAGCGCGGCCATACGGCCGTCCTCTGGACGCATATCGACCCCGCCGCTCTCCAACTTCAAGTGTTGCATCTCGACTCCAGGCCCTGCTGTCATCCTGCTTCACATTTAGCGGGAGCGGCGCATCTCCAGGTCCCTAGATGCAGCCGACAGGGTCGGAACGTTGGCGCGCCCCGATGGGGGGACGCAGCCAATGAACAATGCCCTCAAGGTCTGCCGTCTAGTTCCGGTATCAACCTTATCGGTGGGACTGGCGGTCGCACTAGGTTACGGCAGAGCGGTTTTGGCGGGTACGTGCCGTCTACTTGCGCCGAATCGGCTGGCCTGTTTCGGTCCAAAGGAAGGTGAGCTGATCGGCATCGTCCTGAATCTGCTGATCAACGCTGACACCTGCGGAGTGGCCGCCGGAGAGGCTGTAGTGGAGCAGAATGGGGCGGCCGCCGGATGAGGCTGACTGCATGAGAGCGGTCATCTTGCGGGCATGCAGGGGGTCAACTCGCGTGTCGCTGTCCCCGGTAAAAAACATGATTGCCGGGTAAGCCGCGCTCGGCTTCACGTTGTGGTAAGGCGAATACTTGAGCAAATAGGGAAACTGATTCTCCTTCTCCGCGGAGCCATACTCCGTGATCCAAAAGCCTCCCACTAGAAACTTCTGAAAGCGAAGCATGTCGAGCAGGGGGTAGCCGCACCAGACTGCTGAAAACAGCTCCGGCCGCTGGGTGATCGAGGCGCCCATCAAGAGCCCGCCATTGGACCGGCCGGTAATGGCGAAGTGCTGCGGCGAGGTGTACTTGTTGGCGACCAGGTACTCGGCAGCAGCAAACCAGTCGTCAAAGACGTTCTGCTTTTTGTCGAACATGGCCTGCTCATGCCAGTTTTCGCCGTATTCGCCGCCGCCGCGCAGGTTGGGCAGGGCGAACCACCCGCCTTGCTCGAGCCACCATGCGGCGGCAGGGCTCCATCCGGGAAGATAGCTGACGTCGAAGCCGCCGTACCCGGTCATCAGCAACCGCTCTGTCCCATCTTGCTTCAGTCCCTTTTTGCCGGCGATGAACATCGGGATCTGGGTGCCGTCTTTGGATTTGAAGAAGACCTGCTTCAGGTCATACTGGCTGGAATCGAATTGGATTTTGGGCTGGAAAAAGACGTCGCGCTTGAGAGTCAACGTATCCACGCGGTAAACGGTGGGCGGAACAATAAACGAGGAGAAGCGGAAATAGCCATGGCGGTCGGTGGTGCGGCCTGCGATCTCCGAGGGGGAGCCGATACCCGGGTAATCGATTCTGCCGGCAGACTTTCCATCCAGCGTGTAGACGGTCGTCTCTGTTCTTACGTCGATGAGGCGGTTCACGTATAACTTGCCGCCGACAATGGACCATGCTTCGATGGCGCCAGTTCCCTCGGGCACTATCGTTTTCCATACGTCCGGCATGATTCCGGGGTCGGCCTTCATAATCGTTCCCTTGGGCGCCTTGTAATCGGTCTTTACGTACCAGGCTCCCTTGGCGTAGATGGCGTTAAAGCGCGACTCGAGACCCCAGACCAATACTTCAAAAGGCGAACCCGGCTTGGTGAGGTCGCGGAACACAATATCGACCCGCTTGGGCGGGACGCCCCTCTGGATTTCGACTACCAGGTAATGGCCATCGTCAGTTACTTCGCCGGAGAACAGATCGTTGGGGCCTAACGCCTCGCCGCGAAACTCATGCCCGAAGACCAGGATGTCCTTCGACATGCGGGTGCCGAGCACATGCTGAAAGAGCAACGTGCCCTGGCGGTTGTTGCGCGCGTAGTAAAAGCTGGCTCTATCGGGCGCAAAACTTACGCCGAAGTAGCGCGCGGCGGGCAGTTCGTCCTCGAGCGTCTTGCCGGTTTTGACATTCAGCACATGAATGCCGGCCTCATCCGCTCCGCCCTGCTTCAACTCATAGACCAGCAGGCTGCCGTCCCGCGACACATCCGCGATGCTGACCGAGGTGTTCGTATCCCGGCTCAGCTTGGCGGGGTCGACGAGGCGCTCGTCCTTCCCGGTCCAGCCATGGCGCACATAAATCGAGGCCTGCTGCTCGCCGGACAGACGCTTGGTGAAAAAGTAGCTGTCGCCTCGCTCATGGGGCGTGCTTGTGGCCGTGACATTTTCCAGCGCGTCAAGATCGTCCACTACCTGGGAGCGGATGGTGGCCTGCTTCAGATAGCGGCCGGTGTAGGCGTTTTGCGCGTCGATGAAAGCGCGGGTCTCTGGGCTCTTGGCGTCTTCGAGCCAGCGAAAGCTGTCGAGGATTTTGGTCCCGAAGTAATCGTCGGCGACGGGAACCGTGTCGACTGCCGGCGGCGGAGGAAGCTTGATGCCCTCTCGCCCTTGAATGCTCTGCGCCACCGCCACCGCTCCCACTCCTATCCAAAACGCCATCCCCCATTCGAAAGTCCCGAGCACGCGATGCCCTCCTGAAGAAAAGAATACGCGGGCAGATTGAGGGGCGCCTACATTCCGGTCGCCAACCCCCTATAGAATCAACTCCAGTGATAGGTTCGTCCCCAGATCAATCCTCTTCAGCGGCGCAATCGCGGTGGGCGCGCGGCGTGGGGATGCTGCGACCTTCGCACGCGCACTCGGTATTCTCGGCCACTGTCGTGCTGATGGTTTCGACCTTCCTCTCGCGAATCGTGGGGCTGGTAAGGGTCAAGTACATCGTGTGGCTGTTCGGCCGCGGCGTGGAGGCCGACGCGTTGAACGGCGCTTTTGTGCTGCCGGACATGATTTCGTACTTTCTGGTGGGCGGCGCGGCTTCGATCACGTTTGTCACCATCCTCACGCGGTATCGCGACACGGGCCGCGAGCGAGAGGGTGAACGGTCACTGTCGGTGATTTTGACCGCGATGTACCTGGTGCTGGGCGGGGCCATTCTTGTGGCCGAGTTAGTTGCCCCCTGGTATATCCACTGGTGGTTTCCGGGATTCAACGCGGAAAAGGCGGCGCTTTGCGTACGGCTGACGCGGATTCTGCTGCCGGCGCAGTTGTTCTTCTTTGCCGGCGGCGTGTTTGGCGCGGTTTTGCTGGTGCGCAAACAGTTCAACGTGCAGGCGGTAACGCCGCTGATTTATAACCTGGGAACAATTGCAGGCGGCCTGTTGCTGGTGAGGCGACTGGGCGTCTCCTCGCTCGCCATCGGGACAGTGGCTGGTGCGTTCCTGGGGCCGTTTCTTCTGAATGCTGTTTTCGCGAGGCGGGCGGGCACACGGTACAGGCCAATTCTTGATTGGCAGGACGAGGGTCTTCGCGAGTGGGTGCGGCTCTCGATTCCACTCATCGTCGGGGTCTCGCTGGTGACTGCCGATAACTGGATCATTGCGCATTTCGCCTCGGCGACCAACGGTGCGGTGTCGCTGATGAGCTATGCCAAGCAGTTATTCACTGCGCCCATGGCGGTGCTGGCCCAGGCGGCAGGTGCGGCTTCAATGCCTTTTTTCGCCAGCCTTTGGAGCAAGGAGCGCCACTATGAATTTGCCATCGGAGTGGCCGATTCCGTTTCTCGAGTGGCGGCGCTGGGTCTGCTGGTTTCCTCCGCGATGGCCGCGCTTGCGGCGCCCCTCGTGGAATTGATCTTTCTAGGCGGACGGTTCTCCTCTGGCGACGCACGGGAGTGCGCGGTCTACTTCGCTGTGTTCTCGATCTCGATGTTTCTCTGGTCCGCGCAATCGATCTATTCCCGCGCATTCTTTGCGGCGGGGAACACGCTGTTGCCGATGGCCGCGGGGACTGTGGTAACTTTGGTTTCCCTGCCGATCTATGCCTATTTCTATCGTTGGCATGGCGCCATGGGATTGGCCGTGGCCTCGGACGTTGGAATCGCGCTGCAAACGGTGACCGTTGCCGTGCTGCTGCACAAGCGGCGGATGGTTTCGCTGGCCAGCCTGGACTATGCCGAGTTGGGCCGGTGTTTGCTGGCTGCGCTGGCTAGCGGCGCGGCGGTGTGGGTGGTATTCGAGTGGTTGGGCGCGATGCTGGGACACCTGCTGTGGTCGCATGCGCCGGTGCCGATCCGCTGGGTGGACCTCGCGGTTCTGGTGAGCGGGACACTGCTTTGGCTGGTGGTTACCCTTTGGGTCCTGGAGAAGACCGGTTCCGCACTGCCCAGGGTGGTAATGACGCGGCTGCGGAGGAGGGCTTGATTCAAGGACAAAACCGAGGGCGCCTTTGGTTCTGGGTGAGCAGCGTTTGGACGCTGCCAATTCTGGGCGTCGTTTTTTGGCTATTTCCCGACTCAGAATACTCCCTGGCAATTGCAGCGATTCTGGCTGTGCTTGCAGCGCCCATTCCAGCGCTTCTATCGATGCACCGTCAGTGCGCCCGTTTGTTGAAGCGGGCAGACGACGCCGAAGAATTCGCCGAGCAACTTAGACTCCAGTTGGAGGCTGTGAGGTTCCGCGCGACCCGCCTGAGGGAGGAGTTGCAGGCCGCGGACCGGCAGGCGCGGCTCACTCATCAACTCACGCTCCTTGGCCAGTTCACAGCCGGCTTCATGCATGAATTCAATAATCCGCTGGCCATTGTGGCAGGCCGGCTTGAGGTACTGCTTGACGAACGCAAGGAGGATGCAGCCCTGTGCGCCGATTTGGAGCAGATGCTCAAGGAGGCGCGGTATATGAGCAAGATCGCGACAACACTCTTGCAGGCACTGCGCCGTGAGCGCGGAGCAGAAATTTTCGACGCCTCAGTGCCGGGAAAGGCTGTGGAAGAAGCGCTCGCTGCGTTACGCCCTTCGGCGAGGAGCCAGGGAGTGAAGCTGGTGGAAGAATTCGGCGAGACACCGGAGGTGGATGTGCCCGAGCACGTGGTTGGAGAAGTGGTTCGCTGCCTTTTGAGCAATTCTCTCGAAGCGCTGAAGGAGCGCGATGACGGAATAATCTGTGTGCGTCTCGAACCATATCGCACGGCAGGCGCCAAGGTGGTGGTACGGGTGGAGGACAACGGGCCGGGCGTGCCGGAGAGTATCCGGGAGCACTTATTTGAGCCGTTCATTTCGCAAAGTGCGGGGCGGGAACGGCTGGGGCTGGGACTGTTTCTGGCGGCCAGCTTGCTGGATATGTATGAAGGGCGAATCCGTTATGAGACCAGGGAAGGCGGTGGAGCCAGTTTTGTAATCGAGTTGCCTTCGGCGCGATTCACAAGGGGGCAGCCGTACCATTGGTTTACTGGTGGTTTACCGGAGGAGCTCTAGAGTGAGCCGCGTCGTGGTGATTGACGATGAACCAGCGCTGGGTGAAAACATCCAGCGGATGCTGCGTTTGCCCGGCAATTCAGTTTCAGTGTTTGTGGATCCGGTGAAAGGGCTGGCGGATTGCTTGGCCAACCCGCCTGACTTGATTTTGCTGGACATGCGGATGCCGGGTATGTCGGGGGAAGAGGTATTTGCCCGGCTGCACGAAGTTAATCCGAACCTGCCGGTCGTCTTCCTTACGGCATTCGGCTCCGTCGAGAGCGCGGTGGTGGCCATGCGCAACGGAGCCTTCGACTACCTGCAAAAGCCTTTCAAGCGCGAGGACCTTCTGCTGGTGGTGAAGCGGGCGCTGTCGCATGCCCGGCTTGAGCAGGAAGTCCAAACGCTTAAGGGTCGGCTGGAGGCCCTGGGCGAGGCAGACGCGGCGCAAAGCCGGAGCGCGGGTGTGTTGGATCAGATGGAAAAGTGCCGGCGAGCGGCAATCACCGATGCGACGGTGATGATCCTGGGAGAGAGCGGAACGGGCAAGGAGCTAACGGCGCGTTTTATCCACGACCAGAGCCGGCGCAGGGAAGGACCGTTTGTTCCAGTGGATTGTAGCGCCATGCCGGGATCGCTGATCGAGAGCGAGCTTTTCGGCTATGAGCGCGGCGCGTTTACCGGGGCCGAACGCATGAAGAAAGGCGTGATCGAATCGGCAGACCGCGGCACGCTGTTCCTGGATGAGATCGGAGACCTGAGCGTGGAATTGCAGACGCGCCTCTTCCGATTTGTGGAGGAACGGGCTCTGCGGCGACTGGGCGGGCTTTCCACGGTGCGCGTCGATTGCCGCATTCTGTGCGCTACCAACCAGGATCTACAGGCCAAGATCAAGGCGGGCAGTTTTCGCGAAGAACTCTATTACCGATTGAGTGTTGTCACGGTGAAGCTGCCGGCGCTGCGCGAGAGGCCGGAGGACATTCCCCACTTGGCGCGCTTCTTTCTGGAGCGGTTTTCGCGGCGCTACGGCAAGAGCTTGTCGGGGTCTCCCGAGTTTTACGAGGCACTCCTCAAGGAACGCTGGCCCGGCAACGTACGGCAGTTGAAAAACGCGATGGAGCGGCTGTCGGCGCTTCATCCCGGCGGGGTGCTGGGACCTGACGACCTGGGCGAGGAATCTTCGCCGATGGAGAGTGCATGCAGCCTTTCCGCGCTGCCATGGAAGGATGCAAGAGAGCAGTACCTGGCGAGTTTTGAGCTTTCGTACGCGCAGGCGGTATTGGCCCGCTGTGGAGGCAATGTGAGCGCCGCGGCACGCGAAGCCGGAGTGGACCGGAAGACCTTTTACGTGCTTCTGAAGCGGGACCGAGAACCGCAGGCTGGGGAATCGATTCCCCAGGTGGAGCTGGAAAGCGGGGAATGATATCCCCATAATCGGGAGAGGCGACCGGGGAAGCTATTGATAGTAAAGGATTGGTGGTTTGGCTTCAGACTTGCTGAATAGAACGGCAGGAGCCCCCACCCATGAAACACTGGACCTCAGGTGCCAACGCAATTCTGCTTGTTCTCGGCCTTCTCTTTTTCCTGCCCCAACCAGGGAACGCGATCCCCGCCTTTGCCCGTAAATACGGCGTCAAGTGCTATGCCTGCCACACCGTTCCCCCGGCGCTGAACAAGAACGGCTATATGTTCAAGCGTCTCGGTTACCGCATGCCGCCGGACGAGATGGACGGCACAAAAGCAGCGCCCAAGATTACCGAGTTGGATAAGAACGTCAAATTCAGCCTGACAAACTCCTTCGCAATTCTTTTCCAAGCCAGCGTCAGCGACGACAAGACGATCACTGAAACAGGGGCTACGCCTCCCACGGCCACCTCGACCACTTCCTCCTTCAACCTGGATGAAGCGGCACTCTTTGTTGCCGGAGCGGTGCCGGACACCGGCTTTTCTTATTTCGGTCACTATGAGATGTATCAAGATGGAGATAACTTCCTGGAGCAGGGCTTCGGCGTCTGGACAGGCGGCAAGGCCAATAGCAGCTACTTCGTCAAGGGTGGCAAGATTCACATGCAAGAAGGCGAAGGAACGCGGGCGGCCATGTTCTACAACCTCTTTCCCGATCCCTCCTACACGCTCACCAATGCCGACCCTATCGGCTTCTCGCTCGATCAGGGGCCGGTTGGCGTGGACGTGGGCTATACCTGGGCCTCGCCCTACTTCAAGAACGTCTTCGCGGTCTCGGCCAAGGTCACAAATGGGCTGAATGCTGACGGCAGCGAGATACTTTCCGCTTCAACCAAGAACTCGAAGGACGTGTGGGCCGACGCGGACTACTGGTTTGGCCCCGACGGCGGCGTCACGGTGATGATGTATCGCGGGTCGAAGGACCAGGTTCAAAATGCAGGAACGCCGGATGAGTTCACTTATCGACCGACATTTTACCGGACGGGCGTCTTCGGCAATTACCTGTTCTTCGACAAGCTGGACCTTCTTGGCGGTTACATTCATGGACAGGACGACTGGCAGTTCGTGCAAGGCGGGACCAAGGCGAATTACACTCAAGACACCTACCGCGGGGAAGTGGACTACTACCTCAAGACCGGCACAGCGCTCATGGCGAGGCTGGATCGCGGAACGGCAACTATCCCCACGCAGCCAACAGTGCACACGCGGGCCTGGGGCCTGGGCCTGGAACACTCCATGACCCAGACAGGGAATGTGGTACTTCGCGCCAGCTACAACCAGGAGCACGATGCCGACCCGGTTGCACTGCTGGGATCAACGGACAAGCTGTTTAAACTTGATTTCAGATTCATGTGGTAAGGAGATACCGAAAATGCACAAAGTAATTCGCAGTATCGTTATTGCAGGCTTGTCTATGCCGCTGTTTCTTGCGGCGCAGACCGCCAGCAACGTGACGCTTCCGCAGGACAAGGGACCGAATTCAATCAACGTTTCGGCTTATCCGGCGGAACAGCAGAAGGGTTACAAGGTGTTTGCCGACAAGTGCGCCAAGTGCCACACAATTGCGCGGCCCATCAACACGATGATGACCAAGGAAGAGTGGAGCCGCTACGTCAAACGCATGATGCACAAGCCGAACTCCGGAATCGGCGACAGCCAGGGCAAGACGATCTACGATTTTCTAGCTTACGACCAGGAGAGCCGCAAGGACAAGAACCCGTCGGCGTTCTTCAAGTCTCTAAGCGACGAAGAGATTGAGAAGCTGAAGGCCCAACAGCACTAGAGCTAACTTTTCGATAGCGCTGGTGGCTTTGGTTTGAAATGCGGCATTCCCCTTGACCCCGGCGAGCAGGCTTGCCCGCTCGCCGGGGCGCTTTCCAAAGTGACACGCCACACTAACAAGTACACGGTGCTCGAAAGCAAGCGATAGCCAGAGTGGAGAACCTATGAGTTATTCCATCACGATCCCGGACGTGGAGTATTTCGACAAGAATATTCCCTGCCGCGCTGCCTGCCCGATCCACACAGAATGTGGGCGCTATGTGCAGGCGATCGGGATCTCAAAAGATGAAGAGGCGTATCTTCTGGCTCGCGCGCCCAATCCTTTTGCTTACGTATTGGGGCGCATCTGCGCTCATCCCTGCGAGGATAACTGCCGCCGCGGCAAGATCGACGAACCTATTGCCATTTGCGCTCTGAAGCGCTACGCCACAGACCGCCACAACCTGGGACAAGGACACGATCCGGCGCGGAAGAAGCTGCCTCCCGCACCCAAACGCGATAAGCGCATTGCAGTTGTTGGAGCGGGTGTTTGCGGACTGACCTGTGCTCACGACCTTGCCTTGTTGGGCTACACCGTGGAGGTTTTCGAGTCTGCGCCCGTGCCGGGTGGAATGCTCTATCTGGGCATTCCGCAGTTTCGTCTTCCGCGCGAAATCATCAAAATGGAAGTCGACAACATTCTCGCCACGGGCGTTACGCTGCATACGCGCGTTACGCTGGGCCGCGATATCTCGTTCGGCGAACTGCGCTCGAAGTTCGATGCGGTTCTGTTGGCCACGGGCCTGAACAAGGGCCGCGAGTTGAATATTCCCGGTGCGCAACTGGCGGGTGTCTACAACGGAATCGATTTCCTGATCAACGTGAATCTTGGGATGGAGATCACTCTCGGCAAGAGGGTGGTTGTGGTCGGCGGCGGCAACGTGGCCATCGATGTGGCGCGCGCGGCTGTGCGACTGGTGCATGAACCGGTGGATACGGTTGAGCAGCAAGACGATGCCAAGAGCCTGCAACCCGCATTGGACGCGGCACGCATGGCGATGCGTTCGGGCGCTGAGCAGGTAGACATGGTCAGCCTTGAGTCTCGTGCGCAGATGCCTGCATGGAAAGGTGAAGTGGACGAAGCCGAGCATGAGGGCATTGTTGTGGATAACGGCTGGGGTCCCAAGGAAATTGTTGGCGAGAACGGCCAGGTGACCGGGCTGCGGGTTCGCCGTTGCCTGACTGTATTTGACGAGAACGGCCGCTTCAATCCTGCCTTCAGCGACGAAGAAAAGATCATCCCTTGCGAAAGCGTAATTCTGGCAATTGGCCAACAGGCAGACCTGTCGTTTCTCAGCGGCGACGAGGGAGTCCAGGTGACGCCTCGCGGAATTCTCAAGATCGACGACAACCTGATGACCACAGCCCCCGGCGTGTTTGCCGGCGGCGACGTGGCGTTTGGTCCGCGCGTGTTGGTGGAGGGCGTGGCGAATGGCCACAAGGCGGCGCGCTCCATTCACCTCTACCTCAACGGCAAAACAAAGAAGACGGTGCTGAGCCGCTTCCGCATCATGCCCGATTGGAAGATGCCGCATGGATTTCTTTCTACACCGCGCCAAATAATGCCGGTGCTGGCTGCCAACCGGCGTATCGGGATCGCCGAAGTGGAATTGGGCTTTGACGAAGAACAGGGCCGCGCCGAAGGGCTGCGCTGCCTCAACTGCCAGGTGAATACGATCTTCGATGGCTCGAAGTGCATCCTGTGCAATGGCTGCGTGGATATATGTCCGGAGAACTGCCTGCGACTGGTTGACCTGGTACAGGTGAGCGGTGACGCGCGCTACGACGCGCTGATCCAGCAACGCTATGGGGTGCCTGCCGCGCAATTGAAGACCGGCCACGCGGGGGCAATTATCAAGAACGAAGACAAGTGCATTCGCTGCGGCTTATGCGCCGATCGGTGTCCAACAGGGGCCATCACCATGGAGTCCCTCGAGCAGCAGGAACGGGAAGTCTTTGAATAGGGGATCAAGGCCATGAATCGACGAGAATTTTTCAAGACGAGTTGGGGTGCGGTGGGCATTGCCGCAATCTGTTCAGCGGTCGCAGTCAGCCTGGGAGCCGTGGTCCGGTTCCTGATGCCAAGTGTTTTTTACGAACCGCCTCAGGCATTCAAGATCGGCAACCCCGGAGACTTTCCATTTGGGCCGCCGACGTTTTTGGTCGACGAGAAGATATTTGTATTCCGCGATCGTGACAAGGGATTCGCCGTCGCCAGCGCGGTGTGCACCCACCTGGGCTGCACGGTAGCTCACTTCCAAAGCGACCAGAAATTCCATTGCCCGTGCCATGGTAGCGTGTTTGGCGCCGACGGCAATGTGCAGTCCGGCCCCGCGCCCCGCGCGCTGGATTGGTTCGAGGTTACACAGTCTCGCGATGGACAGCTCCGCATCGACAAAGACAAGGTAGTACCGCCGACTTACCGGTTGATGGTGTAAAGATGAATCCGATCCGCGAAATCTGGCAATCGATCGTCCGGCGTGATCCGCTCTCCACCGACAAGGGAAAGTCCGAACTGGTCTTCCTGAATGTGTGGCTGCATATCCACCCGGCCAAGGTGAAGAAAGAAAACATGAAGTTCAGGTACTCGTTTTACCTGGGCTTTATCACCTTTTTTCTCTTCCTCATATTGCTCACTACCGGTATCGCACTCATGTGCTACTACCGGCCTTTCCCGCCACTGGCCTATCAGGACATGAAGGACCTTCAGTTTGTGGTCTTCATGGGACCCTTCCTGCGGGCCATGCATCGCTGGTCGGCGCACGCCATGGTGGTTTGCGTATTCCTGCACATGTGCCGGGTGTTCTATACCGCCTCCTACAAGAAGCCGCGCCAGTTCAATTGGGTTATCGGCGTTTGCCTGTTACTGCTGACGCTGGGGCTCTCTTTCACCGGGTACTTGCTGCCGTGGGATCAACTGGCTTTCTGGGCCATCACGGTGGGCACCAATATTGGAAGTTATGCTCCGCTGGTCGGCGGGCAGGTGCGCGAACTGCTTCTCGGCGGACACAGTGTAGGACAGGCAGCACTGATTCGCTTTTATGTGCTGCACGTGGCCGTGCTGCCGTCGCTCATGATTCTGCTCACCATTGTTCACTTCTGGCGGATTCGCAAAGATGGCGGCCTCTCGCGGCCCATAGGGACGCTGAAGCCGAAGAAGATCGAGGGGCTGGTCACCATCGGCGCGCCGGCTACGGTCGCGCCGTTGTCAACCATCGCGGCATCCAGCACCAAGACTTACGGATTGATGGAAGTTGTTACCGGCAAGCCTATCTTTGAAACCATCACACCGGAGGAGGAAGAAGACACGGTCTTCTCCTATCCTTATGCTTTTGTTCGCGAGGCGGTTGCGCTCATGGCTACGGTTACAACCGTCATGGTGATTTCGCTTTTCTTCAGCGCGCCGCTGGAAGAGCTTGCCAACCCGGCGAAGACACCGAATCCGGCAAAGGCGCCCTGGTNNCTGGTACTTCCTGGGGTTGCAGGAGTTAGTAAGTCACTCCGCGTTGTTAGGCGGGGTGGTGGCTCCGGCTCTGATGGTGTTGGCTCTGCTCGCGATTCCTTATCTGGACAGGAATCCCAGCCGGCGCCCAGGCGACCGGAAGTGGGCGCTGTGGCTGTTCACGATTTTCGTGGTGGCTAACCTGGTTCTGATCGTCATAGGAACCTTCTTCCGCGGACCGGGCTGGATGCTGGTTCCACCATGGGTGCATGTTACCGGGGGGGCTGAGTAATGGAACGAAGACTTCAGCAAATCTTTTTCGCGCTGAGTTTTCTCGCGCTGGCTTTGATTCTGGCGGCCGCCTGGCAGGCCAATACGCCAACGTGGAAGACTTACCAGCGAAACTTCCTGCAACTGGAGGCGCAGGGTGAGCCCAATGCAGTAACCAAGGCTGCCGTTCTGGCCACGCCGCCCGAGGTTCACCAGGTGATGCTCACCGGGTTGCAGCGCGTGGACCGCTGTACTACTTGTCATCTTGGCGTGGAAGACCCCACCATGAAGAACGCGCCCGAGCCGTTTCGCTATCATGCGAACCTTGGTTCGCATATTCCATCCAAGTTCGGCTGCACAATTTGTCACGGCGGGCAAGGCCTGGCAACGGATAAAGACGGAGCCCACGGCAAGGTCGACTTCTGGCCGAATCCGCTGCTGAACAAGGACTACATCCGCGCCTCCTGCGGCCGCTGCCACAAGGAAGGCGACGTGCCCGGCGTGCCGGAACTGACCGAGGGCCGCCACCTGTTTGAAACACAAGGCTGCCGCGGTTGCCACAAGCTCAACGGCGTGGGCGGAAGCATTGGCCCGGACCTGACCGGAGAAGGCGCCAACCACCGTTCGCCCGATTGGCTTGAGCGTCACTTCCTCACGCCCAACGCGGTTTCGGCAGGCTCGGCGATGCCCAACTTCCACTTCACCAAAGGGCAGGCACGCGCGCTTACTTATTACATGCTCTCGCTCACCAGCGA
>PLZC01000279.1 GCA_003151985.1 Acidobacteriaceae bacterium
GGAATGCCATGCGTCTGACGCGTAGGCGACTCTTGTCTCGGTAGGTTGCCCGAGCCGGAAAGCACACGGACACTCCTGGCCGCGACCACGGGCCTTCGGATCTCAGAATGCTTGGGCCTGCAGTGGGCGGACGTAGATTTCGTGTCGCAGGTCATTGAGGTCCGGCGCACTTGGACAGGGGGAAGGGTCGATTTACCAAAGAGCAGGCATCGCAGGCGGCGGTCTCACTTCACCCGGTGTTGGCAGGCCATATGAACTCATGGCACAAGGCCTCCCCCTACGCCGAACCCAGTGAGTGGGTATTCGCAAGCTTCAAGCTCAAGGGAAGGAAGCCTCGAGTGGCCAATATGCCGGTCGCGGACCATCTTCGGCCAGCTGCTGTCGCTTCCGGGGTGATCAACGAAGGTGACAAGGTGCGATGGGGATTTCACAACCTGCGCCACTCGCTCGAGTCGTTTCTGGTACAGGCCGGAAAGGACCCGAAGACCGTGCAGGCGCTGCTCAGACACGCGGATGTCAAGACAACTCTGCAGATTTATGCGCATGGCCGCAGCGAGGATCGCATGGCCGCGCAAGGCGATGTGCAAGACTAGTGGCGTTTTTCGCGCCGCGAACGACGCTGCGATAGCTCACCCGTGATTTTGAACGGGTGAGAGGGCTTTTCAGCTGGTCTTTTATTCGCCGTAAATGACTGAAAACAATGGTGGCCAGAGACGGGATTGAACCGCCGACGCCGGCCTTTTCAGGGCCGCGCTCTACCACTGAGCTACCTGGCCTCAGTGCAGACTTTAGGTTGCAATTTCCTGCGCGGAATCCGGCTTGGCCGGAAAAGGTGGGCTTGGTCCACGAACAGTGCAGTGCAACAACTTGTGACAGTATACCAATTCTGAATGTCCAGGCCAAACCTGGCCGGCGAAAAACGCTCCACTTGCCAAACTGGTGCTCTAAACTGTAAGGCAATCATGCGCCGATTGGTCTGCTTCATCGCTTGCTTCACTCTTGCCGCAACCGCTGCTTATCCTCAAGTGCCAACCGCCAAGTCGCCGGATGCAAAGGCCGCCGCCCCGGTGGGCAATCAGGAAGCCCGCGCCGCCCGTGCTTACGAGGCCGCTGTGCATGCGGGGCCGCTTGCCCTTTATGCATTTCTCGCCGAGTTTCCCAAGGGAGCCGACCTGCACGTCCACCTTTCCGGGGCGGTGTATGCGGAGAGCTTTATCCGCGCGGCGGGCGAGGACGGTCTGTGCGTGAACACTGCGACTCTCAGCTTTGTGAAGGCTCCCTGCGTGGGCGATCTGGCACCGGCGGTGCAAGTTCCGGCCAACCAGGACCTCTACGACCGCCTGATCAATGCTTTTTCCATGCGCAGCTTTGTGCCCACGGCTGGCTTTAGCGGCCACGATCAGTTCTTTTCGACATTTGCGCGCTTTGGAGGGCTGAACAAGAGCCATACCGGCGAATGGGTGGACGAAGCGGCCGGCCGCGCCGCCGCCCAGAATCAGCAGTATCTCGAGCTGATGGAGACCCCGCCCTTCAGCCACGCTGCGCAGGTCGCTCGCCAAATCGGCTGGGGTCCGGGCTCCGCTGGGCGAGAGTTCGACACGCCGGATTTCGTGCAAATTCGGCAGGCCCTGCTCGATCATGGCCTGAGGGACGAGGTGGCCGCCGACCTTGACGATGTTCGCTCGGCGGAAGCGAGGCGTCGGCAAATGGAACACTGCGACTCGCCGCAGGCCGCGCTCGCCTGCAAGGTGGAAGTACGCTACATTTATCAGATTTTACGCGGGTTTCCGCCGGAGCAGGTTTTCGCGCAAACGCTGCTCGGCTTTGAGACCGTCCAGCAAAGCATGGCGTCGGAGACCCGAGGCAGGTACGAGGGCGCATTTGTCGGCATCAACTTCGTCCAGCCCGAAGACGGGTTCATCTCCATGCGCGATTATCGCCTGCACATGAAGATGGTCGAATACCTGCACTCCGTTTATCCCAAGGTCCATATCGCCCTGCACGCAGGCGAACTGGCTCCGGGTCTGGTGCCTCCCGAGGGGCTTCGCTTCCACATCCGCGAGGCGCTCGAGAGGGGACACGCCGAGCGCATCGGTCACGGGGTAGACGTCATGTACGAGGACGATGGCCCGGCCCTGCTCGCAGAGTTGGCCCGGAAGCACGTGATGGTCGAAATCAATCTCAGCTCCAACGAGGGGATACTGGGAATCAAGGGCGGCGACCACCCATTCCCCATTTACCGCGCGGCCCATGTCCCGGTTGCGCTGTCGACGGACGATGAGGGAGTTAGCCGTATCGACATAACTCACGAATATGTCCGCGCCGCACTGGACTATCACCTCACTTATCAGGACCTGAAGCAACTGGCACGAACCGGCATGGAGCATAACTTCCTCCCCGGTGATAGCTTGTGGGCCGTGCAAGATGGATTCGCGGTGTCAGTCGCCCGGTGCAAGGCACAGCCAATGGGTCAGGAAGCCCCCACCGGCGCCTGCAGGGAGTTTTTGGACGGAAGCGAAAAAGCCACGGCCCAATGGGAACTTGAGCGCCGTTTCCGCGCGTTCGAAGTAAGAATTGGCGCTTCTCAGCCCGGACTTCACGCAAGAAAATAGGCTCACTTGTCGGCGAAAAGGCTTTCGCCCTAAACTCACCGCATGGATAACGAGCGCATCCGCGCAATTTGCCTTGGGCTGCCGCATGTTACTGAGGTACTTAACTGGGGACATCACCTTGTCTACTTTGTAGGCGATCGCGATATAGGCGGCAAGATGTTCGCCATGACGGACCTCGACGGCACAGGCTTCGGCGTTCTCTGGTTCCACTGCGGGGCGGAACGCTTCCATGAGTTGCTGGAGATTGAGGGCATCAGCGCTTCACCCTATCTGGCCAGGGCCCACTGGGTCACGATAGAGCGCTGGGATGTGCTCAGATCACGGGAGATCGAAGATGAACTCGGGCGTGCCCACGCGCTGATTTACGAGAAACTCCCCAAGCGGACAAAGACTGTGCTGGCGATGCCGGAGAAAGAGCGCGCGAAGCACATCCGCGAGCGCAGGAAGGTTTTGGCAGCCCGGGCCAAGGCGAAGAAAGAATAAGTTGGCCAGAGGCCAAGTGACAAACATGCTCCTGTGGGTTCTAATGCGAGTTATGCGTATGCTTCCGGATCGCGCTCCACGCAAGTTGCCGTCAACAAGGTCAATCGGCGTCGCGCTGCGGATATTGCTTTGTATTCTCGCGTGTGCAATTGCCAGTTATCTGGTTCGGGCGCAAGCACCGGCGCCGGCGACGCAAGCCGAATCGGCGCAGCCGGGGGTCAAGAGCATTCTGCGGATCTACGACCTGAAGACCAAACGGGGCGCAGTGCTGGCAACGTTCGATGGGTTCTATGAGGCGCCCTACTGGTCGCATGACGGTAGTTATATTTACTACAACGGCGGGCCGGATCAAAAGATCTATCGGATGCTCGCGTCAGGGGGCGGCGCAGAGTTAGTCGATGTCGGAGATATCCAGGTGGTGCATGATCACGGGTTCTCTCCGGATGGCAAATGGCACGCGGTAAACACAGGAAAGACCTTTCAGTTATGCCTTTCCACGGCCAGCGGGAAAGACCTGCACCCGATCGGGACACCGGGAAATCCATTGTACCTTCATCACTGGTCGCCAGACAGCCACTGGATGGCAGGTGCGCGGATATCGCCGGAGAAGAACTTCGATGTTTATCGAATTTCGCTCGATGGGGACGAACAGCGCCTGACGACAAGCCCGGCACTTGATGACGGCCCTGACTATTCGCCCGACGGAAAATGGATCTATTTCAACTCGGATCGCGCCGGCTCTTTCGACGTCTGGAGAATGCCCGCAACGGGAGCGGGACCGGGCGACAAGCTTGCCGAGCAGATAACTTCAGACCCGGCCGAGGATTGGTTTCCCCATCCTTCACCGGATGGAAAATGGCTCCTGCTTCTTTCTTACGCGCCGGGCACGAAGCTTCATCCCTCGAACATGGACGTTACGATCCGAATTCGTGCATTGCCGGGAAACAAGGTCGATGCGGTGGAAATTCGTGATTTAGTCCACCTGGTTGGCGGACAAGGTAGCATGAACCTGAACTCCTGGTCGCCGGATTCGCAGAAATTCGCCTATATGAGTTACGAGGTTCTTACCAGGTAGAACCGCTGCTATAACTCAGGACCTAACACAACGTCAGGGAGCATAATTATGACAGTTGTTATCGTCACCGAAGCTGAATATAAGAAAGGTCAAGCGACCTTTGTAAATACTCCGGAAATGACATTTGTGCCCGCGTCGAATGAGGAAACATTTCTTGCCGCCGCAATTAGAGAGGCAAACGCGCGCTATGTGATTTTGGGGCATGCGCAATATAACGATGACTTATATCGCGCACTGCCGCCGGGCAGCGTACTGGCCAGGTTTGGCGTAGGGCACGATGGAATCGACAAGGGAAAGGCGACCGCGGCGGGCATCCTTTGCACCAACACTCCCGGCACGCTGGATGATTCGGTTGCGGAACACACGGTAGCGCTCCTTTTGGCTATCTCGCGCAAGCTGTTGCCGATGACGGCTGCTATGCGGCGAGGAATCTGGGACCAGGAGTTAGGGCAGGAAGTTAGAGGGAGCAAGATTGCCGTGATCGGCGCCGGTCCAATCGGGCGCCGTGTCGCTGCAATGACCTCCGCCGGCTTTGGCATGCGTGTAGCGCTTTGCGACCGGGCGCGTGCCGGGAAGAAAACTTACGAGATTCCCGGCGTGTCGGTAGTCGAGAGTTATGAGGAGGCGGTCGCCGACGCGGATTTTGTGTCGATGCACATTCCCGGGACCAAGGAGAACCTTCATTTCCTGGATTGCGAGAGGCTCAGCAAGTTAAGGGCAAATTCCTGGTTGATCAACACCTCGCGGGGATCGATTGTGGACGAGGTTGCGCTTTACGATCTGCTGGCTCGTGGTTCAATTGCGGGCGCTGCCCTCGACGTTTTTACCGTTGAGCCATATGTTCCTTCGGCTCCCGACAAAGACCTGAGAACCTTGGACGATGTAATATTGACGCCCCACGTGGGTAGTTATACAGCAGCGGCAGTAAGGCGCATGGCGGAGCGTGCGCTTCGAAACGTACAGATGGCGATGGAAGGCCGATACGGAGAAATGGATCTGCTCAATCCGGGAGTTCTGGAACATCTGAAGTCAGGATTGTAAGCTTGTTCAGGACGGGAAAAGGCTGATTGCCGGAATATGTCACGTAACTTCTACATACTGGCTGCGACGCTGGTGCTCTTCGCCCTGGTCTCGGCGGGCATGTCCCTTGTGCCTTCCGGCTTTCAGCCGGGACTGCCCGCCAACGGATCGCTGTGGCGCACAGTTGCTTTGATTCTGATGTTGGCGGGGCTGGCTTCCGCGCTGGCGGGCGTAATGAGCCACCTCTTCGAACAGGTTGACCGGCGCAGCGAAGCGGCACGACAGGCGGCACGGCGGAAGAAGCGTGGGCACGGCCAGTAAATTCTAGCCACACCCGCTAGAATGAGTTGAGGGACACTTCCCCGCTCAAGGTCACACAGACGCCGATGTTTGAAGTCACCGTGGAAGCCGGTTTTTCTTCCGGCCATTACCTTCGCAACTACCGGGGCAAGTGCGAGAATCCGCACGGGCACAACTACAAGGTGCGCGTAACGCTGGCTGGGGCCGCGCTGGACGAGACCGGCATGTTGCTGGACTTCAAGCTGCTGAAACAGGTGATGCGTCCCGTGATCGACCGCATAGACCACCAGATGCTGAACGACCTGGAGCCCTTTACGGAGCTCAACCCATCCGCCGAGAACTTGGCCAAATACTTCTACGACCAGACCAACGTGCAACTTGCCGGAATGACCGAAGGCCGGGTGCGGGTGAAAGACTGCACCGTCTGGGAGACGGATACGACCACGGCTACTTACTTCGAGTAAGTGGTTCACGTGGCTCAGTTCATCTGGCTGGACTTCGACTTCAGGTACTTGTCGAAGGGAATTTCGAAATAGAAAAGCTCCTTGCCGTCGGCATCGCGCAGCTTGCGCAGGTGGAGTTTTGCGCCCTGGAGGGGGTCGTCGAGTTGGGAGACGTCGTAAAACAGGAAGCCCGCGCGCGTGGTGTGCGGCTCAACAACCAACGCTCCATATTCGAAGGTATTGAAGTCCTGCTCGATTTCCTTGTTGCTGGCCTTGGGCTTCATCTTGATGGAGGGCAATGGGCCGGGCAGAGGAATCTTCTTCCCTTCGCGTTCCTTGCGCGTCATCAGGCGTTCCACGTCTTCCGGCTCGGCGGCCTGGATTTTGTCGCCCGCCGCGGTGAGAAAGAGGATGCGCGCGTCGCGAAGTGAGATGGGGCGGGTGCCGTTGTTGGTCACTATCAGGCGCACCGGCATCACGCCGTGGCCAAGATAATCGACGCGGAAGATCGAGGCTTTCTCGCGCGTATCAAAGGGTTCCACGGCAATGGCCACCTTCTCGTCATCGTGCACCTCGACTGCCGCAAACGACGTGGCCGGCTGCACGGCAGGCGGCGTGTGGTCGCTGGCCACGGCCGGCAGCGCAAGCCAAAGAAGCGAAAGCGGAACTGCCCACACGGTCTTCATTGCCATCGACTGTATCATTTGAGGGTTGGGTCCTCAGGCTTAGACGGGGGGAAGGCAAGTTCCGTCACGCATGATTTTGTTTTTCTACAACCTCGCATTGCTTGCGGCGCTGGTGGTTGGCGCGCCGTGGTGGCTGTGGAAGATGGCGACCACGCGGAAGTATCGCGAGGGGCTGTTGGAACGGTTGGGCTGGATGCGGGCTTCATTGGGCGATCTGGGCCAGAAGCACCCGTTAATTTGGATTCATGCCGTTTCTGTAGGCGAAGTGCTGGCAGTGAGCCGCCTGGCGGGAGAACTGGATCGCGCCTTTCCAGGGCGTCGATTGGTCGTTTCCACAACTACCCGCACCGGACAAGACTTGGCGCGAGATCGGTTCGGCGCCAATCGCGTTTTCTATTGTCCGTTGGATTTGCCATGGGCAGTGCGCGCTTACTTGAACGCCCTCCAGCCCAGCCTTTTCATTTTGGCAGAGACCGAATTCTGGCCCAATCTGCTTAGCGCCTGTTTTCGGCGCGGAATCCCGGTGGCCGTGGTCAACGCGCGTGTCTCCGACCGCTCGTGGCCGCGTTATCGGCGGCTCCGCTGGCTATGGCGACCTTTTCTCAGCCGGCTCAGCCGAATCTTGGCTCAGAGCGAGATTGACGCCGAGCGACTTAAGGCTATCGGCTGCCAACCGAAGCACGTTGCTGTCGTCGGAAATTTGAAATTTGACGTGCGGGCAGTTGAAGAAGCCGAGGCAATGCGACTGTTAAGATTGCTTGGGTCGGGTCAAAGGCTGATAGTTGCCGGTAGCACGTTGGAAGGCGAAGAATCGGCGCTGCTTGAGGCATGGCCGCGAATACTCGAAGCCGATCCCAAGCTGGGATTGGTGCTTGCGCCACGGCATCCCGAGCGATTTGGAGCGGTAGCGGCGTTGCTGGAAAAGTCCGGAATCCCGTGGGTCCGGCGGTCGGATTGGAACTCGCAACCAGCCTCCACAATCCAACCACTGAAACCCGGTACGGTTGTCCTATTGGACACCATCGGCGAACTTGCCTCGGTCTATTCGCTGGCTGCCATCGCCTTCGTAGGCGGCAGCCTGATTCCCGCCGGCGGACACAACCCGCTGGAGCCGGCCCAATTCGGCGTCCCCATCGTGATGGGGCCCTACTATGCCAACTTCCGGGCCATCGTCGACGATCTGCGAGCGCAAGATGCCCTTCGAATCGCCACCGAAGAGGACCTTGCCGCAACCTTGATCGATTTGCTGCGAGACTCAGCGGCCGCCAAAGCCATGGGCAAACGGGCCAGGCAGGTATTCGACCAGCAGGCCGGGGCCACCGCGCGATGCGTGGAGGCCTTGCAAGCGTTGCTTGCCGAAGGAGATCGAGCCCTGTGAATCGCCGCTGGCTGGTCCCATTCAAGCCGCTCTATGCTCTCGGACTGGCTCTGCGCAACCTGCGCATCGAAAAAGGCTGGGAACCGGTAAAACGCCTTCGCTTTCCCGTAGTCAGCATAGGTAACCTCTCGACGGGCGGCTCCGGCAAAACTCCGCTTACAATCGCGTTGGCCAAGGCGCTGACGAATCGCGGTCTCCAGGTAGATGTCCTTTCCCGAGGTTACGGCCGACAGAGCCGGCTGGCCGCCCGTGTTCGACCGGAAGGAACCGCCGAGGAATTCGGTGACGAGCCGCTCTTGATTGCGCGGGAGGCAAATGTTCCGGTCTACGTTGCTCCCCAGCGCTACGAGGCCGGACTGCTGGCAGAGTCCGCACCGGTTGTTGCCGAGTACCCCATCGTGCATCTGCTTGACGACGGCTTTCAGCATCGCCAGCTCTTTCGAGACGTCGACATTTTGCTGATTGGCTGTCGGGACTGGCGTGACACGTTGCTTCCGGCGGGGAACTTGCGTGAGCCGCTCGCAGCCGCCAGCCGTGCGAGCGTGATTGCAATTCCTGCAGAGGAGCCGGAGTTCGAATCCGAACTGAGAACCTGGGGCTGGCAAGGGCCGGTGTGGCGGCTGCGACGCAAAATGGACGTCCCGGCCATTGACGGCCCGGTTGTCGCATTTTGTGGCATCGCCCGACCCGCGCAGTTCTTTCATGGCCTTGAAGCTGCTGGGATCGAACTCTCCACCCGCATCGTCCTTCCCGACCACCATCGCTACACCGCCCGCGACATCGACCGCCTGGTGTTCGCCGCCACCAACAGCGGAGGCTCCGCATTCATCACGACCCGGAAGGATCAGGTGCGGCTCGGAAAGCTCGCCGCATCCTTAATGGGAGCGTTGCCGCTGAAGATCGCAGCCCTGCATATTGAAATCGAGAACCAGCCAGCCGCCGTGGACTGGTTGAGAAGCCGCATTGCGCCCGTCCCTTGACACCCACCCCTGTGAGAAAATCAGAGTTTGCACACGCAATCAAAGTTTCGTTTGCTCGTGGTCCGGTTGGGCGCCATGGGCGATATTCTGCACGCGCTNNCAGTCACGGCGCTGCGGCAGGCCCACCCAGGGTGGGTTATCGACTGGGTGGTGGAACCGAGATGGGGGGCGCTGCTGGCCGCCGACGTCAGCGAATCCGGCCAGAGCCTCCGCCAGCCACTTTCCACGCAGCCCCTTGTCGACAACCTTCATCTGGCGTCTACCAAAAAGTGGCGCAATGACCCGTTTACTGACCAGACCATCCGAGAAATCACGGCTTTGCGCCGGTCGCTCAAGGCCGCAAATTACGATGCAGTCCTCGATTTGCAGGGGGCAATCCGATCGGCGGTGGTGGGTCGGCTGGCGGGCTGCCGGCGGTTGATCGGCGAGGCTGACCCGCGCGAACGGGCAGCAAGGTGGCTTTTTACCGAAAGGGTGGCCACACATAGTCCACACATGATTGAGCAGGGCCTGGAATTGGCGGGGGCCGTGGTTGGCGAGGAGTTATGGCCCGTGCGACCCTGGCTCCCCGTGGACCCAGCCTTCGAGGCGTGGGCCAGGGAGATCCTGCCTGCGCCTGCGAGCCATCCGGCAGTACTTATCAATCCCGGCGCCGGGTGGGGAGCAAAACGCTGGCCGGTAGAGCGCTACGCAGCCGTCGCCAAGGCACTGAACGAGCGGGGTTTGCGTGTACTCGTGAATGCCGGTCCCGGGGAGGAACCGCTCGCAGAGGCTGTTGCCCGGCAAAGCGGCGGAGCCGCCACCTCCCTCTCCTGCTCCGTGGGCCAGTTGATCGCTCTCACCCGCCGGGTGAGCCTGGCCATTGCCGGGGACACCGGCCCGCTGCATCTGGCATGTGCCTTGGGCCGGCCGGTGGTCGGTGTCTACGGCCCAACCGATCCCACCCGCAATGGGCCTTTTGGGACAGAGTTCCGTGTGCTGCGCAGCCCGCAAAGCCGCCGCGACCACACCCGCCATGCGGCGCCTGAAGCCGGCCTGCTCACCATCCAGCCCGAAGACGTGCTGCAGGCAGCCGATGAACTGCTTGCCCGTTTGACCAAGGAGAACGCATCATGAGCCAGCCCGACCACCGGCCCAATTCCAATCCTTCGTCCCAGGCCGCACCCCCCCCGCAGCCGGATTGGATCGCCCGCTGGCAAAGGGTGGCCCGCCGGATTCGCGTGCCTTTGGGCTTTGTGGCAGCGGCCCTTTACCTCTTTGAACTGTTGCGTCACGCGCCAAACCCGACGGCCATGGCTTGGAGCCTCACGCTGGTTCTGCCCGGCCTGTGGCTGCGCGGATACGCCTCGGGCTACGTAAAGAAGAACTCCGAACTGACCATGACCGGCCCCTACGCCTTTACCCGTAACCCGCTCTACCTGGGATCGATGCTGGTTGCTGCCGGTTTTGCGCTGGCGCTGCTCAGTTGGTCGGTGGCGCTGGTGCTTGCCGCGGGTTTTGGCGTTATTTACGTCCCTGTCATCGCCTCGGAGGAACGCTTCCTCCGCGCCACATTCCCTGAATTCGACGCCTACTGTAGCCGGGTGCCTCGAATGCTCCCGCGCCTGACGCCGGGCACACCTGGTGGACAGGCCGGGGCTGGCAATTTCTCCCTTTCGCTTTACCTCAAGCACCGCGAGTACAATTCAGGGATGGGGGCCGCACTGCTCTATCTCAGCCTGCTCTGGCTGCGGCCTGCTCTGGCTGCCCTCCTCCATAAATTGCAGTGAGGAATATTTGCACTGAGCGGTTTCCACTCCATTGCAGTCAAATCATAAGGAGCCCATTCCGAAAGTGAAGACGCGATCGATTGCAGTAAACATCCTTTGCGCCCTTACTTTGGCCGCTACGGCTCTGGGCCAGCAGGTTCCTCTGCTCACGCCACCACGCGTGGGCTTCAGTTTCCCGCAAAAACAGACTCTCACATATACCGTTGACTGGCGAGTCTTCTCCGCCGGGACGGCCGTGTTGCACTTCGAGGCTACGGGAGACCAGGAGCACATCACGTCAAATGCCGACACGGTAGGCGCCATCAATATGCTCTTCCATGTGAGCGACCATTTTCAGTCCGTTTTTGATCGGACGAAGGGCTGTACCTACGAGTTCGACAAGCAAACGGTCGAGGGAAGGCGCCAGGTCAACTCCACGCTCAAGCTGGACTATGCCCAGGGCAAATCCGTTCTGGACGAAAAGAACATGGTTTCCGGGAAAACCAAGCACGCAGAGTCGGGGGTGCCCGGTTGCCTCACGGACCTGCTCACGGGCGTCTTCTATGCTTCGTCTCAGCAAATGGAACTGGGCAAGACCTTTGTGATTCCGGTTGTGGACGCCATGCGCAACGTGGCCGTCACCATGAAGGTCGAGGGTCGCGAACAGATCAAAACGTCGTTGGGAACATTCAAGACCTTGCGCGTGCAGCCCACCGCGGATGCGGGCGTGGTGAAGAATCGCGGCAACATCTGGATCTGGTACACAGACGACGAGCGCCACCTCCCGGTTCAAATGCGGGCTCGGCTCTTCTGGGGCACCATCACTTTCCGCCTCACCGGAAACGATAACAAGTAAGCCGCGCCCGAAGTGCGACCAGAGTCGTCCTAGTACACTAAAAAGTTCCCCATTTCTGGGTCCACCGGCAGGAGGCCACCACCATGGCATCGATCATTCTTCCAGCAATTCCTTCCGAATCGCGGCCGGGCCGCTTTGGCGTTTATGGTGGGCGATATGTGCCGGAGACTCTTGTTGCCGCGTTGGTCGAGTTGGAGCGCGAGTACGACCTGGCCAAGAACGACCCTGCGTTTCAGGCCGAACTCACCGATCTCCTCAACAATTATGCCGGCCGGCCTACTCCGCTATATTTTGCCAAGCGGCTGACGGAAGAACTGGGCGGGGCAAAGATTTATTTGAAGCGTGAAGATCTCCTGCACACAGGCGCGCACAAAATAAACAACGCGCTGGGCCAGGGGTTACTGGCCAGGCGCATGGGCAAGAAGCGCATTATCGCCGAAACGGGAGCGGGACAGCACGGCGTGGCCACCGCAACCGTATGCGCTTTGCTGGGCATGGAATGCGTGGTTTACATGGGCGACGTGGACATGGCCCGCCAGGAATTGAATGTCCTGCGCATGAGGCTGCTGGGCGCCGAGGTGCGCTCTGTCAGCGGCGGCTCCGCGACCCTGAAGGACGCCATCAACGAGNNATCGAAATGAAGCAGCAGATCCTGGCCAAAGAGGGTCGTTTGCCCACCGCCGTCATCGCCTGCGTCGGAGGCGGCTCGAACGCCATCGGCGCATTTTACGAATTCCTTCAAGACCGCCAGGTCCGCCTCATTGGCGTCGAAGCCGGCGGATGCGGCACTGAACTGGGCCAGCATGC
>PLZC01000335.1 GCA_003151985.1 Acidobacteriaceae bacterium
CCGCCGCGGAGCGATTTGGATGGCGTTTCCAGGTTCGCGACAAGGTGATTCAGACGGAGAATGACTACAAGAAGGAGGTCTTCAACGGCGACATTGGCATGATTGAGAAGATCGATCCTGTGGAGCAGGAACTCACCATCCGGTTCGACGACCGGTTGGTGACGTACGACTTTGGGGAGTTAGATGAAGTCTCGCTGGCCTACGCGGTGACCATTCACAAGTCGCAGGGCTCGGAGTTCCCTGCGGTAATCATCCCGGTGGCCATGCAGCATTACATGTTATTGCAGCGCAACTTGATCTATACCGGTATCACCCGCGCCAAGCGGTTACTGGTGGTGGTCGGACAGAAAAAGGCTCTGGGTCTCGCCGTCAGGAACGACCAGTCGCGCAAGAGGTATTCGGGGCTCCTATGCAGCTTGTCCTCACCAAAATAGGCGCCGTAGTTGCGAACAGTCCAACCACCAACGCGCAGACCATTCGACCAGCGGTAGTGCACACCCGAATCCAACTTGGTACTGTGGGCCTTTCCACGAGCGGATATTATTAGATTCTCGCTCACTTCACTGCGCAGGCAAAAGCCCTTTAAAAGCACTACTCGTGCGGGCATTTTTCGATGGGGCTTTCCGCTCACTCATTTGCAGCTGTGACCGCCAAAGATTGACTCTCACCGTTTACACTCTCAAGCCCTGATCCACTGCCCAGATCTTGATCCGTTGCTTTCCGCCTTGCGACGTCTCAAATGGTCCCGGAAAGGGATTGACGAGGTTTCGGAGGCTGCCCGAATAGTCCTTATCGATGTGAGCTGGCGTTCCATCGGCGCTTTCGAATGGGAGATTTGGAATCATTGCCAGGCCAAGCAAATCGGCTGTTATGGTGTTTCGAGACTGTTCGACTGACCATTCCTTGTCGAGTGAAATCTCAAGGTAAATCCCGTTTGGCGTCTCGACAAGTCGGATGCCTGGATCAAACTCCGGCTTGATGAGAGGTGCGGCCTCATGTTTGCAAGCCTTGGCACCTTTGAGGAACACATTTCCACCGAGATGCATCGGCAGGCGGGTTTCATCGTAGGGGCTCAGATCGCCGGCTTGAGCAAAAAGATTGTTGTAAAAACGCATATCGCCGCTCGGGTTGTCGTGGAGCCCTGCAACTTCGGTCGAATGGGGTTTAAGGAAAGGGGTCTGCCGATCGTCGAATGGAACCACATTCGCACCCCCACAGAACATGTTATGAACAAAAGCGCCTCCCCGGGAGACGATCAGTTGTGACATAGGTGAAAGGAAGATATTGTTGTCGAAGATGAATGGCCCGTGGTCCACCTCCGCCATGAAGTCCTGATCTTCGTTGTCGTGGAAGAGATTCGCTGTCACATGCGTGCCCTGTGCCATCCAGTCGAGCCACAGTCCAAGGCAGGTTCGGTAGATGCGGTTCCGGCTGATCTCGACATCGATGGCCCCATGGAACTTGATCCCCGCCATTTCCGCTCCGGTGAACAGCCGCCTCACGTGGATGTCGTGGATGGTATTGCCGGTTACTACGCTGAACGCGGCGCCCAGGCTGCCGACAATGCCGGCCTGTTCGCAGTGGGAGATCGTGTTGCCGCGGACTAAATGATGGCCGATGTTTTCCTTTGACCAGCCTTCTTTCAAGGCGCGGTGAATGGTCTCGACATAACCTTCGGCGGAGTTTGCCGATTTGTTGTCCCAGGCGTCGCCGTATTTCCCAAGCGAGATTCCCGAACAGATGGAGTGGCTGATGGTATTGTTCTCAATAACCCAGCCTTTGCTCCAATGCGTGCCGATCAAACCGATTTGTTCGGCCGTGGGCGGCGCCCAAGGAGTGGCGGCCTGCCGCAGAATGAAGCCGCGGACCGTAATGTAGTTGACCCCCGGCTTGTCAGGATAAAACACTGTCTGACGGACATTGACCTCGGTACGTCGCTCGTTGGGGTCGAGCCCCCTGAACTGTGCCCAAAGAGTGGTGTTCTTCTCGCCCACCTCTCCAAACCAAAGCAAAGGGCCAACCGTCCCATGCAACACGTCTTCTAGTTTGGCCGCTTCGGTCAACCATTCGCCGTCGAGATAGACTGCACCTGTATGATGCGGTCGTTCCTTGGCATCGAACCAGTCTCCGTGAATCAGATCGCTGTAAGGGTTGAAGGAGCCAAAGAAGCTATTTGGGAAAATCGTTTTCCAGACATCGCCCTGAACCCTGACCCAATTCCCTGTAACTTCTGCTCCAGAAATTTCCACTCGTTCACCGGGCGCGGCTTGATAAACGACCCGTCTTGCATCGGACTGACCGCCGCGAGGAGGCCTGACGCGCTCTCGGTAGACACCTGTATGAACGGTGATCGTATCGCCCGGCTGGGCTCGTTCCGCCGCCGCGGAAATCGTTCGCAACATCCCGGATGGCGAGCCGCTGTTTCCGTCATTCCCATTTTTGGAAACATGGTACTCTTTGCCGCTCGGTGCAATGGCTAACGCATTGCCCTCCATGTTGGCCAAAGCGCAAATGGCTGAAAGCGCCCCCATGAACTTTCTTCTGGTGAGCATGGTCTTGGTTCTCCAGTCCAGCGTGGATAGCAGAAATTTGGTGAACCAATACTAAAGTCTCAACAGAAAGAATACAAATCGCGGATCGCGTGCCGCCCCCAACTCCGATACATTCCCGACGAAAGAATAGGCTTGACAATTTCTCAATAGCGCGCCTATAGTCGCACACCATCGGTACCGTGCACGGAATTTGCTGAAGTGTACGAATGTACACGGAATCCAGTCTTGCCGCGAGCCCGACAAAATACGGGTTTTGTGCGCTTTAAATTCAGCGGTAACTATCCGGCACGAGAATGCACGGATTTGTAATCATTAGGAGGAAGATGTGACGAATCGATGCGGAAGAGCGGCCTACGCCTGCATTCGTGGTCTAGTACTACTTGCGATTGCAATGCTGATTACGAGCACATCCAGTGCACAGACCACAGGGAGCATCACTGGACAAGTTACAGACCCTAGCGGAAACATTGTTCCGAACGCGCCTGTCACGGTTACGAATACCGGCACGCACGCAGCGCATGCCGTGGTGACGAACTCGCACGGCATCTTCGAAGTGTATGACCTTTTGGTGGGGAAATACGACGTCGCGGTTGTATCAGACGGGTTCAAGTCAGAACTCAAGACCGGTATTCAGCTCAATGTCGGAGACAAACTTGCCGTCAATTTCGTTCTCATAGTGGGTAGCGTTACGGAAACGGTGAGCGTTTCGGATGCCACTCCGATGGTGAATACCGAGACGGCAGATATGAGCGATACGATCCTGACACAACAGATGACCGATTTGCCGGTTAATGGGCGCGAATTCACGCAAATTCAGCAGTTGGTGCCAGGGGCGTCGCGCACGATGGGCGACGAAGGGGGAACGGGTTTCAACAGTTCAAGAGGCTTTGCCCTTAATGGCCAACAGGAACAGGCCACGGGCTTCGAGGTGGACGGTGTTGAAAATACCGACATGGGCAACGGAACCGGGTCGTTAACAACTCCGGGGCTCGAAGCCATCTCGGAGATCAAAGTCAACACAACGGACTATTCAGCAGAGTTCGGCAATGCGGCCGGGGCCAGCCTCCTAGTGGCCACGCGCACAGGGACAGATCAGTTTCACGGCGCCGCATACGACTATTTCAAGAACGATGCATTGGATGCGGTGAACTACTTTTCCCTTACCAATCAAAAGTTGCGTTTCAATGACTATGGATACCGGATTGGTGGTCCATTCTTCATCCCTCATCTCTATCCGCGGAGTAAATCGAAGACGTTCTTTTTCTTTGCAGAGGAATGGCGGCGCAATAATTCAACAGATATCTTCCTGGCTGCAACACCAACGGCAGATATGCGAAGCGGAAACTTTGCGGCAGAGGATGCACGTACGGGCACGCCTATCATCGATCCCAAGAATGGTCTCCCGTTTCCTAATCATCAGATACCTTTGAATAGGATCGACCAGAATGCAACGCTGCTGCTGCAGAACAATTTCCCACTCCCGACTCCAGGGGTCAGCGGTTTCCAGAATTTTAACCAGAATGCTGCCGACACGGATACCTGGAGACAGGAACTGGTGAATGTGACGCATCAGGCGACCAGCAAGATCCTGTTGCAGGTCCGCTACATTGAGGACACAGAACCCCATCACCTCTCCGGCGTGCTTTGGTCAAGCCAAGCATTTCCCGATATTCAGACCACGACAAACATCCCGGGCCACAGCTTCCTGGGAAAGGTATCAGAAATCATCAGCCCAACGATGTTGAACGAAGTCTCGTATGACTACGCTAGTAACTACGGACCGAAAGATAAGTTAGCTGTTTCTGAGTCAGGGAACTACCTGGCGCCTACCGGGCTGAGCATTGCCCCGTTATTTCCGCAGACCGGTGCCGTGAAAGTACCCAACCTCGCCTTTAGCGGTGGATGGGGAGCTATCGATACTTCCTACTTCCCATGGTGGGCGCATCACAACGTGCAGGAAGTAAACGACAACTTCTCCAAAAATGCGGGGGTACACTCGCTCAAGGCTGGTGCTATCTATGAGCATTCAGTTACCCCGGTCGGCGCTCAGGTAGATCCGGGGACGCAGGGCGGCTTCAACTTTACCGGGTACTCAACGAAGAATCCAATGGCCGACTTCCTGCTGGGAAATTTCAATTCCTACAGCCAGCTTGAAACGAGCCTCATGCCGTCCTACAATTACAACCACTTTGAGGCCTATGCGCAGGATACTTGGAAAGTCACCCGAAAACTGACATTGAATCTTGGGGTGCGCTACTTTTTCATCCCACACTTGTATATCGACGGAAACACCCTCTATAACTTCGTTCCGTCGGCATACGATCCGACCAAGGCTGTGACGGTCAACAGCGACGGCACAATAGCGCCCGGTTCCGGTGACAGATACAACGGCCTGATCAGCCCGGCACAAGGTCTGCCCACTGACTTAGTCAAGAACAACCCGTGGCGGTTTGGTCCCCGCATTGGGTTTGCCTTCGATCCCAGCGGGCGTGGTGTATGGGCCATCCGCGGGGGATATGGCATGGGATTTTATCGCATCCAGGGAAACGACAGCTATGGGTTGGTCGGCAATCCACCCAACGGGAATATCGGGACCGTCTATCAGGGACCCATTGCTAATCCAGCCACCGGCAACGCCGGAGCTTTGTCGCCGTTCGGAGTTGTATCGCTGAATGAGGTGTACCCTTCGCCGATGGTGCAAAGTTGGAGTTTGGATATCCAGCACGAGCTTGCCACGAATACCGTAGTGTCCCTGGGCTATGTAGGCACACTTGGGACGCACAGCGACAGCACGCGCAACATCAATCAACCTCTTCCCGAAGGGGGATATGACTTTAACCCAGGACTGAATAGTGGGAGTGTGATCGAAAGCACGATTGTCCCCTACAAGGGCTTTACGAATATCAACCAACATATCCCCGGGGGAACCACAGACTATAGCGGCCTACAGGTGCACCTGCAGCGCCAGATGACACGCGGTGTGATGGCGGAGGTCTCCTATACTTTCTCGAAAACGATGTCCGATGCTCCTGGTTTCGGATCAAGTCCACAGAACGCTTATAACCCCGCGGCAGAACGGAGCCTGTCTTCGTACGATCGGCCCCATATGCTGATAGCCAATTATCTGTATCAACTCCCGTCTTTTGCAAAACACAAAGGATATCTGGCGAGGGCGGTTATGGACGGCTGGCAGTGGACTGGTATCGTGCAATTCCAGAGCGGCACTCCGTTTACAGTTGCCCTTGGCAGCGCTACTCCCGGGCTTGCATCGCGTCCGAATTTGCAATCCGGAGCGCAACAAAAGCTCGTAAAAAAAGTGACCGAATGGTTCGACCCCAATGTTTATTCGGTGCCGGCGCCAGGATACTTTGGCACTCTCAAGCCGTATAGCCTAAGAGGGCCGGGAATTGCTGACTGGGATACTGCGTTGTTCAAGTCTCTCAAACTTGGCGAGCGCTTCACGTATTTGATTCGTTGCGACGCGTTCAACGTTCTCAACCACCCAAGTTGGAGCGGACTTAATACGAGCTTTGCCGGGTCGGACCCCAGTGGCGCTGCAATCAACAATGGTATTGGACGGGTGAATTCGGCGCATGACCCACGTATCCTTCAATTGAATATGAAGGTCGAGTTTTAACAGCAGACTGTACTTAACAGTATCAAATGAAATGCTGGACCGCGACAACCAGGGTCCAGCATACTAAGCCATGCGCATGCCTACGCCGTTACTACTGGTCATCACCGTTGCTCTGCTCTTTTCCGTGAAAGGCCTTGCCCAGCAAGATACATTTGAGGAGGCGCGGCGCAGCCAGGTGAAAGGGGATTTCGCATCCGCAGAGCGCTCATACCGCAAGTTTTTGACTAACCATCCAAAATCTGTTCCAGCACTCACAAATCTCGGTGTCGTGCTGGCGCAAGAAGGTAAATTCAATGCAGCAATTATCGAATACCATTTTGCACTTACGATCGATCCCGAGTCGATGCGGGCACTCATCAACCTTGGTTTGTCGTACTACCGACTGGGCGACTGGAAACATGCGGCCGGCAGTTTTGAGAAAGTCCTCGTCAAGAATCCTCAGGACCTTCGGTCGCGTCAACTCTTAGCTGTGTCGCTTTCGCAAATTGGCGATTGTTCTCGGGCTGCATCCGAGTATGAGAAACTCATGCCTTCAAACGACGCTTCCATTCTAGTTGGCCTGGCGGCATGTTACAAGGAGACTGGGCGAGAAGCCGAATCGGAGCGCGTCCTGGCTTCGTTGCTTGAGAGCCAGGGGGACTCACCACAAGTTTATTACCTGTTCGGGTTGACCGCTTACGTGCGGGAAGACTATCCCAAAGCCGCCGAGAGCCTGCACAAATGCTTGGCCATCGCGCCCAAGATGGTCGAAGCGCACTTCTATCTTGGCTCGACGTATTTTAAGCAGAGAGATTTTCGCGCGGCTCTGAAAGAGTGGGAGCAGGCGGGGAAGCTGGATCCGGGATTCTTCCCGGCATTGTTTTGTGCAGGCGCATTGCTTGTGGACCAAGGGTCGTACCAGGATGCCAAGCCTCTGCTGGAACAGGCGCATGTGCTTAAACCTCAGAATCCGAATGTGCAACTAGCATTGGGAAAGGACGAACTTTACTTAGGGAGACCGCGTGAGGCTCTACCCTTGTTGGAAAATGCAACGCGACTTAATCCCCAATCGCAGCCCGCAAGTTTTCTGTTTGCGCGGGCCCTCCAACAAGTTGGCAAGAAAGAGGAAGCTACCGCCGAATTCACGAGATGTAGCAAACTTTCCAAGGCGCGGGGGGACGTCTTGGGGGAACCCGCCGATATAGCAAGACAGAACGAACCATAAGTGGTGCGCGATTCACGTCCGGCACCCAGAAGTTCATCTTGTTAACAATTGATCGGATATGTGGGCGTACACCGGTAGTGGCAGTCGGAACGCCTCTTAACAGGCAAGCGGAAGGTTACTGAATATCGGCATTTACGTAACCTTTCTGGGTGGCGATACAATGAAACGATTTGGCGTTCGAGATGTGGCGAGACTTGCAAATGTCTCCGTTGGAACTGTTGACCGTGCTCTTAATAGGCGAACAGGCATCAACAAAGAAACGCGCGAACGAATTCTGGCGATCGCAGAGTCGAATAGCTATGCGCCCAATCCCACCGCACGAGCGCTTTCCTTTGCCAAATCCACCTTTCGAATTGGCGTGTGCATCCCGCGCGAGATCCGGTATTTCTATGACCAGCTTTACGCCGGCGTTGTAGACGAAGCGAAACGTTACGAACATGTGGGTCTGGAGGTGGTCTATCGCAGGGTCAAGGATCTGAGTTCTCCTGTTTCGCGGGCGGTGAATCAGTTGCTCGACGAAAATATTCAGGCGCTAGTTGTGACGCCCGGCAGGGCCCAAGAGGTAGCACCACTTATCGAAAGAGTTGAAAACGATCGCAATGTGCGCGTGGTGTGCGTTGCAAGCGATGATTCGCCTACTTGTCGATCGACGGCTATTTCAGTCGACCCAATCCTGAACGGTGCACTTGCAGCCGAAATGATGGCGAAACTAGTTCCACTCGGCTCCGAAGTGGCAATAGTTACAGGCATGCTGATTACCGAGGAGCACCGCACGAAGGTTGAACAGTTTCAGAAGGATTTTCCAATTGAATGCCAGGGAGGCAAGACAGTAAGTTTGATCGAGGGGCACGAGGTTGCGGAAGAGGTCTACCGAAAAACACTTAGATTGTTACATGAGTACCCCAATCTAAGGGGTATCTATATAAGCACGGTGAATTGCATTCCGGTCTGCAGGGCTGTTGAGGAGCAGAACCGAAGTGGCCAAATAACCATCATTGCAACTGACCTCTTCTCAGACCAGGAACCCTACTTTCGTCGCAGGACACTATGCGCTTCCATTTATCAGGACCCTTACCGCCAGGGCCAGTTGGCGGTGCGCCTGGTGATGGACAACTTCCTGAACGGCAGGCCCTTTCCCAAGAACTACTACATAAACCCTGTGATTGCTTTGCGAACGAATCTCGGACTATTTCGTGAGATGCAGGGGACTTCGGTACTTAGAAATGGCAATACACCAGACCTCCCTTCCGGCTATTACTGAGACGATCGGATGGACAATCGCCAACCTCGGGCGAGCCCAAAATCAGCCGCTGACCTTGCGCCGATCGGCAGTGCGGTGGCACCCGTCATTTGCGGGCATTCAACGATTGGTTGAGTGACAATCCGCCAAGGGATGATCTACGATTCTTAAGTATTCACAAAACATGACCATAGCCCATCAGAACGAAAATGATCCAGGCGCGACTCTCCATCAAAAACGCCTTTCAGGAATACTGTATCTGGTGGTGATATCAAGCGTGGCAGCTTTGGGCGGGCTGCTCTTTGGCTATGATACGGCGGTCATCTCAGGCGCTATTGGCCTCCTTCAAAGCCACTTTTCGCTTGGCGCAGCGGGGGCGGGATGGGCAGCTAGTTCGGCTCTGGCAGGATGCGTTCTGGGATCAGCGGTAGCTGGTCTAGGTGGCGATTGGCTGGGTCGTCACAAGATACTGCATATCTCTGCGTTTTGCTTTCTGGCTTCAGCAGTTGGTAGCGCTCTTGCGCCGTCAATTGCGTGGTTCATCGCGTATCGCGTCGTCGGGGGAGTTGGCATAGGAGCTGCGTCAATCGCCAGTCCACTTTACATCGCAGAAATAGCTCCAAAAAAATGGCGAGGCCGACTCGTATCCCTTAATCAACTTGCGATTGTATTCGGCATGCTGGTCATCTACGTCGTAAACTACTCCATTCGCCTCAGTGGAAGCACTTCATGGAACGAAGACATTGGGTGGCGTTGGATGTTCGCCTCGGGCGTCTTCCCGGCAATTCTGTTGTTTGGTTTGCTTTTCCTCGTTCCAGAAACGGCTCGTTTTCTAATCATGCATGGGCGAACTGCCGAGGCGGAAGCTGTGGCGCTCCGCATCGGTGGCGCGAGGCTTGATGACGACCTTGCAACGCATATTATGGCGCCGGCATCGCGCGAGCATTTGGCAAAGGTTCTTTGGCTTGGCATCACGCTTGCAGTGCTGCAGCAGGTCACTGGAATCAATGTCTTTCTTTATTACGCGCCCGAAATATTCAACCATATAAGTCACTCCGGAAATACCGACTTGCTTGAAACTGTGTTCGTCGGCGCAGTCAACTTGCTGTTTACAATCGTCGCCATGGCCGTGGTCGACAAGGCGGGGCGAAAACCTCTCCTCATTGGTGGATCGCTCGGTATGGGAGTCTGCCTCGTGGCCATGGGGGCGGCGGCCATGCGTTCAGACACCGGTGCGTGGCTGCTGGCATTTGTCTTGGGCTATATAGCCTGTTTCGCCCTTTCAGTAGGTCCGGTTACATGGGTAGTTTTGTCTGAAATATTTCCCGCGCACTTCCGAGCGCGTGGAATGGCGATTGCTAGCGCAGCACTCTGGCTTGCCAACTTCGCGGTCTCGCAGACCTTTCCGATGTTAGACCAGAGCCGCACACTCATTCGGCATTTCGGTCATGGTTCTCCCTTCTTTCTCTACGCCTGCTTCTGCGCCCTTGAGACGTGGTTTGTGTGGCGAAACCTTCCTGAAACCAAGAATCGCTCCCTTGAAGAAATTTCTGCATGGTGGAGCGCTCAGTAGGAGTGTACGTATGATGGATCGTCGGGGTTTCATGAAGACATCGGCCTTGGCTTCGGCAGCAGGAATGCTTGCGCTCAACCAGGCTTCAGCGCAAGTGGTCAAAACAAAAATCATCGCGATTCGCTCGCCAGTCCCTGACAGCCTGAAGACACGGCATGCGGCTCGTGAGTTATCGAGCGGATTGCATATGCTGAATCCGGCACTGGATGTGAAGCTCACAGACGGCGACGCCAACGCAGCGTCAACGGTCCTTACGCTCACGATCGACCAATCGCATTTCAAAGGGGCCGAAGAGTACGAAATTGCATCCTCGGACAAAGGCGTCATTCTTCGCGCCGCCGGTGAACAGGCTTTGCTCTTTGCAGTATTCGAGTTTCTCGAGCGGCAAGGTCTCGTCTTCGGTATCGATGGCACGACGGCACCCATCGATCGTCCTGCGGGATTACGATTGCCGCAGCCGGGTCAGCCATGGACCGGTGTGCCATGCGTTGCCGTTCGAGGCCTATTGCCCTGGCCGGATTTTCTCAATTGCATCAGCATGTATAACGATGAGGATTTCAAGGCCTATTTCGCGGCCATGCTGCGCATGCGCTTCAACATGTTCGGCATGCATGTCTACACCGAGAACGAGCCGAATCCATTGGCCGAGTCCTACCTTTCCTTTGACTTTGCCGGCAGCGGCCATCGCGCGGCACTCGAAGACACAACGATGACCAGTTGGGGATATCTGCCTCAGCGTACCTCGACCTTTAAAATGGGAGCGGCGCAGTTCTACGATTCAGAAACCTTTGGTGCGGACGCCACGCGTCTGGCCTCCGATAACTGGGACATCGCATACCGCACCACCACCATGATGCGTGCCGCTTTCAAGTTTGCCAATGAACTCGGCATCCGCACAGGCATCGGCTTTGAACCTTATCGGAATCCGATGGAGATTGTTCGGGCGCTGCCGCCGGAAGCACTCTCTCACCCGGGTGGCTTCATCGAATCCAACACCGCGCACGACCTTCTCGAACGGCGTCTTGCCGATCTACTCGAGCGTTATCCAACCGTGGATTATGTATGGCTGTGGCAGGACGAGAATGCCAACTGGGAAAGCCGCGAAAAGAACATTCCGCTCTCAGTAACGCCTTTCGCCCAGGCCCATGATTTCCTCAAGCGGCACGCACCTAACAAGCGGCTGGTGCTCGCCGGCTGGGGTGGAGTGGCGCGTCATTTCGAGTCGCTGCACCAACGCCTTCCTGAAGACATCATTTTTTCGGCGTTGAGTGACACGCTCGGATGGGACCCGATCCACGAAGCCTTTGGAAAGCTCGGTACTCGCGAACGTTGGCCAATTCCCTGGATCGAAGATGACCCCTCTATGTGGTTTCCTCAGTTCCGCGCAAGTCGCTTCGAGCGGGATATGCGTCGTGCGCAGGATCTCGGGTGTCAGGGTATGCTCGGAATTCATTGGCGCCACCGCGTTATCGATCCCACTGCGACCTATTTCGCCCGTGCGGGATGGAATCGTCAGCTTAGTGCGTCGGACCATCACCGCAAATTCTGCGCCACCCAAGCCGCCGGCGGCCGTGTTGACGAACTTGCCACACTCTTCGATGACTGCGACCGCAATCACGCCATCTCATCCACTTTTCTTGGTACCTACGACAAATCCGGATTTGCCAATCGAGTGGAGATGACAGGCGACTACAGTGAAGCCTTTAATTATGCAACAAACGAACCCGACCTTACGGCTTTGCCCACCCAGCGCAAAACTATCGAACGGTTCCGTAAACTCGCAGCCAGCGCAGAATCGCCTCTCGAGCGTGACCGCATTGGTTATTTTGCAAGTTTTGCCAGTTTCATGGTTCCTTATTGCGACGCCTATGAATCCGCCCATAAGCTTGATGAGGTGTTGAAGCGGGCGGTTGAGTTGAGATCTGCGGGAAAACAGGACGAGGCGCGGGCGAAAGTCCTTCAAGAGGGAGTTCCGCTCTGGCTCACGATCGCTCCGCTGGTCCGGCAGACCATGGTGGAATTCCAGTCTGTCATCGCCACTCGCAATGACCTGGGCCAATTAGCTTCGATGCAAAACAAGCTGGTGCGTATCGCGCTCGAGAGGCTTCGACTTTCCATCAAGGAGTTTCTTACCGAGTTACCGGAAGAAATGAACCAGGCCTATGCAGCATCTATCTCACCTGTGGGCGCAAATCCGCCGCGTGTCTTTATCCCCACCAGGCCTTCTATTCTGAGGCTGGGAGAATCGCTGCGCATTTTTATCAACGCACCCGGTCACAAAGATGTGGTTCCAGTCAAGCTGCACACGCGCCGCCTGGGAACGCAAGAATGGCGCATGACGGATGCGACTCATGCCGGTCGCAATGTATACATGGCAAAACTGGGTCCATTTCTGGCGACAGACGGCGCGATTGAATACTATGCGTCCGCGCCAGGCGGACCGAAAGGATTGACCGACCCTCCACGGGCTCCGATCAATGTCTACACGTTGAATGTTTTGGCTTAGCCTGAGGAGGGCAAAACGATGAATTTTTGCCGGGACAAGGACAAGCCGCGAGCGGCCGCTCTAAGTTACCGGCAGCCTGATCGGGGGTTCATGCGAGTTGCGTAGCAGCCTTGCGAGACTACTACGGTTTGGAGAAGCGGATTCCGGCACAGCGAAGCCGATACTGTCGTTGGCGTTGCTTGTGAGCCTGTCGGCCAGCCGGGCGCTGCACTGGTAGCGGCGGTTGGCCGCATGTAACTGCTGCCTACGGGCACTGGCTCTGCATTTTTGACGACAGTAGCGTTGGCCACGGTCGCAAGAGCTGCAGACGTAGAAGATGGCGTTGCAGGCGCGACACTGCCGCAGTCGTAGAACGGGTTCGGACGGGGCATTTCTCTACGGAACCTACGCTGCAAGGGATGACTGCTGATGGCCGATCCAGGCCAATCTTCCTACGTCTCCATTGGGGATACGATACCGCGACTGGCCCAAAAGGATGCTTGATGTAACCGTGACCATCCAGATCGGCTGCATGCTGGTCGGCATCTCGCCACGCAACATGTCTTCAACCCGGCTGCGGGAATCTATTCGATGGTGCAGAAGGTCGCCATCACATCGTCCAAAGCCGGGTCCGCGATCTACTACACAACCAATGGGAGCACGACGTCAATGTCTTCAAACCAGTATTCCAGCCCGAACACGACTAGCTCCCTAATTCGTCGCGAAGCTCATCACCATTCCCGAAGTTGTACCTACCACATTCGATGCGACGACTTGGAAGTAGTACGTCGATTTGCTTTTCAGCCCTGTCAATTTGGCAGACACTGCAGTTGAGGCTGTTCCTGTAAGTGCGCCAGTTTTGGCGGTGGCGCTTGTTAAAGTGGTCTTACTCGTCCCCCAAGCAAACCAGTACTGCGTCGTCGCATTGTTGGCGGTCAGACTGCCGTTCAGAGTTGCACCTGTGGCTGTAATGGCCGTCTCGGCTTTGCTAGTGACTGCAGGTGCTGTGGCGATGGTGTATGTCGCCGATGCAACAGCGCTATTCGAATACCCGGTGGCTACGGCGATGGCTTCAAGGGTTTCCGTAGCAGAAACCTTGATGGCTCCGGTGTACTTTGTGGATGAGGTCGTTGGTGTGGTTCCGTTTGTGGTGTAGTAAACGACCGCGCCCGGGGTCGCGTCTGAGATGGTCACGGTCTGCGTGGACGTATAGGTTCCACCTGCAGGCTTGATCACCGGAGTGGCCGTTTTTCCCAGTGGCGTGACTCTCAAGGTTCCACCCTTGAACAAGAAACCCTAATTGGTGGCCGCGAGTGTGCCTTGGGCGATTGTGATCGGGTATGTCCCAGGCAATGATCCTTGCTTCGCCGTCGTCGTCTCTATCGGTGCACCACGGACTGAGGACAATGTATCTCCGTTCAAGTAACCGGCGACAGTATAGGCGAGCTTTGGCAGGGGCTTGTTGTATGTCGCTGAAACGCTGGTCGCAGTTGCTGTCAGCACTGCCTTGGTGACGGTGAGCGTGCCGGGCTTGAACGTGAAGCTGTAGTTGGCCGCGGAAAGTGTGCCCGCCATGGGAATGACTAGATAGGTGCCAACTGCTGATTTCGACGTTGCGGATGTGGTAATACCAGGAGCGCCGGTTACCGAAGAGTTTAGAGTGTCCCCATGGACAAACCCGCTTATGATGAAGGTTAGTCTTGGAATCGCGGCGCCGTAGACCATGTTCAGGTTGTTCGCGGTCACCGAGAGTTGAGCCTTGTTCACTTTCAGTTGCACAGACTGCGTCGCGGTCGCGTAATCTGTCGCATCTGCCGGCGTGAAAGTAACAACCAAGGTATGTGTTCCGGCAGGAAATACCGTACCCGCTATCGGACTATACGCGAACTTTCCAGCCACAGACGATGATGCATTGAGTTGTGTTGCACTCAGCCCGGTGCCGAAGGTGACGTCTGCTGGTATTGCCCAGCTGATGGATGGCTTGGTCACTCCGGCGTGCATACCCAGCCATGGACCAAGCTTGGGCCGCCTGATAGGCTGCTGTCGCTGATAGCCTGGCGGCACCGCGAACTGCAGCATCTTCCGTACCGTCTCCCGCGACAGCCCAAACTCCCTGGCTACCGC
>PLZC01000188.1 GCA_003151985.1 Acidobacteriaceae bacterium
AAAAGCCGCGTGCTGCTGTCTTCACTTCCGCAGCACAGGCAAATCGAGGGAAAACATACTCCCGGAATTCTCAAAGCTCTACTGCCACCCCGGCAGAGCCGGGGGATCTCCTCACCCTTTAGCCCCCGAGGGAATGCTCCGTCGAGAACAGGCACCTGGTCGGAGGTTCCCTGGATGCTTTTCTCACCTTTGAGAGCTCTCCGCAGCATCCTCATGAAAACAGCATCAGATCGATTGCACCGGCATCAGCGTCAGGTCGTCCACCAGCCCAACCTCCTTTTGCACAAAGGGCTCGCCGTAGCGGACGCCGGCCAGAAGCCCGTAATGCCGCGCCTCCGCAAAGGTGCGCTCGCGAATCTCTTCCTCAGCCACAAACAGGCTGCTGCCCGCCGCCTGGTTGGCATATTGCGACTTGTAAGCCATCAAGGCCGCATGGCGCTGCTCGATGAACGGCGTGATGTCCACAATGAAGCTGGGCCGCACGTCGGCATACAGGCTGGCATAGATAATTTTGAACGGCCGGTGCGGCGGATCCCCGGTATCGACCTTCGCCAGCCCTGCCAGAAAGCACGCATCATATCCCAGGGGCGCGGTGGTGGCGTGGTCCGGGTGCCGGGCCTGCCAAAAGGGGAGAATCATCACGCGAGGGCGCAGTTGCCGAATCACTTTGACAATCTTGATGCGGTTTTCCAGGCTGTTTTCGACGGCGCCGTCGGGCAAATCCAGCGCCTGGCGCCAACTCACGCCCAGGATTCGTGCTGCCTCAGCCGCCTCGGCCGCACGCTCTTCCGCACTGCCGCGGGTTCCGGCCTCGCCCTGCGTAAGGTCCAGAATGGCTGTGCGCAGGCCGCGGGCCGCCATGCGCAAGAGCGCTCCGCCGCACGTCTGTTCCACGTCGTCCCGGTGGGCAGCAATGGCCAATATATCCGCAGTCAGGACCTCAGGTGCGGAAGCGGCTGGCATGGGATCAGTAAACGGTGTTGTTGCCGTCGGTTACCGCATCCATGTAGGCCACGTCGTAGGCCGTACCGGTCACCGAGACATATTGGTTGCTGATGGCTGCGCCGTTGGCCGTGGCGTAGATGTACACCTGCCCGCCCTGCGCGACATAGACCTTATGCAGGTCGGTAACCGCGGCAATTCCTGTCAGGTCACCCAGGTAAGACTCCAGCATGGTGACCGTATTGGTCGAGGTGTTGTACATCGTCAGGCAGCCATAGGGCTGTCCCGTCGCTGCCCGCACGCCGTTGGTGCACTTGGTCATGCCGATCCACAGCGTATTGTCATCGGCCAGAATCATGCGGCTAACCGCCCCAGGGGCGCCATCGCTGATGGAAACCGGGTTCGGCGCTGCGCTTGTTCCAGGAATAATCGTGTTCGCGGAAAGGTCGACAACCGTCAGGTTTCCGGCAAACAGCGTCTGGCCCTGCACCTGTTGAGGCTGCTGGCCCACTACATAAAGAGTTGAACTGGCCACAAGGGCGTTGCTGGCGCCACCCGGGATGAGAAGCGTGGAGCCGGCAAGGCCTGCCGATGTCGGGAGCTTCCCGGATTGCAGACCCGTCAGGTAGATCATCGGCGCCACAGGCAACGGTGTCATCGAAGACTTGGAACCGCCGCATTCAGGTCCGCAATTCAACACATAGGCAGTTCCCCCATCTGCAGAGAAAACCGCTTTGACCGGCCGGTCGAACTTGAGCGGCGCCCCGTAATAGTTGCCCGTCGCGTCCGTATTGTCCGGGCTTTGCGCTTGAAACAGGCACCATGCAGGTGCATTCTGCGGCTCGCAGTCCACAGCGGCCTTTGGCCAGGTCGTGGGCCCGCCGGAGTAGGCAATCCCCTGCGACGCGGTCAATTTCCGTGGATAGTAGGCGTAATCCGAGTTTTCCACAAAAGCCAGGGCCACCGAGCCGCCGGTATTCACGCTGACGCGGTAAACCCCCGGCAGGCTCAGCGGGTAGCTCCCGCCGCCGCTGGTCGCGTCCACTACCGTAAGGACGTGGGAAGACTGGCTGGCGGCAAAGGCGAAAGCCCGGTTGCGGGTAATAAAGACACTCGAGGAAAGACCGTTCAGTGTGGCGGCATTACCGTTCGCCTTCTCATGGGCATAATCGACGTTCGCCAGGCTCCCGTCCCCGGATCCGTAAACTACGCCATTCTGCTCTTCAGGCATGTTCTGGATGGTCACCGGAAGTGCCCCGCTGAAGCCGGAAATCGAGAATGACTGGGTCTTGTCGTTATAACTGAAACGAATGTCGTAGAAAGCGTCAACGAAACCAAGAGCGCCCTTGGCGCCTGCACTCGGATTTTGAATCGCGATCAGTACCCGGTTCCTCAGCCCGCTCGGCGGCAGCGCGCGCCCCGCAAAATAGGTAGTAGTGCCACAACCTGCGAGCGCGGCCGCAACCACCAGGGCCGCGACGGCGCTCATGCAAAGACTTCTCTTCTTCAAAATCCCTTACCTCGACGAAATGCGCGGTTTCAACCGCGGATTGTGGCCCGCGGCTCCCGGCCTGTGACTACCGAAGTATAACAAAGCATCCCGGCCACCCGGCCTCATCCATTGGCGTTGAAGAGCCCGGTAGCTTAGCATGGCAGAAGAATGCCGCAATTTGCAGACATCTTCGCCACCCGCCCGATACTTGTCGACGGAGCCATGGGCACTGTGCTTTACGCTCGAGGCGTCTTCATCAACCGTTGTTACGACGAGCTGAACCTCACCGACCCCGGCTTGATCCTCTCCGTTCATGAGGAGTACCTGCAGGCCGGCGCCGAGATTCTTGAAACCAACACATTCGGAGCCAATCGCTTCAGGCTTGCGCGGCATGGGCTTGCCGGGAAAGTAGCCGACATCAACACTGCCGGCGTGCGCCTGGCCCGTCAGGCTGTCGAGCATCTCAAAGACAAGCAAGCCGGCGAAGCCTGGGTCGCCGGTGCAATTGGCCCCCTGGGCGTCCGCCTCGAGCCTCTCGGCAAAACCAGCCTGGACGAAGCCCGCGCCGCCTTTGCCGAACAGATCCGCGCCCTGGCAAAGGCCGGCGTCGATCTGCTGGTGATTGAGACCATGCCCGCTTTGAATGAGGCCCACGAAGCTCTCAAAGCTGCCCAGGAGACTGCTCCTGAACTGCCGGTCATGGTGATGGTCACCGTCGATGACGATAACAACTGCCTGGACGGAGCCTCTCCAGAGCAGGCCGCCGCACTACTCACCGAATGGGGCGCAGGGGCCATCGGCGTCAATTGCTCCACCGGACCCGCCACGGTGCTCACTGCCATTGAGGCCATGCGCTCAGCCACTACGCTGCCCCTGGCTGCCATGCCAAATGCCGGGATGCCGCGAGCCGTCGAAGGCCGCAACATCTATCTTTGCTCGCCGGAATACATGGCCAGCTTTGCCCGCAAAGCCATCAATGCCGGGGTGCAATTCGTGGGCGGCTGCTGCGGCACCACCCCCAACCACACGCGCGCCATGCGCTCTGCCATGCGGGCCATCGACGCTCAGGCGCGCGCCACGGTAACCGGCGCGGTCTCTGTCATCAATACCGAAACGCCGCCCGCATCGTTGGGTTTGCGCTCCCGCATCGGGTCTCTCGTCGAGCAGGGCAGTTTCGTCACCCTGGTGGAGATCGTTCCTCCCCGCGGCATCAACTGCGTAAAGGAGATCGAGGGCGCCCGCGTCCTGGCCCAGCTTGGCGTACACGCCATCAACGTGCCCGACTCGCCGCGAGCCTCGGCCCGCATGAGCGCGCAAAGCCTCTGCATCCAGATTCAGCAACACACGGGCATCGAGACCATCCTGCATTACACCTGCCGCGACCGGAATCTGCTCTCCATCCAGTCGGACCTGCTGGGGGCTTCCTCCATCGGCCTGCACAACATCCTGTGCCTCACCGGCGACCCTCCGAAGCTGGGCAATTATCCTGACGCGACCGCGGTTTTCGATGTCGATTCCATTGGGCTGGTGAACATCGTGCATCGCCTGAACCACGGGCTCGACATCGGCGCCAACTCCATCGGCGCCAGCACCAACTTCACCATCGGCGTAGCGGCCAATCCCGGCGTGCCCGACATCGAAAACGAATTGCGCCGCTTCGCCTACAAGGTTGAAGCCGGCGCCGAATACGCCATCACCCAACCGGTCTTCGATCTCAAGTTGCTGGAGATCTTCCTCGATCGCATCAAGGAGTATCGTATTCCCGTCATCGCCGGCATCTGGCCGCTCACCAGCTTGCGCAACGCCGAATTCATGAAGAACGACCTTCGCGTCTCAATGCCTGAAGAGATCATGCTGCGCATGGCCCAGACCGACTCGCCCGACGCTTCCCGGCGCGAAGGCATCCTCATCGCCCAGGAGATGCTGGAGGCTGTGCGCCCCTTCGTGCAGGGCGTCCAGGTTGCCGCTCCGTTCGGCCGCTACCTTGCCGCCGCTGAAGTCATTGCCAGCGTCCTGCCCGACCCCGCCCCAGTAATGGAGTAAACGTTATGCCTTCGTTTGAAGAATCGCTCAAGAAGCTCGAATCCATCGTCGATCAACTGGAAAAGGGCGACCTCGCCCTGGAAAAGTCGCTGAAGCTTTTCGAACAAGGCGTGGGCCTCTCGGCGGCCTGCAAGCAGGAATTGGATGCCGCCGAGGGCAAGGTGCAAATGCTGGTCAAGCAACGCGACGGCTCCCTGAAGGCCGAACCGTTCCTGACCGACAAGCCGTTTTAACCTAGCCTTCATGAATTGTCATCCTGAGCCCTAACGAAATGACTGTCATCCTGAGCGAGCGACGCGCAGCGAAGGGAGTCGAAGGACCTGCGTTTCGCGTCCTCACTACCCACGCGCTCATTTGATTCCCCTCAACATCAGGGCCTTTTAATCCTCCCGCGTCTGCGTCGGCCATCTCCTTGCTCTCTTCATGTAGTTCATTCGGACGGTTTCATCGTGCGCCTGCCCGATGTCCAGGAGCGCCGTTTGCCTAAAACTTCGCCAGCTTTCGACTATGCCGCCGGCTTCCGCTGCATCGGCTCAGCCTGCGAAGACACCTGCTGCCGCATCTGGAACGTCCCTATCGATCAAGCGACCTACGAAAAGTACGGCACCCTGCCGGCCGGCCCGTTGCGCGAGCTGATCGAGGCCAGCGTTCTGCTCTCGCCTCCGGGAGCGTACGGCTCGCGGGCCTCGACCTCCGCCACATTTGCCACGATCCGCATGTCGGAGTCCAATCAATAACCCCACTTGAAGGCAACCCCGCAGGCCAAGCCAATCCCTCGCTTTTGTCCTGGTTCAATCCCATTCGGCAAACCACATTCGCTTTGCTCCGGAATCGTGTCTACCCCTTGTGGCAGCGGCTGTTTCTTATGGGTGTCTTATGCCGGCGACTCGATTCGATCGCCCAGGGTGAACTTGCGCGTACCGTCCCCGCATTTCTCGCGGATTTCGAGGCCACAGTAGCCTCTGGAGCCCTGTACACCGCGATGGCGACGCTACCCCTTGACCGCGCGGCCCAGCTCGACGCGGTGCTGCGCCTTGCCGGCATGCTGCTCAACCGGTCCAACATTACGCCACGGTTCGTCGAGTGCATCCGAGCCTTCACTTCGGGAATTGGAAACGGCCCCGCCGCCACTTTGGACTCCCTCACCGCGCACTACTCACATGCGCACGACAGCTACTACGCGCCTTTCTTTGACCGCCACCCGTACATCCTGGAAAACCTCTTGATGAACACAATTTTCCGCTGCCGGTTCCCCTTTGGCCGCGAAGAAATGCGTGCAGGAACGATCCAGGCCACGCCCGATTCCCCAACTTCTCTGACCCGGCAGTTCGCGCTCTTGACTGCACAGTTCGCTTTGATCAAGGGTCTGCTCATCGGCGTGGCCGGCTACCATCGCGCACAGTTTTCCACCGCGCACGTTGTCCACACGGTGCAAGCCGCCAGCAAGCATTTCGAGCATCACCCGGAGTTCCTCAACATGGCCCATGTCTTGCTGGTCGAGAGCGGATTGGATGGCGCCCGGGGTCTCGCCATCCTGCTCAGGAATGCAGCGCCGACCGCACCCAGTCCAGCATCTCCGGAGAAATACGCTCCAAGTCCGCAAGCCGGAACAGCGGTTTAGCCGCAGCCGGTTCCGCCTCGACAAGATCCACGTTCCCGCGCGCCACCAGAGCATCTGCACGGCTCAGGACCTTCCGAAACGAAGCCTTGATCGAAAGTCGCGAACCCTCTGCAATTTCACCAGCTTGTAGAACACCCAGGCAAAGATCCGGCTCAAGATAATCCACAATTCGGTTCGATTCGAAGATGACGTTCGCGCCCTCGCCCAACATGGCTCGAAGTTCGCCAACCCGCTCAGCAATGTCATCTTCCGAAGCCGAAACCAGCAGCGCCCGCCGCGCCCCCGCAGCCAGATAGCGCGCCGTATCTGATTCCATCTGCCGCCCGGTAGGAGTCTCTTCCAAGATAGGCTCACCGTATCCATGTTCATGGGTGGTAATCTTCACCGCCGCAAAAGCGAGCTCAGGGAGCGCAGCAATCAGCCCGCAAACCAAAGCGGTCTTGCCCACGCCCCGCCCGCTGCCACCGACTACGATGGTCGCCATTGTTTTTTGCTCGACTTCCCCCGCAAATCACTCGCCGCCGTCTTTCGCGGATTTCCGTTTCGCCAACCGCGCCAACACTGCCATCTCCCGCAGTACCTGCTTCAGTGGCCGTGCGGGTGTGCCCCACAGCACCGTTCCCGGCTTCAGGCCCTCGTTAGTGAGCGTCTTGCCGCTCAGCACACCCGCCTGTCCGCCCAGAATCACGCCCGGACCGATGTGAACGTGGTCGCCGATACCCACCTGGCCGGCAATCACCGCGCCGCGCCCCACCGTCGACGATCCGGAGATGCCCGTCAGCGCCACCAGGATCACGTCCTCGCCAATCTCGCAATTGTGCCCGACATGTACCAGGTTGTCGATCTTGGTTCCCCGCCCTATTCTTGTTTGTTTCAAGGCGCCGCGGTCGATCGTCGAGTTGGCGCCAATCTCAACGTCGTCCTCAATCAGCAGCGTACCTCGCTGAGGAAATTGCGTGTAAGCGCCCGTGGCCGCATCGCGCACGTAGCCAAAGCCATCGGCCCCGAGCACCACCCCGGCGTGAACGACCACGCGATCGCCCAACGTTGTACCTGGGTAAATGGTGACCCGCGGATAGATGCGGCAGTGCGCGCCGATGCGGACACCCCGGCCGATCACCGCGCCCGCTTCAATACGGCTCCAGGCGCCAATGCTTACCTGCTCTTCAACCACCGCGCCTGCACCGACCGTGACATTTTCCCCGAGTTGGACCCCTTCCGCGACCACTGCACTGGAATGGACTCCCGTCGCCGCAGGCGCAGGTGAAAGCAACTTGGCCGCGCGGGCAAACCAGAGCCGCGGCTGCTCGGCCTCAACAGCGCAAACGCCCTCGCTCGACGAAGCCGCCATGCCTGGAGCCAGCACAATCGCTCCGGCTCCGCTCGAGAGCGCTTCGGCCGCGGCAGCCGTTGTACCTGCAAAGACAAGGCTTTCGTGGCCGGCTTGCTCGCAAGAACTCACATTCTCGATCTCAAGTTGCGGTGAGCCTTGCAGCAGCTTTCCGCCCAACCTTTCAACCAGTTCCCCAAGAGTCATACTCTTCTCCCCCGCCGATTTCAGGCCATTTGTGTACGAGCTAAACAGGTTGCGGAAAAAGGAATTTCCGGCCAAAGCCCGGGCCTAAAGGCCGTCGAATTCAGGGCGGCATTCAGGGGCCTGAAGGCCCCTGCTCCCTCCGTGTTCCCCGCGTCATGAGTTTCCGCAGCCTGCGAAGCCCGTACCCTTCAATGTGACTGAAAACCCGAACTGAGACCCATACTTCGCAGTCGAGCCATTGCATGATTCCTCAGTAAAGTGGCGGGTCCCCCGGCGGCCGCGTCTTCCAGCGGCGATGAATCCACAGCCACTGGTCGGGATAGCGTCGAATCCAGCTTTCGAGCGCGTCATTGCACTGTTGCGTGGCCGCAAGAATATCGGAATCTGCATCGCCGGTCCGCGCAAAAACCAGTTCCGGCCCAAAATGCAAAACGTAGCGGCCTTCGCCCGGCTCCCACAAAAGGAAGCCCGGCAGCACCGCCGCGCCTGTTTTCAGCGCCACCCTCGCCAGCCCAGAAGCGGTGCATGCCGTCACTCCGAAGAAGCGAACGAAAATGCCCTGCGGCGGGGTCATGTTGGTATCCATCAGAATTCCCACCGTCTCGCCGGCGCGCATGGCGGTCAGCAGGCCCCTGGCAAAGTCGTTTTTCGAAAGAACGCGATTGCCGTGCATGCAGCGGATTCCGTTGACGAAATCGTCGAGCCGCCGGTTGTCGAGAGGCCGGATTACCATGCCCATCGGGTAGCCCATCAGGGAATGGTAAAAGCTGGAAAGCTCCCACGCGCCCAGGTGCCCGGTCAGCACCAGCACTCCTTTGCCCCGCGCCAGCGCCCTAAGATAGTGCTCCAAGCCCTCGGTCCGAATCCAGTCCCGCGTGTTCTCGGCGGTGTACCGCGGCATGCGGCAAAACTCCACCAACTGCCAACCCAGGTGGCGGAAGACCCCCCGCAGGGTCTGCTTACGTTCATCGCCGGATAGCTGCGGCATGGCCAGTTCGAGGTTGAACTCGCCCACCTTGTGCAGCCGCCCCATTGACTGGTACACAGCCCAGGCGAGCAGGCCCGCAAGCAGACGTGACAGCCCACGCGGCATCCACCCCAGGCTGCGCGCCACCGCAAGCACCAGCCAATACTCGATCCTCTCCCTCATCTTTAAAGGCAAAGGACAAGTGTATTCCACCGCGGCGGATCGTCAGGCTTGGATCCCGTCGCGCCGATCCAGACAGCCTGCGGGATTTGTTCGCTTTGAAAGGGCGCGGATTCACAGGCTGCGGAAAAAAGGCTTGATTTCCGGGGAATTGGCCCGAAGGGCATCCCGCAGGTGCAAGTAAAACCGTAACCCCGCAAGACCCGGGCCTAAAGGCCGCACCAATTAAGGCGGCATTCAGGAGCCTGAAGGCCCCTGCTCCCTCCGTCCAAAAACGCTGCAAGTTAAATAAAACAAAGACAAATCGCAGAACGTCCGTTTCATTCCTTGCGGGTCAGCGAAGCCAGTGGACGACTATTACAAAGCCTTGGCCGAGGGTGTTTTTCCGCAGCCTGTGAAGCCATACCCTTTCAAAACAACGACTTTTCCCGCAGCCTGTTTCCTAGTGCTTTTTGGCTTCCACAAAATAATGCGCAACTGCTTTCACGAACGGGACGGCCCCAACCGGAACCGCGACGTTGCCCTTCAGCACCGACTCGAAGGTGTAAGCCGTACGGTAGTAGATCTCGGTATCGTCGGAGTTCTGGCTGACGCTTGTGCCATCCAGGTCTATCCCGGCAAAAAGCCCTTTGCTGCGAGAGTACGTAAGCAGTTCGGCATTCATTTTCCAGTCCGTTGAAGCTTCCCCATGCCGACCTACCGGACCGGCCGCAGCCGAGGCGTCGGCGCCGATCTTGAACTTGTTCTTCAGCAGGTCCTGGAATCCGCGGTCGTTCACCGCGATCAACACCAGGTCCGTGGATTGACCGCCGATCTGGAGACCCCACGATCCGCCGGCCATGCGGATGAATACCGGCGCGCTCCAGCCGTGACCGGTGCGGCACGTGACGATTCCCTGCCCGTACTGCGCCCCGAATACGAAGGCGCCCTTGATCATTCCGGGCACCACGCCCACGCACGTGGCCCGCTCCAGGATGTTCATCGGCACACTGTGATCCTCGGCGCTCATCACCTGGTCGAGAACCACTTTCGCCGCATCGATGCGTGCCTGCAAATCTCCACGGGAGGAGGCTGCACGGCAGGTGCAAGCAAGCATGAAACAGAGGGAGACTAAAGCAAGTGACTTCTTCATTTCAGGGTCCTTTCCATTCCGCGGCCTATTTGGCGCGGGTTTGCGTTCAAGAAAAACGGGGACAGGGGAAAGCGGCGCAGACCATTGCGGACCCGCCTATGGTGCGCAAACCATTCACCTTCAGCAGGCTCACGGTTAGAGAATACCCGGAAACAGCCTACATCATGCAAGCTGCAACAGGCTGTCTCGAGTGTATTCAACTCGGCGGGGGCAGATGTCTCAGATGGAAGGGGGTGATTGATTCGCGCTCAACTCAATGAATGTGGACACGCAATCAAATTCGCAAGGCATTCTCAGAAGGGTAAGAAAAAATAGGAGTTCCTAGGCTTCATGGAAAACATGCTGCCTGGGAACTCCTTTCCCCAGATCTGCGTTGTTTCTGTTAACGAGTCTGTGGAAAACAAGTGAATCCGGCAAGATTACCTTAGGAGTGAGCATCTAAGTAACTAATCGCTTTACTCATAGGTAACCGTCGTTGCCTGGGGCACAACCCTTCAGCGGTCGCCCCGTCGCCGCTCAATTGTTTCGGGCCGCGACACCAGCGAGTGGTTCAACGCACAAAGAGACAACCCTATCCGGTTATCAGCGCCCGTCTTGCGCATCAACCGGCCCACGTGGGCTTTCACAGTTCGCTCTTCAATCCCCAACTGGCCGGCGATCTCGCGATTGGAACGAGCCATAAGAATGAGTTCCAGCACTTGGCGCTCGCGGTCGGTAATGTGAAGCTCAGCATTGACAACAGCAGTCGGACCAACAAGAAGCCGGTCGATGAGCCTTGAGAGCAGCCTGCGCGGCGCCCAAATCGAGCCCTTTGAGACGACATCGATGGCCTGGCGCAGAACCTCGGGTCCTGCGTTCTGATCCAGAAAACCCCGGGCGCCGGCCTTAATTGAATTCATCACAAGTTGATCGTCACATTCCGCTCCAATGACGATCAGCCGGATGTCTGGCCTTATCCGTTGAATGGCCTCTAGCGGATCTTGCCGATCACTCGACGAATTCAAATCCAGAACCAGGCATTGGACTTTCAGGTTCGCTATCAGGTCTCCAAGACTTCCAATAATCGGGATTAATTGGCCTTTACCATCGCCGAAATCTCCGTCGAATGCGCTGGCCAGGCCCTCCATGCGCATCGGCTCATCCGCCACCAGCCCTACACAAATTGGTTCATAACTGCGATTGAGAATTGCGGACATCCAGCTTCCCCCGCCCTACTTCAAGAGAGTTGCCCATGAACCGCTCCCCTGGACACACCCCGTTGCTACATACAAAACGTCCCGTACCAGACTGTTGCAGAACTGCAATCAAGTGCCTAAAGTTTCGGGAGCACAATCCCCTGCTGATTCTGGTATTTGCCCTTGCGATCGGCGTAGCTGACCTCGCAGGCCTCATCGGAGCGGAAAAAAAGAATCTGGCACAAACCCTCGTTGGCGTAGACTTTGGCCGGCAGCGGCGTGGTGTTGGAGATTTCCAGTGTCACAAATCCCTCCCACTCCGGCTCGAATGGCGTCACGTTTACAATGATTCCGCAACGCGCATAGGTTGACTTGCCAACGCAGATCGTCAGTACATCCCTCGGGATTCGAAAATATTCAATCGAACGAGCCAACGCAAACGAATTTGGCGGAATAATCACCGACTCGGCCCGCACGGAAACAAAGGAACGCTCGTCAAATGCCTTCGGATCGATGATTGCGCTGTTTACATTGGTAAAGATTTTGAACTCGTCAGAGACCCTGAGGTCGTACCCATACGATGAGAGACCATACGAGATGACATTAGCGCTCACCTGCTTTTCGCTGAAGGGCTCGATCATCCGGTTCGTGATGGCCTGTTCCCTGATCCAACGGTCGCTTTGAATCGACATGCATCTCCTGCACCGGATCGTTTTCCACAAGCCGGACGCTGCTGCATCAATGTCTGGGACTGGATCTGACATACCAATTTTAGCGAAGATTGACTCCTGTTTACAACTTGATTTACCCAAAACCGCCGTTTCTGCTCTTTTCCGGCATTGGCGGTGGCACTGCCTGACCCTTTCTTCACGCGAAAATGTCCAGTTCGGCCCTCGACTGCGATTTCCCCTGTTTTACATTTGGCTTAAAACCTGTACTATCACCTTCATAGGGCAATGTACAAAACATTTCAATGCGCAAACGAGGTTACCCTTTGATTAAACAGGACATCGTCCATCATGTGATCAAGCGCACGGGCCTGCCACGCACGAAGGCAGAAGCTGCGGTGGATACGGTCTTCGAGGGCCTGAAACAGGCTCTCACCACCGGTGAGCGTATCGAGTTGCGCGGTTTTGGCGTCTTCAGTGTGCGCGCTCGCAAAACCGGCATCGGCCGCAACCCGCGAACCGGCACCGAGGTAAGCATTTCGCCCGGCAAGGCGGTTCGCTTTAAACCGGGCAAGGAACTGCATTCGCTCGAGAACGGCAGCGTCCCAAACAATTGAAAACGCAACCGGGAACTTTCATTCCGCCGCGCAGAATCGAGCTCGACGGCCAACGATGCGGGTTCGCTTCCATTGGTCACGGACCGGCATACCGACTCTGCCTGTAGCGGACATTGAGGAGTCCGGTGCCAACTTTCTTCCGGAAGTATTGCCTGCCCTTGCTGCTGCTTGCGGCCAGCGTGGTAACTACCACAGCCAATGGCGCAAGGTTCATGCAGAATTTTCTCGACGGCATGCCCCCGGTAGTGCGCGACAGCGACCTGTGGCCATGGGGTTGGCTCAACGACCACCCGGAGCTTTTTGTTACGGGCTGGACCTTCTCCACGGCCCTGCTGGGAATCCTGCTGATCCATGAGTTCGGCCACTACTTTGCCTGCCGCCGGCACCGCATTCGCGCCACCCTCCCCTGGGTGCTGCCGGCTCCCACGCTTAGCGGCACGGCCGGGGCCATTATTCAAATTCGTTCCCGCATTCCCAGCCGCGATGCACTTATGGATGTGGGGATATATGGACCTCTCGCCGGTTATGTTGCCTCAACGGTAGCCGTCGCCGTCGGCTTTGCGCTCAGCTTCAATTCTCCCGCCAACGCACCCGCGGCCATCGTTCGCTTCGGCGGCGAACCGCTCACCATTCGCTTGCTGCATGCACTGCTGGTGCAATGGGATCCCTCGATTCCCTCCTTCGACAACATTGCGCCCCACCCGGTGCTCGTTGCGGGCTGGATCGGCCTCTTTATTACTTCGCTTAACCTGATTCCCGGCGGACAACTGGACGGCGGCCACGTTCTCTACGCCATTTCTCCGCGCGTACATCGCGTCTTTACCATCTGCCTGCCGTTTGCTCTCTTCCTGGCCGGCGCTGTCTATTGGGTCGGCTGGATTCTCTGGGGCCTGTTCCTCATGATCCCCGCCATGCGCCATCCGAATGTTCCCCGCCAGCCTGGATTGAAGCGGGGGCGCCTGATCCTCGGCGTTATAGGTATTGTGCTTTTCCTGCTGACGTTCACGGCGACTCCCTTCTACGACAGCTCCCTTATGCATTTCTTCCACATAGATCCGTTTGAAACGCTGGGGCGTTGATCTCAAAAGCGAGGAGTGCCGGCCGTCGAAATTTGCCGCATATTGTGGCTCATTTGGGCTACAATGTACCCATGGCCGCAAATGCCGTTGTTCGCTCCAGAATCAGCGTTGACGTAAAAGAGAAAGCTACCGCCGTGCTTGAAGAGATGGGCCTCACGGTGTCCGACGTGATGCGAATCGTACTGACCAGGGTGGCAAGAGAGAACGCCCTGCCGTTCGACTTGAAGCCCAATAGGCTCACACGAGAGACCATGCGCAAAACCGCCCAAGGCGTAGAAGTACATCGAGCCAAAGATGCCGCCGATCTCTTTAATAAGCTGGGAATCTAGTGCGTTCTCCGAGCTACTCAAGTCAATTTGCGTTCTATCCCAGGTCCGGGAATCCAGACGTGGGATACCCGCCGATTATCGAATTTTGCCAGACGCAAGAAAAACTGAGAAAGCAGAGTATTCCATGTCAGGTGCCCGGTTTCAACATTCAAATGGAAAAGATCCATGGGGATTCAAGATGGGAACCAAGGCCTCATTTATTATCAATGCGATTGAAGCTGGCGATAAAAGTGAGGAAGCCATCCGGTCAGAATATAACTGCCGGTTCAAAGGATCTATTGGTGCATCGGAAAAGAAATGCACCTTCGATGTCTATTTAATTGACTTGAAGAGCCCGCTCGGTCATGCAAATATGTCCCGCGCAATCGGTATTGAAAGGGATTCGCTGGGACATATCTCCTTAGACCCAGATCGAGCCAAGTTCGTGAAATCCGCGATAGCAAGAGGCATATTGAAAGAGATCAACGCCGTTCCAGGCGGGTGGTCCCATAAGGACGAGCGAGCCATTGAAGCAATCCTCGATAAATTTGGAATACCTCTCAGATTTTGTCGCTAGTCTGAAATTAAGCGGCCCGATGGAAGGGCGCGATCTTGGGCTGCTTCTTTTGGGATGCCTGCCACATATCGTAGTCCCCTTGCAACTCATACCAGATTGCAGCGTGGGTGCCAAAAGCAGCGGAAAGACGCAGGGACATTTCAGCCGAGATACCAGCCTTGCCATTGAGGATGCGGGAAAGCGTTGCTCGGGAAACCTTCAAATGCATAGCGGCAGTTGTTACGTCCACGTCGCCAAGAAATTCCCGTAACACTTTGCCTGGGTGTGGCGGGTTGTGCATGCGCATATCGTTTCTCCTAGTGGTAATCCTGATAGTCGACGAGAACCGCGTCCTCTTCCTCGAAGGTAAATGTCAGGCGCCAATTGCCATTTACTTTGACTGTCCAATGCCCCTTAAGATCGCCGTGCAGGGGGTGCACTCCCCATCCTGGAGCATTCATGTCGCTCGCGCTCCTGGCCCGATTCAAATGAAAGAGTTGAACCGACAGTTTGGCGGCGTGGGAAGGCTGAATTCCAGCTTTGCTTCCGGTAGTGAAAAATTTCTCGATCCCACTATGCCGAAAGCTCTTGATCATTCGTATAGTGTAGCGCGTCACTTCTCACGGGTCAATCAAGACACTCTGCGCATTGACCCCCACCTCACATCAACCGCAGCGCATCCACATCCACCACCAGGTTCCGCCTCGGAACCCCCGCTGCCTCCGCGTGCGCCAGCATGTCGCGCAGCGCCGCGTTAAGCGCCTTCCTTGAATTGGCTTTGAGAATCAGGTGGAACCTGTAGGTGCCCTTGATGCGGGCAATGGGTGCAGTACACGGCCCCAGGACGCGCACCCCTTCCGGCGTCGTCTTCTGGAACCATTTGCCTAACACCGCCGACCAACCGGCAGCTTCCTCAAGCCGGGGCGACTGGACCAACACATTTGCCAGCACCCCAAACGGCGGATAGTGCATCCATCGCCGGTATTTCAACTCCCGGTCGACAAAGCTCGCATAATCATGCGTGGCGGCGGCCACAATCGCGTAATGATCCGGATAGTAAGTCTGCACAACGACACGCCCCGGCAATTCCCCGCGCCCCGCCCGCCCTGAAACCTGGGTCATCAACTGGAAGACTCGCTCCGCGGAGCGAAAGTCCGGCATCGAGAGCGCATGATCGCAGCCCACCACGCCCACCAGCGTGANNTGCCCACCAGCAGGTTGATCTCCCCCGAGTGCAGGCGTGCCAGCAACCGCTCCAGGTCGTACCTGCCACGCACCGTATCGCGGTCCATGCGCCCGATCCGTGCTGAAGGGAAGATTTCCGCCAACCGTGCTTCGCCTTGTTCCGAACCCGCACCAAGATAGTAAAGGTGCTCGCTGTCGCACTTGGGGCAACGGGCCGGAACCGTGCGCCGATAGCCGCAATAGTGGCATTCCAGCCGCTGCCCTTCCCGTGCCACACTGGCATCGTCCGCCGGCGGCTTGTGGTGCGTGAGCGAGATCGCGCAGTTCCGGCATTCCAGCTTTTCCCCGCAGGCGCGGCAGATCACAGCAAACGAGAAGCCGCGCCGGTTCAGCAGAATCAGCGCCTGCTCGCCGCGATCCAGGGCCTGCTGCGTCTCGTTTACAAGCGCACGGGAAAATAGCTGGTCCTGGCCGGTCTCCTGGAATTCGCGCCGCATGTCGATCAGCTCAACCGCGGGCAAAGGGCGGTTCATCACGCGGTCCCGCATCTCGAGGCGCGCGTATTTTCCCAGCGCTGAGTTCTGCCAGCTCTCCAGGGACGGCGTCGCCGAGCCCATCACCACCACCGCACCTTCCAGCTTGGCGCGCATCACGGCTACATCGCGGGCGTTGTAGCGTGGGTTCTCCTCCTGTTTATAGCTTTGGTCGTGTTCCTCATCCACCAGGATCAAGCCAAGATTCGGCGTGGGGGCAAAGATGGCAGACCGCGTGCCGACAACGATCGGCGCATCGCCACGCTGGATGCGCCGCCATTGCTCGCTGCGTTCCTCCGGGGTCAGCGCAGAGTGCAGCAGCGCCACCCTGGCCCCGAAGGCCGCATCCAGCAACCCGGCAGTCTGCGGTGTCAGCCCAATCTCCGGAACCAGCAGGATCGACGCCAGCCCCCGGTCCAGCGCCTGCTGCATGGCCGCAAGATAGACCGCCGTCTTTCCTGACCCCGTTACGCCGTGCAACAGGAACGGCTTGAACCCACCCAGCGCGGCTACCAGCCCTGCCAGCGCTTCGGTCTGCGGCGGATTGAGCTGGAACGGCGCCGCAACCGGCTGCAGGCCGCCCAGGCGGAATGCGGCTGCCCGCTCGTCGATGCGCACCAGGCCGCGCCTTACAAGGGTCTGCAGCGTCGACGACGGCAGATCCTTTTGCCGCAGGTTGGCCAAAGTCATTTCGCCGCCGCAAGCCGCCAGTTCAGCCAGGATGGCCTGCTGCTTCGCAGTGAGTGCCGGAAGCCGAGCCTCAGGCACCAGCACTGCGAACCTCTCGGTTCGCCGCGCGTCGCGCTCCACCGCCGCTGTCTCGCGCGCTATCCACTTCTTGCGCAAAAGGCCTGCCAACACCGGCAACGTGGCCGCGGTGGCTGTTCGCAATGTGGAAACCTTCACTGGGTCGCCGGAAGCCAGCCGCTCTAGTACGCGGCGCTCCAGGTCCTGCCCCTCAGAGGAGAGGAGCTTGCCGCGCTGCTTCGAGCGCCCTTTTTCGAGAGATTTGTCGCAAGGGGCTTCAGCAGGGGCTAAAGCCCTGTTGATTTCATTGGCTTTATCGGCACGACTAAAGTCGTGCCCTGTTACAAAGCCTGCAGATTTATCGGCTCGACTAGAGTCGTACCCTGTTACAAAGCCTGCAGAATTGAGTTTTTCCGCAGCCTGTTTAGCCCCGGAGGGACGTCTTTCCGCCGCCGCACCGTTCTCCAAGCTGGAGGCCAGCACATCCCGCCCCAAATCTGTAATGCGGTAGTAGACCGTTCGCCGCACCTCCGCCATGAGAGGCAACATGCCGTGCAGCACCTCCCCCAGCGGCGCCAGATAGTACTGCGCCATCCACTCCGCCAGCGCCAGCAGCGGATCGCTCAGCAAAGGTTCCTCATCCAGCACCGCCTCCAGGTACCGGACCTCGAAATCCTCCGGAGCTTTGCCGCCGAGAGCCGTCACCACTCCGATCAGCTTTTCGTTGCGAAACGGCACAATCACCCGTGCCCCCCGCTGCGGCGCCTGTTCCTCCCGCACCGCATAGGTGAACGTGCGGTCCAGCGGCACCGGCAATGCGACTTCGCAGTAGGCAGGCATCAGGGGCAAGAATCAGTTTAGGGGATTCAAGTGGCGCGCCCCGCTTCTGCCTGCCGCAAGCACTTTCTAAATGGCTTATGACATAATGTCGCAATGAAATTCGCCGGGAAGCTTCTCGCCTCCATATTGTTGCCCGCCGCCCTCATTACCGGCGTTGAGATCGTCTCTGCCCAGAATGCCCCAGCCGACCCGAAGCATGCCTGGGTGTCGGGCGACGACCCGGCCGCGCTGGAAACATGGGTGAATCAGCGTCTTGAAGATGAGAAAGCCGATGTGGCGAAGCTGCTGGCAGCCACAGGCCCCCGCACCATCGAAAACACTCTGCGCCCCTTCGACGATGCCCAAAATCAGCTTGCCTTGGCCGGCAACAATGCAGCCCTTCTTTACTCGTTGGCCGACGCAGCCACGCTCCGCGACAAGGGCCAGGCAATGACGGCCAAAGTCTCCTCCGCGAGTACCGAGTTGAGCTTGAATCCCAAGGTCTATAGCGCACTGGCGGCAGTTCCCCTCCCCGCCAACGACCCCGCGACCCGCCACTACCTGGAGCGGACCTTGCTTGAGTACAAGCTTTCCGGCGTGGATAAGGATGAGGCCACGCGGGCAAAGATCCGCGCTTTGCAAGACAAGATCACCGATCTTTCGCTGGCCTTTGGGCGAAATATTGCCGATGGGACACTGAAGATCACCGCCACTAAGGCCGAACTCGACGGCCTGCCGGACGACTACATCGCGCGCCACAAGCCGGAAGCAGACGGCGCCTACACCCTAACCACCGAGCAACCGGACGTGCAACCGGTTTTGAGTTTTGCCAAAAACGCCGACCTGCGCCGCAGGTTGTTTCTGGCCTACGACCAGAGGGCCTATCCGAAAAACGTCCAGGTACTCAAGGACCTTTTGGCCGCAAGGCAAGAATTGGCCACCACGCTCGGATATGCCCATTACGCGGACCTGGCGACGGCAGATCAGATGACGGGCTCAGCCGCAAACGTCGAGGCGGTGTTGAATCAGATCGATGAGGCCTCGCGCTCCGCGTCATCTCGCGAATATGCCCAAATGCTGGCCTTTGCGCAGCATCAGCAGCCGGGCCTTGCACAGATTAGCCGGTCGGATTCGGGCTATTGGGCCGAGCAGTATCGACGCGCGCAGTATGCATTTGACGCGCAAAGCGTCCGCCCCTACTTCCCCTACGACCGGGTGCAGGCGGGGATTCTAAAGACCGCGGCTCGCCTCTTCCATGTCGAATTCAAGCCTGTAAAGAATGCAGTGGTCTGGGACCGCTCCGTTGACACATTCGACGTCTTCGACACAGCCACCGGCAGCAAGGGAAAGCTCCTGGGCCGCATTTACCTCGACATGCACCCGCGCGAAGGCAAGGACAAGTGGTTCTCCAGCGCGCCCATCGCGCCCGGCATCCGCGGAAGGCAGCTACCCGAGGGGATGCTGGTGTGCAACTTCTCCGGCGGAACCGTCGGCGATCCCGGCCTGATGCAGTATAGCGAGGTGGTGACCTTCTTCCACGAATTCGGCCACTTGATGCACCACATTCTCGGCAGCCAGGGGCAGTGGTCCGGCGCAGGCGGCTTCAACGTCGAGGGCGACTTTGTCGAATCCCCTTCGCAGATGCTGGAAGAGATGTTCCACGACCCGGCGATATTGCAGTCGTTTGGCAAGCACTACAAGAGCGGCGAAACCGTTCCCGCCAGCCTCATTGCGAAAATGAACGCAGCAAGCGCCTATGGACGCGCCGATTGGCTGCAGAGGCAGCTTATTTACGCCACATACGCGCTCCAACTGCACAACCAGGCTCCCGCCGGCATCGATTTCGACGTCCTGTGGAAGGCAGACATCGAGCGCTTCAGCCCCTTCACGCCGGTGGAAGGCGACCGCTTCTATGCCTCGTTTACCCACCTCACGGGGTATGCCTCCAACGTCTACACGTATTTGTTCGACAAAGTCATCGCCATCGACTTTTTTGCGCAATTCGACAAGCGCAACCTGCTCGACGGCCCCGCGGCCATGCGCTACCGGCGCACCGTACTCGAGCCCGGAGCCGGCAAGCCCGCAGCCGAACTGGTGAAGGACTTCCTGGGGCGTCCGCAAAATATGGAAGCGCTTAAAAGCTGGATGAACGAGGAGTTTCAACCGGCGGTGGCCACAGTTAAATAAGGGGCCGATTTTCCGCTCGTTGCAAACCGGGCCGAGCGCGTTACAATCCTGCTGATGACTCCCAAACCCACCACCACCGCCGCCATCGCGCCCCGCGCCTCCAAAACCCCGGTAACGCTCACCATCGACATTGGCGGCTCGGGGCTCAAAGCCATGCTGCTGGACGCGGCCGGAAAGCCCATCAGCGAGCGGCAGCGCGTCCCTACCCCGGTGGTGCCTACGCCCGCACTGGTGATTGAAGGGCTTGACCAGTTGCACAAGCTGCTGCCGGACTTCGATCGCGTTTCGATCGGGTATCCCGGCGTGGTCAAGCACGGAATCACCTATACCGCCGCCAACCTGCATCCTGACTGGATGGGCTTTGCATTTCAGGCGGAGTTGGAAAAGCTGTGGAAGAGGCCCGTTCGCGTGGGCAATGATGCCGATGTTCAGGGCTATGGCGCCATTCACGGCGACGGCGTGGAAATGGTTATTACGCTCGGAACCGGCATGGGCGCCGCACTGTTTACCAACGGCCACTTGTGCCCCGGCCTGGAGCTCGGCCATCATCCCTGGCTCAAGCGGACCTACGAGGATTACCTTGGCCGCCGCGGCCTGGACAAATACGGCAAGAAGATGTGGAACAAGCTGTTAAAGGAAGCAATCGCGCAGACTGAAGCCACCTTTAACTGGGACCACCTCTACCTCGGCGGCGGCAATACCAAGAAGATCGAATTCACACTCGGCCCCAACATAGAGATCGTTCCCAACGAAAACGGCCTGCTTGGTGGGGTCTTTCTCTGGAAAGATCAGGCGTGAAGCGTCGTAAGCGGGTTTGCACCAGCACGAATTCCCGACGAATAACAAGAAACTGCGCTGTCAGCAAAACAGCAGCCCTTTAAGGCCCGGGCCTAAAGGCCGCTCCATTGAGGCGGTATTCAGGGGTCTGAAGGCCCCTGCTCCCTCCGTCCTCCCTGAACTGGAGAGCGCCGGTTTCGTCCATCGCGGGCCGGAGTCCCAGGTGGCGGACAGTAACAAAGTCGGGTAAACGTGCCCCGACTTACCCGCGCCCCGGCGGCTTCAACCCCAACTCGCGCATGGCGATCTGCAGGTCGGCCCAGGCTTCCTTCTTCTGCCTGGGGTCGCGCAGCAGATACGCGGGGTGATAGGTGACGATCAGCTTGGTGCCGCGCACCGCATGCACACGCCCGCGCAGACCTGCCAGTGGCTGCCGCGTGCCCAGCATGTAGGTAGCCGCGGTGGCTCCCAACGCCACCAGCACCTCGGGGCGCACGACGTCGATCTGGCGGAAAAGAAACGGCGAGCAGGTTGCGCCCTCCTCCGGCTCCGGCGTGCGGTTGCCCGGCGGGCGGCATTTCACCACGTTGGCGATGTAGACCTCTTCGCGCTTCAGGCCCATGGCATTGATCATGTTATTGAGCAGTTGGCCGGCGCGGCCCACAAAGGGCAACCCCTGCGCGTCTTCGTCTGCTCCCGGGCCTTCGCCCACGAACATCAGCCGTGCTGCGGGGTCACCGTCGCCGAAAACCAGCTTGTTTCTGCCGACATGCAAAGGGCAGCGAGTGCAGTCGCCAATTTCGTCGCGAATGATCTGGAGGGCTGAGGCGCGCTCAGCCGGTGGTAAGGCGGAAGCGATTGCTGGAGGGGCTTGCATGGGCTTGCGGGGCGGAATTGGGTTCTCCTGGGAAGAGTCTCGTTGCGGTTCGTCGGAGGCGACGGCTGGCTCAGCGGCCAACTGCGCTAACAGCGCCGGGTCCACGGGTCGCCGGTAAAACTCCGTCAGGCCGAGATCGCGGTAAAAGCGCACACGGGCCAGCAATGCGTCGCGAGTTGCCGGGTCAATCTGTCGCGCCACGCTGCTTACTCCACAATCAACTGACGGCGGGTGGGGGGCGGCGTAGCCTGGTTGCGCACCTCGTCCTGCCTCGATTTCGAATCCTCGCCCTCATCCATTTCCATCACCAGCCCCTTGGGCCGGCGCAAGGCGAGAATCTCATCCAGAATCCTGTCTGCCAGCTTGCGCTTGGACATCACGGGCAATTCGATGGCCGTTGACAACGTGAGGAAGGTAGCCGCGTTCATATCCGCGTCGATCCCCACCGCGTCGCCCGAAACGTCGTTCACCACAATGGCATCCGCCCCCTTGCGCAACAGCTTGGCGCGACCATTTTCCATAATGTCGCTCGTCTCAGCGGCAAATCCCACGATGAGCTGCCCCGCACGGCGGCGGCGCACGACCTCGGCAAGAATATCCTCGGTCGGCGCAAGTTCCAGCATCAACGGACCAGTGCGCTTGAGCTTTTGTTCGGACACCGTTACAGGCCTGTAGTCGGCCACGGCGGCAGCCTTCACAATGAGCGTTGCCTCGCCCATGCGCTCGAGCACGGCCGCGCGCATTTGGTCGGCGGTAACGATCCTTAACAACTCGCAGTGCGCTGGCGGATGCAACGCCGTCGGCCCGCTGATGAGAATCACCTTGGCCCCGCGGCTCTGTGCGGCGTCGGCCAGCGCATAACCCATCTTGCCGCTGGATCGGTTGCCCAAAAACCGGACCGGGTCCAGCGCCTCGCGCGTGCCGCCGGCTGTAACCAGCACGGTCTCTCCCGCCAGGTCGTGGCGGCGGCCCAGGGCGCTCAGAACCGCATCGGCGATCTCGTCCGGCTCGGCCATACGCCCCGCGCCCACCATCCCGCATGCCAGGGCTCCGGTTCCGGGCTCCACGACACGCACGCCGCGCTGGCGCAAGGTTTCAAGGTTGGCTTGGGTGGCGGGGTGGTCCCACATGTTGACGTTCATGGCAGGAGCCACCAGCACCGGCGCTCGCGTGGCCAGGTACATGGTGCTCAGGAAGTCGTCGGCAATGCCGTGAGCAAACTTGGCCAGAATATTGGCGGTGGCCGGAGCCACAACCAAGGCGTCGGCCCATTGCGCCTCGCCGATGTGTTCGATGCCGTTCTGCCCGTTGGAAGAGTCGTACGAGCTGTCGCCGGCGCCCGCGTCGTCCCAAAGGCTGGTGACGACTTTGTACCCGGTGAGTGCAGCAAAGGTCAACGGCTGCACAAACCTGGTGGCGGATTCGGTCATGACTACATGCACTTCAAGGGCCTGACGTTGCAGCGCGCGCACCAGTTCCGCCGCTTTGTAGGCCGCAATTCCGCCGGAGACCCCCACCGTTACTCTCATCCCACGATTGTAGAACGTTTCGATTGTGGAAGCCCGCGCGTTTGTCCCACCGCACGTAAGCCATTTAGCATCCGGAGTGTGCCCGGCCTCGATACTCCAGTGATGTATGTGCGCGGCGTGGGTCCGCGCGTAGCGGAGATGCTTGCCTCCAAGGACATCCAGACCGCCGAGGACCTGCTCTACCACCTTCCCTTCCGCTACGAGGACCGGCAAAACCCCCGCAGCCTGGACGAGTTGAAGCCGGGCGAGATGGCCAGCGTGATCGCTGAGGTGCGCGGCTCGATCCTGCTGCGCACGCGCAAGATGCCGATCTTCGAGCTGACCGTCGGGCAGGGGCGGCTGGCGATGAAGTGCATCTGGTTCAACGGCAGTTATCTGCAAGGCAAATTCCTGGCCGGGCAAACTGTGGCTGTCTACGGGCGCGTCGAGCCTTCGCGGTCTACCAGCAACTTGAAGATGATCCAGCCGCAATTCGAGGTGCTTCCCGACGCCACCGACGACGCGGAGACGCGGCTGCTGGAAGTGGGCCGCATTACGCCGGTCTATGAGTCGCTGGGCGGGGCGCGGTTGGCCTCGCGCTGGCAGCGGAAGGTGATTTTCAATCTGCTGGAAGGGATGCGCGGAGCCGTGCCGGAGTGCCTGCCGCGGGAGATGCTTGCACGCCTCAGCCTGGCGGACCGCGAGACCGCCCTACGCGAGGTTCATTTTCCTACGGAGGGCACCCCGTTTGGCCAGCTACAAAGTTGGGCCACACCCGCTCATCGGCGGTTGATCTTTGAAGAGCTTTTCTTTTTAGAGCTGGGCCTTGAACTGAAGCGCCGGCGCGTGAGGGAGCGTGCCGGAATCAGCTTCGCCACCGGTGAAAATGTTCGCGAAGCTATACGGGAGGTGTTGCCGTTCCACCCCACCAAGGCGCAAAAGCGAGCGCTCGGCGAGATTGTGGCCGACATGCGCCAGGCCAGCCCCATGCGCCGCCTGTTGCAAGGGGATGTTGGCTCCGGAAAGACGATCGTGGCCCTGCAAGCCATGCTGGTGGCCATCGAAAACGGATACCAGGCGGCGCTGATGGCGCCCACGGAAATCCTGGCTACGCAACACTTTCTGGCCGCCCGAAAATTATTGGAGAAATCGTCCCGCAACACCCGCATTGTCCTGCTAACCGGCTCGCTGGACGAAGACCAAAAACGCCACTCGCGCGGGCTCATCAACCGGGGCGAGGCGCAACTGGTAATCGGCACACACGCCCTGATTGAAGAAAAAGTGGAATTCGACCGGCTGGGCCTGGTGGTGGTGGACGAGCAACACCGCTTCGGAGTCCTGCAACGCTTCAAGCTGATGAAGAAGCCCAACCAGGCAGAACCGGATGTGCTGGTGATGACAGCCACCCCGATTCCGCGCACCCTCGCGCTTACACTTTACGGCGACCTCGAAGTGAGCATTCTGGACGAGTTGCCGCCGGGACGAACGCCTATCGTCACCCGCCGCGTCCCGGGCGAGATGGCGGAGGAGGTATGGGATTTTGTCCGCAAGCAGGTTGCAAAAGGGCGGCAGGCCTACATAGTTTACCCGGTAATCGAGGGGACAAAGGACGACCAGCCGGAGTTGGATTTCCCGCGCGATGATGCTGAGGCCGGCCTGGTGCCTCCTCCGTCAGCGCGCAAAGCCACGCGCAAGGGAAAATCGGCTGACCTTTTCCCCAAAACCGCAGTGGAAGCAAATCCGGCAGCGAAGTCCGGATTGAAATCCGCTGTGGAAATGTACGAGAAGTTGCGCAAGGGCTCGTTGGCCGGCATTCGCGTGGGCCTGCTGCACGGACGTCTGGACGCGGATGAGAAAGAGATCATCATGAGACGCTTCCAGCGAGGCGACATCGACGTGCTCGTGGCGACGACAGTAATCGAGGTGGGTGTGGACGTACCCAATTCCACGGTTATGGTGGTGGAACACGCGGAACGCTTTGGGCTGGCGCAGTTGCACCAGTTGCGGGGGCGGGTGGGCCGGGGATCGGCAAAAAGCTACTGTGTCCTGATGACCGGACCACGTATCTCTCCGCTGGGCGAAGAACGGCTGAACGCCATGGTGCGTACGCAGGATGGCTTTGAGCTTGCGGAACTGGACCTGACGCAGCGGGGGCCAGGAGAGTTCTTCGGGACCCGCCAGGCCGGTTTGCCCGACTTTCGCGTGGCCAACCTGGTGCGCGACCGGCAACTGCTGGAACTGGCCAAGATCGAGGCTGCCCGTTTTGCCGCCGTTCCTGATAAAAGCACCGGGGCCGAGGCAGAGCGGGCGCGCGTGTGGGCACGGCTCAAAGAAGCGTGGCAGCGTCGATACGGACTGGTGGAGGCTGGATAAAGCAGGGGTCAGGGATCAGGGGTCAGGGTTCACGGGTGTGGGGCAATAAGAGGCTGCGGAAAAGGCTTTCTTTCGAGAGATTTGGCCCAAGGGGGCTTCAGCAGGGGCTAAAGCCCGATTGATTCTATTGGCTTTATCGGCACGACTGAAGTCGTGCCCTGTTACAAAGCCCCTGAAATGGAGTTTTTTTCGGAGTCTGTATAAGTCACAAGACGCTCTTCCCTGATCCCTAACCCCTAACCCCTAATCAGACCGTTTCCGCAGGCCGCCGGCAATGCATTTCCACGGGAAAGGTCTGAATCTCCAGATCGATGCTGGCAATTTCCATGCCACAGTCCTTTGGATGGCTGCGGGTACACTGGCATAGCTCCGTGAATCGGATATGCCCGCTCTGGCTCAGTTCGAGCCCGGCCGCAATCAGCAAGCTGTAGATGTCCACGCAGGCCTGTCGTTCAAACTCAAACAACATATTCACAGTGCCGGTGTCGTTTGCCCCGCGGCTTAAGACCCAGCCGCCACAACCGAGGATCGCTCCGGTCAGGGTCTGGACCAAACGCGACGGCTCTTCGATGGAAATTGCTTTCATCTCCATCGCCCAAGGGACGGACATCAATTGCCCTGATTCTCGTCCTGGAATGGTCAGCCTCACAACTGTCCTATCGGAGAAGAAGCGGAGAACATAACGACTGTTCGGGAGAGGAACGGACTTGACCTGCTTCGAAACATACTGACCCCCTTGTACCCTTGCCACACAGTGCGCTGGTAATTGGAGGCAAACACCTCCGTGACTCTCGAATGATTGCCCGTCCGGACACGACAAGAACAATTCATGTAGCCTCATAGACATCATGGTCATTGGCACAGGAATCGACCTGGTAGAAATTGGACGCATCCAGCAGTCCATGGATCGCTACGGGCAGCGGTTTCTCAATCGCGTTTACACCTCGGCGGAGCAGGCCTATTGCAAGCGCAAGCGCAAGGCAGGCGAGAGCTTCGCCGCCCGGTTTGCCGCCAAAGAGGCCGCGGCCAAGGCTCTAGGAACAGGCATCAGTTACGGGGTCAACTGGTTGGAGATCGAAGTGGTCCGCGAACCGGGCCAAAGGCCCACAATTCAATATCACGGGCGCGCCGCCGAGATTGCCGCCCGCCTGGGCGTAGCCCACGCCGCGCTCTCCCTCACCCACACGGCAGACCTCGCCATGGCTAGCGTGGTGCTCGAGGATGGGCCATAACTGCTGCGCTTTCTGTTATTCTCAAGGCGTCAGCCGACTCATTTCATCAAAGGGAGTCAAGTGCCAAGCCGCAAAGAGATACAGTGGTCGCAACTGAGAGTGGGAGCATTGGTCTTGACGGCCATGGCCGTGCTGATCGGACTCATTTTCCTCATGTCCGGGTCCGGCGGCGGTCTGTTTGCACGCAAGCTCCGGCTTCGCGCCTACTTTGAGAATGCCGCCGGGCTCAAGGATGGCGCGCCGGTAACGCTGGAGGGCGTGACTATCGGCAATGTGATTCATGTCCATATAGTTCCGGAGCGCAAGCCCAAATCGGTAGAGGTAACCATGCAAGTGGGCCAAGAGTATCTGGGCGCCCTGCACAAAACTACCACCGCCTCCATTGCGCAGGCCGGCGTCCTGGGCGACAGTTATGTCGATCTCAGCTCGGCCCACGCCACTGGCCCCCCGCCGGAAGACAACGCCGAACTCAAGGCCTCAAGCGCACCGAGCATCCAGGATGTGATCCGCACCAGCAACGACTCCATTGTGGAGGTGCAAACGCTGATGCTGAAAATTGGGACCCTGGTCGATACGTTGAATTCGAAGAAGGGCTCGCTGGGAATGTTGATCAACGACCATGCGCTGGCCGACAAAATCACCACCATGGCCACCGATTTGGGAACGATCACGAACGCCATCGCTCGCGGCAAGGGATCGCTGGGCAAGCTGGTGAATGACGATTCGTTTTACGAGCGAGCCAACTCGGCCATAGACCGGCTGGACAAAATTGTGACCGGCTTGGACCAGGGCCAAGGCAGCATGGGAAAACTGCTTAAAGACGACAAGTTCTATAACAACCTGAATGCCGCGGTAGCCAATACCAATCAACTGGTGGCGGAGGTCAACGCAGGCAAAGGCGCGTTGGGCAAGATTGCCAAAGACCCTGAGTTTGCAGCCAAGCTGGACGACACTGTTACCCGGCTGGATTCCATCCTGAAGAGTGTGGACGAAGGCAAGGGCACCCTGGGTCAGTTGTTGCAGAATCGCTCGCTCTACGATCACGCCGACCAGACCATGGATCAGACGCAGCAGTTGGTCAAGAGCATTCGCGATGACCCGAAGAAATACCTGGTCATCCGACTGAAGCTCTTTTAGCCATCGCCATGCAGGCCGCCGCACGCGAGGGCCTTCCTTTAAAGATGGTGCTCACCCACGAGGACATCTCCAGCGGGCCCGATCTGGAAGACCGGCGCGGGCTGGTGGGCTTTCTTCCCGTCTACAAGGTCGCCGGAGCCGCCGCCGAACAAGGCGCTTCCTTGGACAAGTGCCTCGAGATTGCCGAGCGAATGCAGGGCAATATGAGGACTCTGGCCGTCGCGGTTCGCACAGCGACCCATCCCTCCACCGGCCAAGCCATCTTCGATCTCGGCGACGATGAGATGGAGATAGGCATGGGGCAGCATGGCGAGGCGGGTACCGGACAGATGAAGTTAAAGAGCGCCGACGAGACCGCAGCGATTATGCTGGAGATGCTGCTCAACGATCTAAAAGTCTCAGCCGGGGAGCAACTGCTGGTGATTTTGAACGGCGCGGGCGCCACCACCCTTATGGAATTGCTTATTGTCTTTCGCCGTGTCGCCCAGATACTTCAGGAAAAAGGAATCCGGCTAGCCCGTACCGCAATCGGCGAATTCATTACCACGCAGGAGCAAGCGGGATTTCAGATGATGATCGCGAGGATGGACGAAGAACTGATCCGGTTGTGGGACGCACCTGCCGACACGCCGTTCTTCACGAGAATATGAGCGAAAGAATCACAGCCTCCGATTTGGCGCGAATGCTCGTCGCAGCAGCGCAATGCTTGCGTGAACGCCACGAGTATCTCTCGCAGTTGGACTCGGTCGCCGGCGATGGCGACCACGGAACCACGATGCTCAGAAGTGCGGAACAAATGGACGCAGCAGCACAGGATGCATCCCTCGAGACCCCAGGAGCGTTGTTGAAGGATACGGGATGGAGGGTACTGAGCGTGGATGGCGGCGCATCCAGCGCGTTGCTGGGCACCTTTCTCACCGGCATGGGCGAAGCCGCGGGAGAAGACGATCTGGACTGCGCGGCCCTGGCCGCCGTTTTCGAATCGGGCTTGAACGCGCTCTTTAAACAAACCAAAGCCAGGCCGGGCGACAAGACGATGGTAGACGCGTTGGCGCCCGCTGTGGCCGCAATTCGCTCGGCCGCGCAGGCGGCCAATTCGATTGCGGCCGCACTCCAGGATGCAGCCGCAGCCGCTGAAACTGGGGCCGAATCAACCAAGGCGCTTGTGGCCCGCTACGGAAGGGCCCGGCTCCTGGGCGAAAAAACCCTCACCCACGCGGATGCCGGCGCGGCGTCCATCGCGCTTATATTTCACGGATTCAGCCAGCCGTTTCTGGCACAACGGGAGAACTGATCATGGCAGATATTGACAACCTGCAAGACGGAAAGAACTTTCATTGCGATGTACCTCACACTAACCCACCCTTCGCACTGAAGGGCTCTGGTTCGCTGGATTGGGGGATGAAGAATCGGCTGGCCCGCGTCTTCGACCCAGCCGACGGGCACACGCTGATGCTGGCCATCGATCACGGCTACTTTCAAGGTCCTACAACCGGCCTTGAGCGCATCGACATTGTGATCCCACCCCTCATCCCGTTTGCCGACGCACTGATGCTCACGCGGGGAGCGTTGCGGAGTTCGATCTCTGCCGAGATGCAGAAAGCCATTGTGCTTCGATCCACGGGCGGCCAAAGCATTCTGAAGGAGCTGTCGAATGAACTGGTGGCTGTCGATATCGACGACGCTCTTCGGCTCAACGCCACAGCTCTCGCCGTACAGGTCTATATCGGCGGTGTTCACGAGCACGAATCAATCCGTAATCTCTCCGCGGTTACAAACGCAGGAAACCGCTACGGGATTCCTACGCTGGCTGTAACGGGCGTCGGCAAAGAGATGGCGCGCGACGCAAGATACCTCGGTCTCGCCACCCGAATCTGCGCTGAAATGGGCGCTCACTTCGTCAAGACTTACTACTGCGAAACGGGATTCGAACGCGTAGCAGCCGGATGCCCGGTTCCCCTGGTGATCGCCGGCGGCAAGAAGTTGCCCGAGTTGGAAGCGCTCCAGATGGCCCGTCGCGCCATTGAAGAGGGAGCAGCAGGAGTTGATATGGGCCGTAATATCTTCCAGTGCGACGATCCTATTGCAATGATTCATGCCGTGCGCTCGGTCGTTCACGATAGCCAAACCGCCCAGCGCGCCCACGAACTTTACCTTTCACTCAAAGCCGATCGGAGGAGCGAAGTAAATGCCTGACAAAAACACGACCCAGGTAGTTTGTGTCGCGGAATTCCATGCGATTGAAGGGAAGACCGATGAACTTATTGCAGCACTCCATGCGCTCATGAAGCCCACACATGAAGAGCCTGGCTGCCTGCGCTATGAATTGAATCAGCGCAAAGACGAACCGCGTTGGATTACCTTCATCGAGAAGTGGAAGGACAAAAAGGTCTTCGATACGCATTGCGCTACACCGTACATCACGCACTATTTCGATAACGTGAGGCCGGGACTGGTTGACGAATTCACGGTCAAGCTTTACGATGAAATCCTTCCGTAGAACGTTGAGCAAGGATTACTCGATATCGAAGCCAATGCAAGCCGCCATATTGCAATTGGCCGGCAAATTGAAATGGAGATGCACCACCGCGACACGACCGTGAACTTCCACTCTTCTCCATACGGAGTTCGCCATGGCCAGTTTGAACAAGTCCTCGCGATCGTCTACCGGTTTCACGAAATCAAGAAACCGCGAAGGCACACGATCCTCCACTCGTTCGCTAACAAGCGCTAGCCACGTTCCCTTTCCTAAAAGCTCATGCGCCGATCACTTTTGCCTCGTCGAGCCGCAGATTGATGCCGAAGGAATTCACATGTGGCCGTTTGACGTGGCGTGTCCGATGGACGTCGTCTTCCTGACTGAGAATGGCCAGCAAAAGGTTCGCATGAACCGCCGCGCTTACTTCTCCATGGCCGAGATAGTTCGCGCTCATAATTTCTCTTCGTCCGCTTTCCCCGGCGGTTTGCCGCAGTCCGGAGGTCGTAAGTAATGAGAACCTGCAATTCGACATCCGTCGTCGCGACTGGCTGCGTAGCGGCGCCGCTCTTATTCCTTTGTTCGTGTCTCTGCCTGCCAGCCTCTTTAACCGCACAGCCGCAAGGCGTCGAATTCTCCAAGCCGGCGGCATCCGTCGAGGCTTACGACTTCGTTGAGATCGCCGCAACAGTAGACCGGCCCGACGCGAAAAATCCTTTTATGGACGCCACTCTTTCCGGCGCGTTCCAAACCAGGGACGGCAGCAAGACCTGGAAGATCGAAGGCTTCTGTGACAGCACGGATGGAAGCGTCTTTCGCATCCGCTTCATGCCTTCACAGGCGGGTGATTACTCCTATAACGTGACCTACCGGCAAGGCTCCTTTCAAAAGTCCTCAACAGGAACATTCCAGGCGACAGACGCCCATCGCCGCGGCATCATCGCCGTCGATCCCAAGTACCCATGGCACTTCATATGGTCCGGCACCGGCGAACACTACTTCTTTAATGGCACAACTGCATACTGGCTTGTGGGCTGGCGCGACGATCATGTGATTCAATACACCGTCGATCGTCTTTATCGACTCAAAGTAAACCGAATGCGTGTGACAATAGCCGGCCGAGAGGCCATCACGTTCTTCGGCGAGCCCTTGATGATTGGCCCAAACTGGACGCCACTGATTTCCGTGTGGCAGGCGGAGCATGCGGACGATCCAACTCATCCCGGCTTCGACTATACCCGCTTCAATGTTCCTTATTGGCAAAAGTTCGATCGCATGCTCCGGTTCGCTCGCGATCGAGACATGATCGTCTCGCTCGTTCTTGATATGAACGATGGCAAGGTCCACCCCGACGCCGGAAGCGAGGATGAGCACCGTTTCATCCGCTATGCCGTGAACCGCTTCGCCGCATTCTCGAACATCACCTGGGATCTGGGCGACGATCTCGACAGTTACAGGGACGAGAAATGGACCCACGATACGGGCACGCTGATTCAGGAACTCGACCCCGCGAAGCATCTTGAAACCAGCCATCCAGCCGTGAGTAACGATCATCAGGATCGCGCGGCTCCCTGGTTTGGATTCACCTCATATCAGGAGTGGTCCCGCAACCAGCATCCACTCATGCTTGCTTCAAGGAAGTTGCAGGAGAAGACCGGGCGCATCATTCCCCAGACCAACGAAGAGTACGGATACGAAGATCACTATCCGCACTGGGCGGCGCCAGGCTCCGATTCAAGCGATGCGCTGCGCCGTACTGCCTGGGATATCTACATGGCGGGCGCATATCAAACCGCAGGAGAATCGGCGCGCCGGGGCACGAACATCTGGCCCGATTCGGGCGGTGGTTGGTTGAATGGCCGCGGGGACGACACCCAGACCATGTTCATCGGTTATGGACACATCGTGGAATTCTTCACCGGCTTTGAATGGTGGAAGACAAACCCGCACGATGAGTTAGTAACGCAAGGCAATTATTGCGTCGCTGATCCGGGCAAGACTTACGCCGTGTATCTTCCCCATGGCGGTACCGTAACTCTTCAGCTTCAGAAAGGTACTTACCGGGCTTATTGGTTCAGTGCCACAACGGGCGAAAAAATTGATCTGCCGGACGTACAGGACGCGCCATGGACGTCGCCGGCAGCGCCGGACGGCAATGACTGGGCCATCCTTCTCCAGGCAAAGTGACGCCTGACGGGAATAAACAGGACCACGAGTCGTATCCGTATCGAACCTGCAGATCAGAACAAACCTAATTGTCGGTCGCGGGAACATGACAGATGCAAAAGCAGACCGTGCTCCCTTCGGCGGCCCCGCGGTGTTGTATTTGTTTCGCATATGAAACCGCCGAACTGCGCGCCGGTTCACCCCGAATCTGCTAAAGTCCATTGTTATGGAAATGTCCCTTGTTATGGAAATGTCCCTTGTTCGATTCGCTATCAAGCACTCCTTCCTGGTTTCGACATTCCTCCTACTCTTGAGCGCGGCGCCCCAAAAGTTGCGCGCCCAAGCTCCGGGCGCACCGGCGACCCCGACGCCAACTGTGCCCGCTTGGGCGCAACCGGGCTCTGCCACTCACGCTCAGGTCCCGCCACCGGCCGATTTTCACAGGCTGGGCAGAAATTTCGACACTCCCATCGGAGTGTTTCAGGGCCAGTCGGACATAGGCAGCGCGGTGGTTCCTGGCAGCGCCAGTTACGACCCCGAAACGAAGAAGTACACCGTCAATTCCGCCGGCTACAACATCTGGTACTCGCGCGATGAGTTCCGCTTTCTCTGGAAGAAAGTGTCCGGCGACATCTCTCTTGCAGCCGACGTTGCGTTCCCAGACCCCAAGGGTTATGGCGATCGCAAGGCAGTCCTGGTCATTCGTCAAAGTCTCGACGACGACTCTAAGGAAGCGATGATCGGCGAACATGGCGTAGGCATGATTCACTTGGCCGAACGTCCAGCGACAGGCGCGGATATGAAAGATTTGCAGTATCGCTTTGGGGGCGTCTTGGCCGGCGTTCTGGCCAAGCGAATCGGAATCGAAAAAAATGGCGACTCCATCGCCATCTTTGTCAGCCTCACCGGAGAGCCCATGCATCAGTTAGGGCCGCCGGTTACTATACATTTTGACGCGCCCTTTTACGTTGGAATAGGCTTCTGCTCTCACCTGCCGGACAAGTCCGATACCGTGGTCTTTTCCAATGTCGTTCTCAATGACGCAGCGGGGAATGTGCGCTAGACGAGAGGGAGAATTGTGGAGGGGGTTCAATCGAGCCCTCTTTCAAAAGATGGATGGTAAATTTCAGTTTTACCGACTCGATAGACAACACAATTTAAGCACGAAGCATCTATTTTGACGCCGCGTCTTAATGTGCACGACTGTGCATAGAGTACTCGTTCGTCCCAGGCCGGAGTTGCAGCAACCGTAGTAGGTAGTCCTGGACCTTACTGGAACCTTCCCGGCAAACTCCCAGCCAAGCTGGCTTATCCAATCGGCATCGTTGTCGACCCCGCCGGCAATGACCTTTACACAACCATCCCGGATGCCGTCATGCGAGTCCGCTTGAAAGAGTGACGTGACATTGCAGCTATCTTGACTCTGCGCCGGATAAGTAAATCCGGCGCTCGCGCGTGTGCTACCCTCACATCACCGCATGAGCCAATCACTCTCCGCGCCACCCCCCCAAGCCCCCGCCGACCTGCCCCGTGTACTCGGCGCGAGCCAGGCTACTGCCATCGTCGTCGGCACCATCATTGGCAGCGGCATCTTCCTTGTCCCCCGGGAGATGATGCAGGACGTCGGCTCTTCCGCGCTGGTCTATCTCGCCTGGATCGTCGGCGGCTTGCTTTCTCTATTCGGCGCCATGACCTATGCGGAGTTAGGCGCCATGCTTCCCTATGCCGGTGGCGAATATGTCTATCTGCGGGGTGCGTTTGGCGATGTCCCTGCTTTCCTCTACATGTGGACCTGGTTTGCCGTTGCCAAGCCGGCTTCCATCGCCGCAGTCACCATCGGTCTGGCTCGCACGTTGGAGTTCTTCCCTGCCTTCAACTGGCTCAGTCTCCAGGCCATCGGCGGCCCACTCCCTTTGCTATGGTCGCAACTCTTCGCCATTGCCGTCACCTGGCTCATCACCGGGCTTAACTACCTCGGCATCAAGAAAGCCGGCGACTTCCAACTCGTCTTCACAATCTTGAAGGTCGTTCTAATTCTGATTGTTGTCGCATTTTGCTTCAGTTCCACATCAGGTTCCTGGGCCAACTTCTCGACTGCGCTGCCCCATGCCGCCGGCGGCCTCAGCGGGTTCATGGCCGCCCTCATCGCTACCCTCTGGGCCTACGACGGCTGGAACGACCTCACCATGGTCGCCGGTGAAGTCCGCCACCCCGAACGCAGTTTGCCCATCGCTCTCATAGGCGGCCTGTTCATCGTCGGCATCCTCTTCATGTCAACCAATGCAGCCATCCAATACATCTTGGCTGCCTCGCAGATCGCTGCCAGTGAACGCCCTGCCGTGGCCGCTCTCACCGTCGTCGCAGGTCCCGCCGGAGCGGGTTTTGTGGCCGCTGCCATGGCCCTAAGCATCTTCGTCACCCTCAACGGCACCGTCATGTCCGGCGCCCGAATTCCCTTTGCCGCCGCACGCGACCGCCTTTTTTTCCGCCAATTCGCCTACATTCATCCCCGCTGGCAGTCCCCTTCCACATCCCTCGTTATCCAGGCCCTGCTTTCCACGCTCCTCCTTCTCTTCCTTAGCCGCTTCCAGCAGTTTTTTGAGCTGGCCGTCTTTGCGGAATGGCTCTTTTACATGCTCACTGCCACTACGGTTTTCGTCTACCGCCGCAAGCACCCCAATCAACCTCGCCCCTACAAAGTCTGGGGCTACCCCCTGCTGCCGGCCATCTTTATCCTCTCCGCCTCCGCGGTCCTGGTTTCCAGTTACCTCGGCAACCTTAAAGGCTCACTGCTCGGCACAGCGCTGATCCTTCTCGGCCTCCCCGTTCTCTGGTTCATCCGAAGGATTTATCCAAAGCCGTCCATCCCTGCGAGCTCCCAGCAGGGTTGAGTCGTACAACCCTCTGATCTTTTCGAGGTCGTTGCAAATGCTTGCGCCTCACACAGCCACCAACTACACTCATTCGAAGTAGTTGCCTTGTCTCCGGTCTCTACAGCAGTCCCCAATTCCACGAGGTAGTCTATTGAAAGTCGGTCTCTTTACACGCGAGTTTCCCCCTCAGGTCTATGGCGGCGCAGGTGTCCATGTCGACTACCTCAGCCGCGAGTTGGCCAAGGAAATAAAGGTCGAAGTACACTGCTGGGGCCCCCAGCACTCTGATCAGGGCAATCTCCATGTCCGGGGAGCGGAGCCATGGGCCGAGATATCAGCCGGCACCGAAGGCAAATTCAAAGGCGCCCTCGAGGCCTTCAGCCTTAACCTCTCGCAGGTCAAGGCCCTCGAAGATATCGATATTGTTCATACCCACACTTGGTACGTGTCAATGGCCGGCTTCCTCGCCAAGAAGCTCTACGGCATGCCCTTTGTGCTAACCACCCACTCGCTGGAGCCGCTGCGCGCATGGAAGTCCGAGCAACTTGGCAGCGGCTACGCCATGAGCTCGTGGATGGAGCACACGGCCATTCACGATGCCGACGCCATCATCGCCGTCTCCAACGGAACGAAGGAAGACATACTCACCGCCTACCCTGACGTCGACCCCGCTCGCATTCACGTAATTTATAACGGCATCGACCTAGCCGAATACCAGAGAACCTCCGAGACCAAGGCACTTCTCGATTACGGTGTCGACCCGGCCGTGCCCTATGTCCTGTTTGTAGGCCGCATCACACGCCAGAAGGGCGTAACCCATCTCGTTGACGCCATCAGCTACTTGCCGCCGGAAACGCAAGTCGTTCTCTGCGCCGGAGCGCCCGACACACCGGAGATCGCCTCCGAGTTGCGCGGCAAGGTGGATGAAGCGCGCCGCCACCATCCCCGCATCGTGTGGATTGAGAAGATGGTCACCAAACCGGAAGCCATCCAGCTCTACAGCAATTGCCGCGTCTTCTGTTGCCCATCGGTCTATGAACCATTCGGCATCATCAATCTTGAGGCCATGGCCTGCCGCGCCCCGGTTGTTGCCAGCGCCACCGGCGGCATCAAGGAAGTTGTCGTTGATGGCGAGACGGGTTACCTGGTGCCTTTCGACCAGGACCCCGTCACCAGCTTTCCGCGCCACCCGGAGACATTCGCACGCGACCTTGCGGCGCGCATCAATCAACTGCTGCTCGACCCGGACAGGTGCAGGCGCTTCGGCGATGCCGGCCGTCGCCGCGTGGAAGACGTCTTCAGTTGGACTGCGATCGCCCACCAGACCATCGCCCTCTACCGGCACCTGATCGAACGAAGCAAACAACGCGCGAATAACTACCAATGACCGCAGCACCAATCGCCGCTAACTCGCCAACGTGCCGACCGCAGCGGGCGCGCTAACTCGATGTCTTACACCCTCAAGACCGCTACAATAGTGGTGTAAACCTGTAGAGAGAACAGCACTCCCATGACACTTCCTCAGAACGACGGACGCAAACGAGTCATTATCGAAGGCATCTCCCCCGTGGTAGACGGTGGACGCTTTCCTGCAAAGCGAACCGTGGGCGATCTGGTCCACGTTGAAGCCGACATCTTCACCGACGGACACGACGCGATCGCCGCTTCCCTACTCGCGCATCGTGCAGGCTCCGAATCCTGGACCGAAATTCCCATGCAGGCCCTGGTCAACGACCGATGGACGGCTGTATTCCGCGTCGGCGAAATCGGTCGCTACGGATTCAAGGTCCAGGGTTGGGTCGATCATTTTGAGACGTGGCGCCGCGATCTGCTGAAACGCATCGCCGCCGACACGGACGCGCCCGTCGACTACCTCATTGGCGCCGACCTGATCGCCGAGACCGCCGGCAGGGCCTCTGCCAAAGACGCCGCGTTGCTTCTGAAACGTGCATCCGTTCTGCGCTCTGGTGACCGCGTGGCAGATCTCCGCATCCATGCAACCGACACCGCGCTTCACGAATTGATCCTGCGCTACCCCGACAAGCGCTTCGCCACCGAATCCGATCGCGAACTCTCGATCGTCGTCGATCCTGTGCGCGCCCGCTTCAGTTCATGGTACGAATTCTTTCCCCGCTCCACAGCGCCCCAACCCGTAGCCCATGGCACGTTTGCCGATTGTGAAAAGCGCCTGCCATACGTCGCCGAGATGGGCTTCAACGTGGTCTATCTCCCGCCCATCCATCCCATCGGCCGCATGTTCCGCAAAGGCCCCAACAACACCCCCGAGTCCGAGCCCGGCGACTGCGGCAGCCCCTGGGCCATTGGTTCGGCGGACGGCGGACACAAAGAGATTCACCGCGAGCTGGGCACCTTGGCAGATTTTCGCAGCTTCGTCGCCAGCGCCAAGGAACTGGATCTTACTGTCGCACTCGATATCGCGTTTCAAGCGGCTCCCGATCACCCTTATGTGCGCGACCATGAATCATGGTTTCGCAAGCGCCCGGATGGAACCATTCAATACGCCGAAAATCCGCCGAAGAAATACCAGGACATCTACCCCTTCGATTTTGAAAGCGATGACTGGCAAGGCATGTGGGAGGAGCTGAAGAGCGTCTTCCTGTACTGGATTGCCCAGGGCGTCACTATCTTCCGCGTCGACAACCCTCACACAAAGGCGTTCCCCTTCTGGGAGTGGGCTATCGCCGAGATCAAGCGCGACCATCCCGAGGTTCTGTTTTTCGCCGAGGCCTTCACGCGCCCAAAGATCATGTACCGGCTTGCCAAGCTAGGCTTCAGCCAGTCGTACACTTACTTCCCCTGGCGGAACGGCAAGGCCGAAATCGCCGTCTATCTCACCGAGTTATCGCAGTCCCCGGTGCGCGAGTTCTTCCGCCCCAACCAATGGCCCAACACGCCCGACATTCTCACCGAGTTTCTGCAGGTGGATGGCCGCGCAGCTTTCGTCATCCGTCTCCTTCTCGCCGCCACGCTCGGCGCGAACTACGGCATCTACGGCCCCGCATTCGAGTTGATGGAAAACAAGCCTATCCGTCACGGCAGCGAGGAATATCTCAACTCGGAAAAGTACGAAATCCGCCACTGGGATCTCGACCGGCCCGATAGTCTGCGCCCCGTCGTGGCCCGAGTGAACGCCATTCGCAACAGCAATCCGGCTCTGCAAAGCGACTGGTCGCTCCGCTTTCACTCCATCGACAATGACCAGCTCATCGCCTACACCAAGGAGTCCGAGGACCGCTCGAATCTGGTTCTGACCGTCGTCAACCTCGACCCCTATCACACTCAGTCCGGCTTCGTAACGCTCCCGCTCGATCAACTGGAAATCCCCGCCGACCGCGCCTACGAAGCCGAAGACATGCTCACCGGCGAGCGCTACCTCTGGCACGGCCCGCGCAACTATGTCGAGTTGAATCCCGCGCGCCTTTCCGGCCACATCCTGAAAATCCATCGCCGATTGAAGATCGAGACAGACTTCGAATACTTCCTTTAGACAGCGCAAAAAGCGGCTCTTTTAGCTCAAAACACGCTGAAATCTGCTCCTGGTGATTACCTGTGGTTAGTAGGTAGAATTTACAAGCTATTCATTATCAGTTAGTTACAAACGTTGTTGGGTTGGAAAAGTGCCTCCGAAGCGGGAGGGGGGTGGGGGTCGGCAGATTTTTTAGGCTTTCGGCTCGAATTGGAAGGTGACAAGGGCCCTTGAGGGCCACGAGCCAGTTGGACCCAAGCGGAGTTCCGCCGCGGTTATTGTGGAATCGCGGAATCTACTTTGAATAGTGTGCGCCAAATAGTCGTAATTTTATGCAACGGTTTTTTCGGTACGCTTTCGTTATCCAGGGTCCTACAACACCGGATAGAAGCCGGCAATCCACCCCTGTAGCAGCGCCGGGAAACACCCCAGCACCACCACCGCCGCCGCAATCAGCACCAGCACGGCCATCGTGACCGGATGCACCTTGATCGGCGTCTCATCCACGCCAGGCATCACGTAAGCCCGCTTGAGCACCTGCAAATAGTAGTAGAGTGAAACCGCGCTAAGCGCGACAGCCAACGCCACCAGCGCAAACGGCACCGGCCCCGCTGAAACGCCAAGCACCGCCGCAAACAAGTTGAATTTGGCCCAGAAGCCTACCAGCGGAGGAATCCCTGCCAGCGAAAGAAACAGCACCAGCAGCACCGCCGCCAGCACTGGGTTGCGCTTGTGCAGCCCCAGAAAAGCGTCAAACCGATCGCTGCCCGTCGCTCGCTGCACCACATCCACCACGCCAAAAGCGCCGATGGTGGTCAGGCCGTAAGTGAGGATGTAGTAGAGCACGGCCTGAGCGCTGTGATTGCCCCAGAAGAAGAAGGCCAGGCCGAGCAGGATATAGCCAGCATGCGCAACGGCCGAGTAGGCAACCAGGCGGCGAACGCCGATCTGCGCAAGGGCCGCGAGGTTGCCAAAAATCATGGACGCAACGGCAAGCACAATCAAGATTGAGGTCCAGCCACCGAAAAGGCTGAGCGTGAGCGCGACGTGCTCTGGACCACTCACGGAGAACGCGGCTGCCGTGTTATAGCTATGGCCGCCCGTTACGGGAGACTCCTGCATCAAGCTCCTGATGTAATTGAGCGCCGTGTAGCTGATGGAGATGAGCAGTGCGAAACTCGCAACCTTCGAGACTGAGGCGATGAAAGCGGCCGCCGGAGCGGGCGCGCCCTCGTAAGTATCGGGCGCCCACAGATGGAACGGCACGGCGGCGACCTTGAAGCCGAGGCCGGCGGCTATCATGACCAGAGCGATGGCAAGCAACGGCGCGCCGCCGTGAGCGGCAGCCATGTCGACGCCGTAGACGACGCGAGGCAGATAGGTCGAACCCGAAAGTCCATACAAATAGCTGAAGCCGAAGAGTAGGAAGGCTGCCGACATGCCGCCGAAGAGATAGTATTTGAGCGCGGCTTCGGCGCTCTTGCCGGATTGCTTGGCGAAGGCTGTCAGGATGTAGAGGCCAAGCGACAGCAGCTCGAGACCGACGAAGATGACGAGCAGATCCTGCGCCGCGGCGATCAGCATGCCGCCCGAAGCCGCCATGAGCACTACGGATACGTACTCGCCGGAATTCTGCGTGAAGGTGGAGTCGATGAGCAGCAGGAGTGTTAGCCCGGTGAGGACGAGGATGCCAATCTGCGCGATGGCGGCATTGCCGCCGGTGGCGAGGAGCACGTCGCGGCTGCCCTCAAGGCGCAAGGGCCCCTGCCATTGGCCCTGCATGGCCCAGAGCGATACGCAGCAACCGGCTACGCCAAGCAGCGCCGCCACCGCAACACGCACCTTGAGCGCTGCCTTGCGCAAAAACCCAAGGTCCACCACCAGCACCACGAGCGCCGCTAATTCCAGCGCCGTCTCCGGCAGCGTCACGCGGAAGAGATCGGCGTAGTTCATCGTCCCCCTCCCGCAAGCAGCGTCTTCACGGCCGGCTCAATCGCATCCAGCAGTATTCGCGGATAAAGCCCAACCGCCAGGCTCACCCCGCCCAGCAACGCCACCCCTGTAACTTCAGGCCAGGTAATCGCCGCGAACTTGTGCCCGTGCTCCTGCTCCAGCACGTGCGCGCTCGGCAGCACATCCCCGAAGAACGCCTTCTGCAGCGCACGCCATGTATACGCCACGCCCACCACGATCCCCACGCCCGCCGCCGCCGTCCACCATGGCTTGGCAATCCAGGCCCCCACCAGCACCTGCAACTCCGCCACAAACCCCGAAAACCCCGGCAGCCCCATCGACGCCATGCCGGCAATCACGAACGCCCACGCGGCAAACGGCAGACGCTTCGACAGGTGCATCGCCTCCAACTCAGCGAACCGCCGCGTATGTGTGCGGTCGTAGACGATGCGCCCCACGATGGCGAACAGAAGCCCCGCAATCACCCCGTGTGAAAACATCTGCATCACCGCGCCCGTGAGGCCAATTTGATTGAGCGTCATCAGCCCCAGCAGCACAAAGCCCATGTGGCTCACGCTGGAGTAGCCGATGACAAACTTGAAGTCAGTCTGCGCCAGCGCCACCAGCGCCCCGTACACAATGCCCACCACCGCCAGAATGGCAAACACATCACGCCACGAGCCAATCCCCGCCAGCGAAAATCCCCACGGGTCGAGACCGTGCGGAAACAGCCCGATCGCCACGCGCAGGCACCCGTAAGCGCCCAGTTTCATCACCACCCCGGCCAGCAACATGGAAGCGGCTGTTGGCGCGGCCACGTGACCGGTGGGCGCCCAGGTGTGAAACGGCCACAGGCCGGCGAGAATTCCGAATCCCACAAAAACTAATGGGAAGGCCCACATCTGAAAGCTCGCCGGCAGGCCCGCATGTCCCAGTTCAACCAGCCCGGTCGAGTGGCTCCCCGCAGTTGCGTAAGCCGCCAGCAGGCCGATCAGCACCATCGCCGAGCCTGCAAAGGAGTAGATCGCCAGCTTCATCGCCGCATACTCCCGCCGCGTCGATCCCCAGATGGCGATCAGGAAGTACTTGGGCACAATGGCGATTTCATAAAACACGAAAAGCAGAAACAAATCGAAGCTGAGAAAGACGCCGTAGACCCCGCCGATCAGCGCCAGAAAAAACGCGAAGAACTCATTAGTCCGCAGTTCGACGTTCCAACTGAACAGCACCCCTGCCACTGCAGCCAGGCCAGTCAGCAACACCAGCACGCGACTGATTCCGTCGGCAGCCAGCAGGAAGTGAATCCCCATCGAAGGCACCCAGGGCAAATCCACAATCACCTGCCTTGCGTGCCCCATGCCTGCCGCAAACCCCGCCACGGCAAGCGCCAGCCCCGCGACGGCCACTGCCAGCGCCAGCCAGCGCGACAGGTCGTTCCTGCCCTTCGGCATCAGCGCCAGAAGCGCCGCCCCGGCAAACGAGATATAGATCGTCCAAGCCAACATCTAAAATCTCCAGTGCGCCAGCAGGTTCATGACGGTTGGGTTCAAGCTGTCCACCACAAGTTGGGGCACCAGGCCCAGAAGAAATATCACGCCTATCACCGGAGCCAGCGCCAGCCGCTCGCCGTGATGCAGATCGGGAAAAGTAGCCAAATGCTCCCGCACCGGACCAGTGAAGACTTTCTGAATCACCGTCAAGATCACGGCCGCCGTCACCAGCAGGCCGAGAATCGAAACCGTGGCCGCCACCCAGGCCAGTGGAAACACGCCGCGGAAGATAAGGAACTCGCCGACAAATCCATTCAGCCCCGGCAGCCCCAGGGATGAGAACAGCGCAATCCCCATGAGCCCGACCAGCACCGGCGCCGGCTTGCGCAGCCCGCCAAAGTCGTCGATGCCGCGATGCCCGCCAGTTCGCGTTTGAATCATCGCGACAAACCAGAACAGCGCCGCCGCCGTCACGCCATGGTTGAACATTTGCAAAATCACGCCGTTCAATGCCGCCGCCTGGCTTGCCTCTGCCGCAGCGCCGGCCGCAGGCGTTGCCAGCGCAAAAATCCCCAGCAGGCAATAGCCCAGGTGATTCACCGACATGTACGCGAAGACGCGCTTCAAGTCCTTTTGCGCCACGGCCGCCCATGCCCCCATCACCACCGTAGCCACGGCCAGCGCCAGCAGCGGCGTGCGCATCTGTGCGATCTGCGGTCCAAACAGCGGAATCGCAATCCGCAGCAAACCGTAGACGCCCATCTTCGACATGGCCCCAGTCAATAGCATCGTCACCGGTGAAGGCGCCTCGGCATAAGCGTTGGGCAGCCACGTGTGAAAAGGCACCATGGGCACTTTCACCGCAAACCCGGCCAACACACCGACAGCAAGCCAAAGCATCACCGGACCCAGGTGCGCCGTCACCATTTGCTCCAACTCGCCCGTCGAAGCCAGCAAACTCAGGTGGACGAAATCCATACTTCCCGTCGATAGGAACACGGCCAGGAACGACACCAGCAGCGCCACGCTTCCCGCCATGGTGTAGACGAAAAACTGCGTAGCCGCCGGCCCACGCTTTGCGCCGCCCCAAAGTTTAATCAGGAAAAACGCGGGAACGAGGCTAAGTTCCCAGAACAAGAACCAGTGGTAAAAATTCAACGCCGTAAACGTCCCGAAGAGGCCTGCCTCGAGCACCAGCACCAGGCAAAAGTAGAGCCCCGGCTGATGATGCACCCGGTGTGCCGCGTCCACTGACATCAACGTCACAATGGCCGAGAGCACCAGCATCAGCGCGCCCAGCGCATCCACGCCCAGGTGATATTCAATGCCCAGGGACGGCGCCCATGCGGCCTGCTCCACGAGCCCGATGCTCCCATCCACGGGTAGCCGGATCCACACCACCAGCGCAAGCGTCAAACTGGCCAGCGTCGTAATAAGTGCCACGTTCCGCGCATGCCTGCCCGACCAAAGAGCAACCGCCGCCCCCACCACAGGCAGCACTGTCAACAGCGTCAATATCGGAAATCCGCTCATGCCCGGCTGCTCCATATCAGAATCGCCACCAGCGCCACCACGGCCAACGCCAACCAACGAAGATACGCTTGCACGCGCCCGGTCTGCATTCGCGCCAGCAATCCGCCGCCAGCCGACAGTTCTTCGCAACCTTTGTCGAAGCTGCCATCCACCCAGTTGTTATCGAGGAACCGGTTCAACTGAGCCCAGCCTCGGAAGCTCCACGCAACCCCGGTCACCAACCCACCCCAAACTCTGCGGTCAACCCAGTCCGCAACCCGAGCCCACCAGCCGTAAAACGCAACCACCGTTGCCCCGTAGAACTCATCCACGTAAAGCCGGTCGCGCAACCAACCCCAGATCATCGGCGCAGACCTCTCCATTGCGTCGAGTTCCCCGGGCTTCGGCGACTTTCCGCCGTAGATCCACCAACCCAACCCGAGACCCAGGAAAACCACCATCGTCGAAGTCGCCATCAACCCCTTCAGCCCCGGCTCTGAAAATGCATGCAGATCAAACCCAGCGGCGCGGCCTTCAAGAAACGCTCTGAACCAGGGCCACGCCGGCGTGCCAATAAACCCCAGCGCCACGGCGAAGAAGGCAAGAATCGCCAGCGGCGCGGTCATCGCTTTGGGGCTTTCGTGTGCGGGTGTCGATCCTCGCCTCTGCCCAAAGAAGACATAAGCCACCTGTCGCGTCATGTAGAAGGCGGTCAGCAGAGCGCCAAACACCAGCATGTAAAATGGCCCCTTGGCCACGCTCCAATGCTGGGCCGCTTCCAGAATGCCGTCCTTGCTCCAGAAGCCTGAGAACAGCAGCGGAAACCCGCACAGAGCCAGCATACCCACGGCGTAGGTCGCGAATGTCAATGGCATCTCGGCCTTGAGGCCTCCCATCTTGCGAATGTCCTGCTCCTCGTGGCAGCCATGAATCACCGAGCCCGCGCCCATGAATAGAAGCGCCTTGAAAAACGCGTGGGTGATGAGGTGGAACATGCCCACCGCCACCCCGCCCATGCCCAGGCCGGCCATCATGTAACCCAACTGCGAAATGGTCGAGTAAGCCAGGATGCGCTTGATGTCGTTCTGCGCCACCGCAATCAGCGCGGCAAAGACCGCCGTCGATGCCCCCACCCACGTAACAACCGTCAGCGCCGTCGTCGTCCCACCGAGTTGAGCCCCTGCCTGCATCAGCGGATACACTCGCGCGATAAGATAAACGCCCGCCGCCACCATGGTCGCCGCGTGAATCANNCCGCCGCCCCGGCAAAGATCAACAGGGCAATCGCGCCCGCTGCCGTCAGACCTAACGCCGCCGGTTGCGCCAGTAATCCTGCCAATGCTCCCGGTTCCATCGACCCCGCGCCGTTGTTATAGAACAGCAGCGTGCCCGTCTGCGAGAACAACCACACCATGCCCAGCAGGAAAAAG
>PLZC01000288.1 GCA_003151985.1 Acidobacteriaceae bacterium
AGCCCTGGGCAAAGGCGCGGGCCTCGTCGTCCAGTTCTTCCCAGTCCAGCAGCCGGATGCCCTGTTTGTGCAACTCCGGCAGCAGGCGATCGTTCCAGCACCGGTACTGGGCATCGACGAAGTCGTGAATGTCAGCCGTCAAGGCAGCCAGCGCCTCATCCGGGCGCAACCCGTCGTAGCCCTGCTCGCGGTAGCCGTCCTCNNTCAAGCACACGCCGGTTGAACTGCATCCAGGATTGGTCCCTGCCGTTAAAAAGCTTTTGTTTCTGAGTAGTGCGGGCCATCGTATTCGTCCACTGCGCGTGTTGGCAAGTCTACAGCGTCTTCCCGGCATTCCGCACGGAAAAGCTCCGGCTTTTAACAAAAGAATCGCATTCGGCAACTCAAAAAAGGGCGCCCCATTGCGGGCTGCGGAAAACCCGTTGTTTTGAAAGGGCATGGCTTCAGCCGTGCCGAGGCAGGACCAAATACGGGCGTGGCTGTAGCTGCCGAGGGAATGCAATGTTGAAAAGTACAATCCCTCGAGGGCTAAACAGGTTGCAGAAAAACTAACGACAGGAGGGAGGACGGAGGGAGCAGGGGCCTGAAGGCGCCTTCAGGCCCCTGAATACCGCCTCAATTGGACGGCCTATACAGGCTGCGGAAAAGGCATCGTTTTGAAAGGGCACGACTTCAGTCGTGCCGATAAGATCAATAGAATGAACTGGGCTTTAGCCCCTGAGGGACGGTTTTTCAGGTTTTTCCCCTGAATCAATCCTTTTTCCGCAGCCTGTTTAGGCCCGGCCTTTGGCCGGAATTGTCCTTTTCCGCAGCCTGTTATGCGGCCCTCTCAAACCGCGACAATTCTGCGCGGAGACAGAAGAGCCGGCACGTCAGCCGGAGTAGCCGCCACAGCGTCGGCCAATGCGCACTCTTCCGCCGAACCATAGCCCCATCCTGCGGCCAGGCAGCGCAAATCGTTCTCGTGCGCGGCCTCGATATCGAAGCTCCGGTCGCCAATCATCCAGGCGGAAACCCTGCTCAGCGATTGTTCGCGCAGCAGCAGGGCCAGCAGGTCCGCCTTTCTGTGGCTGGCATACTCGAGCTTGTCGCCATAAACAGCCGCGAAGAAGGGGGTCAGCTCGAAGTAATCCAGGATGCGCTGCGCAAAGCGGTCGTGTTTCGACGTACACACGTAGAGCGGGAATCCCTCATCGCGAAGCTGGGCCAGCAGCTCGCGGACGCCGGGATAAACTGAGTTGTTCTTCCAGCCTTCGCGGTCGTAGCAACTGCGGTAGTCGCGGGCCAGGGAAACACGCTCCTCTTCGCTTCCCAGCGGCATCAATTCCACGGTCCACTCTTCCACCGGCGGCCCGACGAAGCGGTCCAGCGGACCATGATCGCCCAGCTTTCTGTCGTCAATCACCTTGCGCAGGCAGTCCACAATGCCGGGTTTGGAGTCCGTCAGGGTTCCATCCAGGTCGAAGATCAGGGCCGGCAAGGGGTGAGCCATGTCTCCAGTTTCGCAGAGAAGGGGCTTGCGGACAAAGGCCCGCAAAGAGAGCTTCCGATTACAGGTTCTTGCCGATTGTGACTTTGGTCACATAACTGCGAATGCAGGCATCAATTTTGGTGACTTTGTAAGCAGAATTGACCATACTCAAGTCAAAGCGAAAAACGAGCGGCGACGACGTTTGTTCCCCAACATTCTCGTTTCCGAGTTTCATCCCGGTATTGAGGAGAGGCCAGTTGCCGGAAAACGTTTCCAAAACGAGCTCACGTCTTATACGTAACAAGCCCGCTCGCTACATAGTGGCTGTGGTTGCGGTCGCACTCGCCGTGTTGTTTCGAGAGGTGCTGGAACAAAAGTTCGGTGCGTTGCCCCCCTACATTACCTTTTCTCCGGCCGTGATCGTTGCGGTGTTGCTGGGCGACATGTGGGCCGGCCTGTTGGCCAGTGTGCTCTCCGTGCTGGCGGCGGACTATTTGGCGCTTCCACCCCGGGGGCATTTCGCAATCGCCAATCCCGCGGACGTCGTTAGCCTGGCGGTCTTCTTCATATCCGGAGCCAGCATTTGCGTAATTACAGAGCTCTTCCACCGCAACCGCCAAAAACTGGCAGCTTACCAGTTGGAGAAAGCGGTCGAGGCCGAGCGCAGCAAGGCGGAGGAGGTGCGGAAGGTCTCTGAGGCCACAAGCGCTGAGCGCCAGCGATTCTTTGGAGTCCTGGAAACGCTGCCCCAGATGATCAGCCTGCTCACGCCGGATCACCGCATGGTTTTTGCCAACCATGGCTCCCGCGAAAAATTCGGCGAGGCTGACGGCCGCCGCTGTTATGAAGCGCGCTTTGGCCGCACGGAGCCGTGCGAAGTTTGCGAAAGCTTTACCGGCCTGGAAACCGGCAAGCCCCATCGTTGGGAGGTCTCCCACCCTGACGGCGCTCTCATCGAGGTTTACGACATCCCGTTTACCGATGTGGACGGTTCTCCGCTGGTCCTGAAGATGGAGACGGATATCTCCGAGCGCAGGCGGAACGAAACGCAAATCAAGGCGTATCAAGACCGCCTGGAAGTGCTGGTCTCCGAGCGCACCCTGCAATGGCAGACCGCCAATGCGGAACTGAAAGCCGACATTGCTAAACGGGAAAGAGCCGAGCAGGCACTGCGGGCGAGCGAAGAAAAGTACCGCAGCCTCTTCGACACCATGCTCGAGGGATTCTGCGTCATCGAAGTGATCTTCGACGCCGAGCAGCGCCCGGTCGATTACGGCTTTCTGGAAACGAATCCCGCATTTGAAGCGCAGACAGGACTGCACGATGTGCGCGGAAAGACGATTCGCGAAATTGCTCCCGGCAACGCGTCGTATTGGTATGAGCTGTGCGGACGAGTCGCTCTCACGGGCGAACCCGTTCGCATCGAAAGTGAAACCAAGGCGCTGAACAGTTGGTTTGAAGTCTTCGCTTATCGAGTGGGCCGGCCGGAAAGCCGCCAGGTCGCCATTCTCTTCAGCAATATCACCGAGCGAAAGAGGGCTGAGCAGGCGCTCCGAGACAGCCAAAAGGAAAGCCAGTTTCTTGCCGACATGATCCGTCTTTCGTCACAGCCGCTGGACATCGGCTATCCAGATGGACGGCTGGGCTTGATCAACCGTGCGTTTGAGGAGCTTACGGGCTACACCGGCGAGGAACTCAGGTCCATCGATTGGGCGCTTGCTCTCACTCCGCCGGAGTGGCGCGCCGTCGAACAAATACAATTTGCCGAGTTGCGCCGCACGGGCCTGCCCGTTCGTTACGAAAAAGAGTACACCCGAAAGGATGGCACGCGCGTGCCGGTCGAGTTGCTGGTTCACCTTGTCAGAGACCCTGAAGGAGAGCCGCTGTATTACTACTCGTTTGTCACGGACATCACTGAGCGCAAACAGGCTGAAGAGCGGCTCAACAGGGTCAACCGCACGATGAAAGCGCTCAGCAACAGCAACCAGGCGTTGCTGCACGCCAGCGACGAGGCCGCGTTTCTTGCAGAGGTGTGCCGCATCATCAGGAACGATTGCGGTCATACGATGGTGTGGATCGGATTTGCCGAGAATGACGAGAGCAAATCTGTCCGGCCGGTTGCCAGTTCGGGCTTTGAAGAGGGGTACCTGGAGTCGATTCGAGTCACTTGGGACGAGAGCGAACGTGGCCGTGGCCCTGTCGGAACTGCCATCCGCACTGAAAAACCATCGATTTGCCGCAACATGCTCACCGATCCCAACTTTTTGCCCTGGCGGCACGAGGCCAGCAAGCGTGGCTATGCTTCCGCGGTGGGGATTCCCCTCAAAAGGCAGGACGAATCATGGGGAGCTATCACCATCTATTCCAGGGAGCCGGATTCGTTTTCGCAAGGTGAGGTGGACCTGCTGACGGAACTGGCCGAAGATCTCGCGTTTGGCATCCAAACCCTGCGATTGCGTGCCGCCCACGCCCAGGCCGAAAGGACGTTGCGGGAGAGCGAGGAGCGGTTCCGGTTGGCGCTCGCCAACGCCCCGGTCTCCGTCGCCGTGCAGGACCCGAACCTTGTCTACCGGTGGTCCTACAACCAGCGCACGCTGCAAGCCGATGAGATTGTCGGAAAGACGGATGCCGACTTGTTCGCTCCGGAAGATATCCCTGTCATTCTTGAAAGCAAGCGCAAAGTGCTGGAGACCGGGACGGAGGCGCACCTGCAGCACTGGGTTACCAGCAATGGCCGGCGGATGTTCCTTGACCACCACTATGAACCAACCAGGGACGCGGCCGGCAAGATCACTGGAATCGGCATCGCGGTCGTGGACCTTACCGAACGAAAGCTGGCCGAGGATGCGCTGCGTGAGAGCCAGGAACGGCTACGAGTAACGCTGGCCAGCATTGGCGATGCGGTGATGACCACAGACACAAGCGGCAGGGTCACCTATCTGAATCCGGTTGCCGCCGCGTTAACTGGCTGGAAGCCTGACGAGGCCGCCGGGCAGCCAATCCAGAAAGTGTTCAGCGTTATCCACGAGCAGACCCGCGAGACGGCGGAAGATGTTGTGTCCCGCGCGCTGAAGGAAAGGCGCGCCGTCGCCCTCGACAATCACACGTCGCTCGTGTCGCTCGATGGCCGCGAAATCCCCATCGAGGACAGTGCCGCGCCGATCTTCGACGCCGCCGGCAACGTACTTGGCGTAGTGCTGGTCTTCCACGATGTCACACAGCGAAGGCGGGCCATCGAGGCGATGCGCCTTACAAGCGCGATTGTGGATTCGTCTGCCGACGCCATTTTGGGCAAAACCCTGCAAGGCGTGATCACAAGCTGGAATCGAGGGGCGGAGCGGCTTTATGGCTATTCCGCCGAGATGATTGGCAAACCCGTTTCCATGTTGATTCCCGTGGAACTCCGAGGTGACGAGCAAATCATTTTGCAAAGCGTGGCCAAAGGCGAGCGCATCGAGCACTACGAAACCGTCCGCAAAAGAAAAGACGGCGAATTGATCGATGTTTCGCTTAGCGTTTCGCCGATCGTTGACGGAACGGGAAAGGTCATCGGCGCCTCGATCATTGCGCGGGACATTACCGAGCGCAAAAATGCCGAGGAGGCCTTGCGCGCAAGTGAAGAACAGTTTCGAAACCTCGCCAATTCCATCCCCCAGTTGTGCTGGATGGCTAACGCCGACGGCTTCATCTTCTGGTACAACGAGCGCTGGTATCAGTACACCGGCGCCACGCCGGAACAAATGGAGGGAAGGGGTTGGCAATCTGTCCATGACCCGAATGAGTTGCCCAAGGTTCTTGAGCGCTGGAATGGTTCCGTCGCCACAGGAGAACCGTTCGACATGGTCTTCCCTCTGCGAGGCGCCGATGGCGTCTTTCGTTCATTCCTCACACGCGTCATGCCGGTCCGCAACGCCGAGGGCAAGGTGATGCGCTGGTTCGGCACCAATACCGACATCACCGATAGCAGGCGGGCGGAAGAAGCTCTGCTGCGAAGTGAGAAGCTGGCTTCAGTGGGCAGGATGGCTGCCAGCGTCTCCCATGAAATCAACAACCCGCTGGAGGCGATCACCAACACTCTCTACCTTGCACGACTGAATGTGAAGGACCCCGATTCCGTCTGCAGATTCCTCGATATGGCAGACGACGAACTCGCCCGAATTGCCCACATCACTCGCCAGACGTTGGGGTTCTATCGCGAGACCACCGTCCCTGTTCCCGTGTCCGTGAACTCGGTCCTGGATTCTGCCATCGACGTGTTGCGCAGCAAGATCAAGAAGACACGCCCCAGAATCGACAAGCAATTTGACGGCGACCTCCTGGTGACGGCGATACCCGGCGAGTTGCGCCAGGTCTTCGCGAATCTCTTGGGAAACAGCATGGATGCCCTTGGCCCGGAAGGGGTCATAGAGCTTCGCATTTCTCGCTCAACCTGCGTCATAACCAATCGTCCCCGGGTCCGGGTCACGGTGGCCGACAACGGCCATGGCATCGAAGCCGCTACCCTGAAGCGTATCTTCGAGCCCCTGTTCACGACCAAAGGACCCACCGGGACAGGCCTTGGTCTCTGGGTGGCTTCCCAGATCGTCGAGAAGCACGGCGGATCCATCCGGGTGCGATCTCGCACAGCCGACGGGAAACAAGGGACAGTATTCTCGGTCGTTCTGCCGGTAGAGCCGAAGTCTGACACCGCAGTGGGTTGAAGCCGATCCATTTCAACAAAAAACGGGCGCCATCCTCTGAGGATTGGCGCCCGTTTCAAGTTGCGGATTCGAATGAAAGCTAGAGCATTTCTCATGTCGGTGTAGAGCGGCTTTGAAAGAGCACGGCTTCAGCCGTGCCGCAAGATCCGGAAAATAAGCTTAGGGCTTTAGCCCCGGAGGGAATATTGCACTCTACAC
>PLZC01000105.1 GCA_003151985.1 Acidobacteriaceae bacterium
TGTAAAGCAGGTCCCCGGCTGGACAGGGCCAATAAAATCAGTGGGCTTTAGCCCCTGAGGGAATCGGCTGTGACACAGTTTCCAGATGCACCGTTATTGCTAATCTTGGTGATTAGTAACTCACCTCAAGTACATTGATCGAGTACGGCGCAAAACTCTGCGTGAACCTGGGACCTGCGATACTTATCTTTCGCTCCACCGGTTCAACCGCCTTGGGATTGGTGATGCTGTTCGTCGCGTTCGGGGACTTGCCGCTCAATGTGATGAATGTTGCTTCCCGTGTTACTTTGGTCGCGCCATCAAGGGTGATGTTCAGCGGCTTTGCATCCGAAGAAGCATTCACAACCTTGACAAACAGCTTGCGCTTGTTCTCGTCGCGCGTTACCGAAGCATAGACACGCGGGCCGGCATCTGAGAGCGTTGAAGCGACCACCTCTGTACCCAGATACTTGGCGAAGAGCACCTGTGCCCAGTAACTGGGCGAGCCATAACTGGCGAGGGCGTCGTAGCCGATCAAGTCCGTCTCCCATTGCATACCGCCCGGGTTCACATTCACAAAGAGGGGTGCATAACTGGCCATAATGATAATGTCGCTGTTGCGCTCCATGCCGGTCATCCAGGCCGCGTCGCCCAGCGCGGCTTCGAGGTTCGGCGTGGGCTCTCCTTCGCGCGTGGCCCATTCGCCGACAAAGATCTTGGGGCCGCCGCGGTCGGTCTTGTCATAGTGGTTCGCGTCGGAGAACGACTGCTCCGATGACATATAGAAATGTTCGTCGAGGACATCGGGCTTCATGCTCTTGATCGGCGCGGTTGCGATTAACTGAAGATTCGGATAGCGCCCTTTGATCGCCTTGTAGTACTGCGCATAGCGGCCGTCATAGGAGCCTGACTTATCAAACCAATCCTCGTTGCCTATCTCGACATAGTGGAGCGGGAAGGCGGCGACGTGGCCGTTCTTGACTCGTTCGGCGCCCCACTTGGTGGCGGCGTCGCCGGTCGCGTATTCGATCTCGTCCAGCGCGTCCTGGATGTAAGGTTCGAGCGCAGGCCCTGGCTCCACATGCTCCTGCATCATCGAGTAGCCGGCATAGACCGCAAGCACCGGCTCAATCTTCAGGTCCTCGCACCATTCCAGGAATTCAAGCAGGCCCATGCCGTCCGACGAGCGGTAATGCCAGGGGCTGGGATGAGTCGGGCGGTCGATCCACCAGCCGATTGTCTTCTTCCACTCGAAGCGTTCGGAAATATGGTCGCCTTCAAGATAGTTGCCGCCGGGCAAGCGGAGGAACTTGGGATGCATGGCCGCCAGCTTTTCCATCAGGTCGATGCGGTTGCCCTCAGACCGGTTGTGATAAGTAGGGGGGAATAGAGACACGAGGCCGAACCAGACAGTTGCCGGGCGCGGAACCGTCAGGAGCAGGTGGTTGTTTGCCGTAACTGCAACCTCGCCGGTTTTCAGCTTGAATGTGTACATCTTCCAGTCGCCGCTAAGTCCGCTCACGGTGGCGCTGGCCGCGGTTGCTCCGGTTGCATCGTTCACCAAACTAGCGGTGACGGGAAGCCCGGCGCTATCGGTCTTGGCATAGAAAATGCCGCTGTATTCAGTTTGCGGGCGGACCGGGATGCCCCAATAACCGTCGTTCTGGACGCCGGCCGGCGCGGTTTCCGTTGCCGCAGTCACGCTCACCTTGAGGCTTCGAGGCACGGCGGCGCTGGGTCCGGCCTTCTCATCGGCCGAAACCGATACCACTGAATTTCCACGCGCCACCACGGTCCAATGCGTGAGCGCCCGCCAGCCCTCGCCTATGGTGCGGTCGCGAACCAACTCAGCGTAAAGGCCGCCATCGTAGGAGAAATTGATCTCCTCCGTCATCAGCCCGTAGAGCATCGGACTGACTTTGGCCGTGGGATGATCCACCTGAATGGCAAGCGAGGGCGCCTGGGCTGCCAGGCTCAAGGGAATCGTTACGACGGCAAGAAACGCGAGGCAAGAAAATCGTTTACTCATAGGCAGGGCAATGTTAGCGAATCCGCCTGCCTATGGCAAGTGGGATAACGTTTCCCCGAAATTTGCCCGATAAATCGAGAGGCGCCCCGTTTTCAGGCTGATTGCCTCTGAATGGCTTCCGAGACTTCCTGCGACCCGGCTAGGACGCGCAATTCGAGGCCGAACTGTTTCTCCTCTCCAGGCTTCAAAAAGCACAGTGTTCCAGAGTCGCGTTCAGCCTTTCTTCCATCCACTTTGCAGTTTGCAGGTTCCAGCCCGAGGACAAAATGCGTTTGTCCAGTCATCTTCCACTCCACAAAGCGCGGAAGTGTGGCAGCGGTATAGGTTATCTCCACTCCGAAATCCCGGGTTGCATCGTCGCTCACCAGGAGAACGCGGACATTGCCATGCTCGTCGGGAGCCATTTCGTGGTAATAGACTCGTTCCTCAATGCCCGGCACAGGTGGCTCAAAGACATTCCAACTCTCCTTGTGGAGTTTGGCAAAGTCGGTACGCCCCTCGACATGTTGCGACGGGCAGTAGATACGACTGCGGTCAGTGAGAAGCGGGAAGCCGAAGTTACAGTGATAAACCAGCATCAGTGGAGTTATAAGGTTGCCCTCGTTTACGATCCGGTCTTCAAGCCGTATAAACCGCCCGGCCAAAGAACTTTTGATCGTGCGATTGGCTACCAGATTGGGACCAAAAACGCGGGCTTCACGGATTTTGCCGCTTATCGTCATGAGCAGTTCGTCGTTCTCCCACTCCTGCCACCAGTTCACTTGCTCAGCGGGAGTGGTGGAGATAGACCCATGCAGGCCCAGTTGTTCTCCATGGTCTTCGGACGGGGAACCCGCAGCGCTTAGACCGCAAGAAGTGAGCAATCCGCCGGCAAAAGTCTTGAGCCACTCCAGACCACGCGGATCGTAGTAACCCGGATGCATAACTCCCACCGGCGAATGCCAACTTAGCGACCTCCCCTGATAAGTAGCTTCGAAGATATCCAGGCCTCTTTCCGGAAGCACGGAAAACTCGAATCCGCTCGCAGTCTTTACCCGCAGCGCGGTAACACCGCGAGCTTTGCCGTCGCAATATTCAAAACGCGCGATGCCCCCCAATTGAGAGAGCGATCCAATGCGCTGTTCCAACTCAGAGCGTGACCAATCCCGGCCCCACAAGTACATTTCTTCTCCTCCCGGCGTTTAGTGCTTCGCGGCCACGCCACGGATTTCGTGCGCATATACGTTCCAGCCAAGGTATTTCTGCAAGGCCTCGACGATGCCTGCGCCCACGGAACTAAGATTGACTGAAACATGGTGCTCGAAGCCCTTCTCGCAGATGTAATGCAGCAACTCCTGCAACTTCGGCACTTGCACAACACCGATGCCACCCCAAGTGGGCGCCGGGTCTGCAATCGACTCGCCTTCGGCCGCATAGGCCGTAAGTTGTCCGGTAACATCGTCGGTGCTCAAGCGCAGAAAAGTCACGGGGCCGGTCTTCATCTTTCCCTGCAAAGTTCCCCAGGTATTCTCACGGCCTGAATTGATCATCAGCATCTCGTGCGTATCCATAACCGTTGTCCCGGCATAGAAATGCTTTGGGAAGTTGGAACAATGGAAAATAACGCACTTATCGTCTTCGTCTTCATAGTTGTTGTTCCAATCGACGATGGCGCTTGGCGTTCCCGATGCCAATTGCAAGGCATACATGGCGATCGCGCCCATCACATCCACCTCGCACGCGCTCGGCACAAGGCCATTACTCATCATGCTCATCACTGTGCAGGGGACGATGCCGAAGATATCCTGCAGCGCGCTCCAGCACTGTACCGCGGTGCCAACAAGATGGCTCTCCTCTACCCACTTTTCCACGACCACTGCGAACTTCGCCATCTTGAGCAACGACGACTCGGGAGCGCCACCAGTATTGGTGTAGCCTTGGATAGCCCGCAATTTGGCCTGGACCAAAGCATCGCCGTCACTTAGTTTGTTGGCCCTGGCTAACGCTTCGGCCATGTCCATGGTGTCGATCGTGATACCGGAGTGCTCAAGGAGTTTCTCGCTATAGCGCACGGAGTTGAACGGGCCCGGCCTTGCGCCCACCGCTCCAAAGCGCGCATTCTTCATGCCGCGCACCACACGGCACGTTGCGGCGAAGTTATGCAGGTCATTCAAAAATCCGGGAGCGTCAGGTGCGACGGTGTGTTTGGTGGTGAGTGTAAACGGAATGTTGTATTGTGAGAGATTTGAACAAACCGACATCTTGCCGCAGAATGCGTCGCGCCGTTGCTTCATGTCGAACTGACTTATCGAGTCAGGAAAGGCATGAACCAAAACCGGCACTTTGAGACCCGACATGCGAATAGCATCGGCGACACCGCGCTCATCGCCGAAGTTAGGAAGCGTGACAAGAATGCCATCGATCTTGTCTGCGTTGCGGCGAAATAACTCTGCACAAGCTGTTGCTTGAGAAAAAGTTTCGACGCTGCCAAACTGCGTATCCTCCGGAGTCAGGCAAATCGCGTAATATCCTTCCTTCTCCAGAGTGGCAAGCATTTCTGCGCGGCCGTCGCGCGCCAGGCTGCCTGGGAAAATGCCGCGGTTACCTACAATAACGCCGAACGTTGTGTGACTCATACACTAGCTCCTGTCTCTTGGTTACAGCCGTGCAGGGGAAACCGGTGATCGTAAATCCTGCAGGCAAGTTCCTTGTATTGCTGGAAAAGTTCCTGATACTGGCGTTGCATGGCCGGCCGTGGTTCAAACACTCGTCCTGGTTTTACCATCGCGGAAATGGCTTCATTCCAATTGCTGAAGCTACCCACGCCCATCGCGGCGCAAATCGCTGCTCCCCGTGAACTGGCTTCTCCGGGAACTGCGATAACTGGACACTCAAAGATATCTGCTTTCAATTGTAGCCATGTGTCGGACTTGGCGCCGCCCCCGACTGCAAGAATGCGATCTTTGCGAATTCCAACCTGACTGAAGATTTCCAGATTCCAGCGCATTTCAAACGACACACCTTCAATCGCGGCCTTGACTATGTCCTGGCGCGTTGTGTTGCCGGTAAGTCCCCAAATGGTAGCGCGCGTATCGCTGCCCAGCCACGGCGTTCCCGTACCCAGCAGATAAGGGAAAAAGAAAAGGCCTGTGGGCTCGCGGGGGAGATTAGCCAGCATACTGCTATAGGCTGATTGACCCGAGGTACTGGGTTGCTGTGAAGATGAAAGGACCCAATTATCGCGCAGCCACTTCAACGCAATGCCCCCGGGAATGTAAGCCAAGGTGAGGAACTTGCCAGGCATCGCATGGCGTTCGCAAGGCAGGTTTGCGGCCATGCTGGTCTCCGACAAAAGCGGAGCATCGAGCAAAGCACTTACACACTCAAACGTACCGGTCCCGTCAGCCAGTGTTCCTTCACCCTGTACGCCGGCACCCAACGAAGCACAAACTTGATCGTGGCCGGCAGTGGACCATACGACGCCGGCGGGAAGTCCCATCTGCGCGGCAATGTGCGGGGCGGCCACTCCAACCGCTGTGCCCGAAGGAGCGACGCGCGATAACTGACTGGAAGATATCCCGGCAAAGCTTAGTAACTCTTCTGCCCATGTATTGCTGCGGATGTCGAGAGCCATGGTCCGCGAGGCAAGCGGGCTGCTGATCACGGGCTCCAATCCGAGCCGCGACAAGATATAGTCTTCAAGGCAGACGAAGCGAGCGGTTCGCTGAAAGACGTCCGGCTGGTTCTTCCTGATCCATGCAATCTTCGGCAGCGGGTACATGGGATGGCCGGGAAGACCAGTCCGACTATAGATGGAGGATTCGCCAAATCCGGCGGCAAATTCCGCCATCTCCGCGCTTGCGCGAGAATCAATATTGAGAAGAATAGTTCCAATCGCTATACCCTGTTTGTCGAGCGGAACAAAGCTCTCGCCATGACTGGAAATTGCGGCTCCTTGTAAGGGCGAACTTAGATCGCGACACACGACCGAGATACCGTTACATACTGTCTGCCAGAATGGTTCCGGATCGAGTTCCGCACGGCAGCCTTGAATCTGAGCGCCCTCCAGTTCAATAGTTACAGAGGACAAACAACTGCCATCCATATCGTAAACAGCGAATTTCAACTCGGACGAACCAAGGTCCAGCGACAGAAACGGCAACGGGAGCACCTATAGGATGAATAGGGCAAAGATTAGTTTAAACGGGGCTAAATGTCAACAACACAAGGCACCCGAATTATTCTTTATCTTTTTCGATGCGCGGCTTGTCTTTTTTCGCGAGTAGGATGACTCGCAATGGCAGATGCCAGGCGGCTAACCAACTCAGTGAATGGTCTTCGATTTGTGCTGCATGTAATCCATCAGCAGATACTCGCCCAGCGTAGCAGGCGTAGTGAAGTAGGCTTTGCCGCGGCACATTTCCGAGACCTTGTGTACGAATTGAACCAGGCCATAATCGGATGCAAGCATGAATGTGTTGATCATTACATTGGATCGTTTGCAGCGGGCGACCTCTTCAAGGGTTTCGCTCACCACCAGGGGATCGAGTCCGAATGCGTTCTTGTAAATTCTGCCATCGGGAAGCGTAAGCGCCGAGGGCTTGCCATCGGTGATCATAACTATCTGCTTCATATCTTTGCGCTGGCGGGCGAGAATGCGCTGTGCGACGCGCAGTCCCTCGCGCGTATTGGTGTACCAGGGGCCAACCTTGACGCGCGCGATTTGCGAAACCGGTATCTCCTCGGCTGAATCGTGAAACAGCACCAGCGAGAGCGAGTCACCGGGATACTGCGTACGGATCAAGTGGGAAAGCGCCATGGCGACCTTCTTAGCCGGAGTAAAACGATCTTCGCCATAGAGAATCATGGAATGCGAGCAGTCGAGGAGCACCACCGTTGCGCACGAACTTTGGAATTCGCATTGGTGGACGTGCAGATCGTCATATTCCAGATTGAGCGGCAGCCCGATGCCCTCGCGCGAGATCGCCGAACTGAGCGTCGTCGTGGTATCGAGGTTCAGCACGTCGCCGAATTGATAACGCTGCGAAGCGCCGCTGGTTTCAATGCCGGTGGCCCAATGATGCGTGTCGTGGCGGCCGAAGCTCGATTTGCCCAGCGAGCCGAGCAGGTCGCGGAGTGTCTTGAAACCGAGAAAGTCGAGGCTCTTATCCGTAACTTCAAAGCGAACCTCACCCTGCACGTCGCCCACTTGCCCGCCGACTTGCGAGGCGTTTCCAGGGTCCTGTTGTTGAGCGGAAGAGATGTAGTTTTCCTGCTGCATGCGGTTGAGGAGCTTCTCAATCAGCTCGTCCATCTTGCCCTCGGCCTTGCCCTCGGCGGAAATCTCATCCAGCTTTTGGCGCATTGACTCGTCGAAGAAGTGACCCTCTTCGAGTATGCGCCGCAGTGCTTCGCGCAGATCGTCCAGAGTATGGTCCAACTCCTGAAAACGCGTGAAACCATCGCGGAAACCCGAGTCGAGCAGATAGTCGGAGAGCGCCTGCAGCAAATCCTCCATGTCCATCTCGGAGGCAAGGTCGCCATTGTATTTTGTGTAACGAATGCGCTTCATGGAGAGTCCTCAGTTCAAACCGCCTCTTCGTGTGCGGCGGATTTGTTGCCAGTCCTCGAAATCGAGTTCCGGCTCTGGGCGTTCCTGTTTGCGCTGCATCTTCTCTTGCGCGATAAACCCTCTTTCCTCGCTGCGGCTCAGCTTGCGGTGCGCCACAAGGCCCTCAAGAAGAAACTCGGCAGCGGCAACAACCTTTGGCGGCGCATCCGACGCCTTTGCGCCAACGGGCAAAAGCATTTCGAAGAGGCCCTGAATCTGCTTGAGGTCATGATGCGCCGCGGCGGTTGGCTGATTGTCGTCGAGTTTTACGGTTCCGCCCAGGTTGAACCACTGCTCGATCTGCTGGGTGTTGGTATTGGAGAAGTAGCGGTCGAAAATCTTGCCCACCGCGGTCCGAATCAAATCGCGGACCACTGTGTCGGCGCCGCGCATTTCTCCCTCGTACTCCAACTCAAGCTTGCCGGTTATTCCCGGCATCGCGGCGTAGATATCACTTATCCGCGGAAGCAACAGCTTCTCGCCATGTGCAAGCGCGCGCCGTTCGGCATTGGAGACGACTAACTCCATGGTAGCGATAGGCAGCCGCTGACTTACACCGCTACGCTTGTCCACCTTCTTGTCTTCACGTGCTGAAAATGCAATCTGTTCGACAACCTCGCGCAGGTATTGAGGAATCTCGATCGGCGAGGTCCCACGCTCGGACCAGGCCTCCTGCGCGGTAATGGTCATGCCTTCTTCAAGCGTCTCAGGATAATGCGTGCGAATCTCCGAACCGATGCGGTCCTTCAGTGGCGTCACGATTTTGCCGCGCGCTGTATAGTCTTCGGGGTTGGCGCTGAAGACCAGGGCGAGGTCGAGCGCCAGTCGCACCGGGTAGCCTTTGATTTGAACGTCGCCCTCTTGCATGATGTTGAACAATGCAACCTGGATTTTTCCGGCGAGGTCCGGTAACTCATTAATGGCGAAGATGCCGCGGTTGGCGCGTGGCAGCAGACCGTAGTGCATGGTCAATTCGCTGGACAGATCCTGTGCGCCGCGAGCTGCCTTGATGGGGTCGAGATCGCCGATCAGGTCGGCGACCGTGACATCAGGAGTGGCGAGCTTTTCGACATAACGCTCGTCGCGCGTGAGATAAGCGATGGGCGCCGCCTCTCCCCGCTCGGCAATGAGGTCGCGGCATCGCTTGCAAAGCGGCAGGTAAGGATTGTCGCGAATTTCACAACCAGCTATGTACGGCAAGTGCTCGTCGAGCAAGGCGGTCAGCGCGCGAAGGATTCGGCTTTTGGCCTGCCCGCGCAACCCAAGGAGAATGAAATTCTGTTTGGAGAGGACAGCATTCACGATCTGTGGAATGACTGTGTCTTCGTAGCCGACAATCCCGGGAAAGACAGTCTCTCCGGTTCGCAGGCGCGCCATCAGGTTGCGGCGCATCTCGTCCTTGACGGATCGGGTATTTAGACATTCCGCGGAAAACAAAGTGCTGGAGCGAAGTTCCGCCAGGGTTTGGGGAAGCGTGTGAGCAGCAGGCATCGTTGACTCCTGTGGGCCGCTGCATTCTTGCCGGAAGCCGGCCGGGTCTTGAGTGTAGACTCTGCACTTGCTTTGATGCGTGGCGGATTCTTGGGGAAGCGCAACGCGTGGATCGCTATTTGGGCCAGTTTTACCAAAAGTGATACGGGAGGCCGGGATAGGCATCGCGCGCAGACCGGCCCTGAAAGAAGTATGCGCCTCAAGATTGATTTTGCGCAAAGTGCGTGCCGCTTTCGGCCTTGGATCCTCATCGTGCGCATTGTGGCAAGGCGCCGTGCCGGAACTCGACCTAAAATGCTGGGTCTCTTGTCGAATTACGTAGACACAACAACTTCATCTACCGCAGAATGTAGTGGCGCCAACGCCTTCCCCGGCGCCCAATGGCGAATAAATGGAGGATCATGATCCGCAGCCTGAGTGCATCTCTGCTCAAAATCGTGGCAGTCACGTCAATAGTGGCTACTGTGGGGCAAGCTCAATCAGTTTCAACGCATCATATGCGAGAAGAAGTTCGCGCTGGTCGGGTGCAGCCGAACGGACGGCTCTCTCTATCACAAACCCTTCAATTGGACCTGGTTCTGAAACTGCGCGATGCCGCGGGCCTGAAACACTTCCTCAGCGATGTCTACAATCCGGCCAGCCCAAACTACCGCCACTTTCTCACGGTAGCGGAGTTCACTGGGAGGTTCGGCCCAACCCCCGAGGATTATGAGGCGGTAATTCGCTTTGCGAAAACATACGGGCTTGAAGTAGTGGGTGGCTCCCGCGATGGAATGGATGTGCAGGTGAGAGGAAGCATTGCGGCCATCGAAAATGCCTTCCATGTAAACATGCGCACCTACCAGCATCCCACTGAGGAGCGCACATTTTACGGCCCGGATCGCGAGCCGAAACTGGACCTGGCCTTCAACCTGTGGCATATCTCCGGCTTGGACAACTACTCCATCCCGCATCCGTTGTTTGTTAAAAAAAGCGATTACGCGATTGCCCACGGTATCCAGGCTGAGGCCGTTGTCTCCCATGCCACCACCGGCTCGGGGCCGTCGGCGTCCTTCCTGGGCAGCGACATGCGCGCGGCCTACTACGGAGGCGCCGCGCTCACCGGCGCCGGCCAGAATCTGGGATTGCTCGAGTATATCGGGACGGATCTTGCGGATGTGACCACTTACTACAAGAACGCCGGTCAAACGAATAACGTGCCAATTACCCTCTTGTCGACAGATGGATTGAGCACCAGTTGCGTGTCTCCAAAGTGCGACGATACGGAACAGACACTGGACATAACCCAGGCTTTGGGGATGGCGCCTGGGCTGTCGAGCCTGGTGGTGTATGTCGGCAACACGGATACGGCAATCATCAGCGCCATGACGACGCATAATCCGCTGCCGGCAACGATAGGCTGCTCCTGGGGCTGGACGCCTGTCGATCCAAGTACGCTTGACCCCTACTTCCAGAAGATGGCCGCTCAAGGGCAGAACTTCTTTGCGGCGTCAGGAGACAGTTCCACCTGGTCACGGACTGTAATAGCCTGGCCGGCAGACGACCCTTATGTCGTATCTGTCGGAGGCACGGACCTGATTACCGCCAGCGCTGGCGGGCCGTGGAAATCGGAAACCGCATGGGTGGATAGCGGCGGCGGCATCACGCCGGATAATATCGCCATTCCGTCGTGGCAGAAGCTCTCCGGAGTTATCAACTCGTCCAACAAAGGCTCGACCACCCTTCGCAACGGGCCAGACGTTTCGGCTAACGCTAACTTCACGTTCTATGTCTGCGCCGACCAAACAACATGCACTGCGAACTCATATGGCGGAACGAGCTTTGCGGCGCCCATGTGGGCAGGTTACATTGCCCTCGTCAATCAGCAACTGGCCTCCAACGGCAGCCCGTCCATCGGGTTCATCAATCCCACCATCTACGCGCAGAATGTAACTTCGAGTTATGCCGCGGACTTCCATGACATTACCAGCGGCACGTCGGGAAGTTATTCCGCAGTTACTGGTTACGATCTGGTCACTGGATGGGGCAGCCCGAACTCCGGCTTGATTGCCGCCCTCACGACGCCGCAAACTGCCGGGTTCAGCCTTTCTGCTTCGCCTGCTTCGGTTTCGGTGCTGCAGGGCAGCGCGGGCACATCCACCATTACCAGCGCAGTTACAGGGGGATTTTCCTCGGCCGTGTCGTTGTCGGCGTCCGGAGCGCCCGCCGGTGTAACTGTCGCGTTCAGCCCGGCATCAATTACGGGAGCTGGAAACTCGACGATGACGATGACGGTGGGCTCAACTACGGTTCCCGGGACTTATAGCATTACCGTGACGGGAACCTCCGGCAGCACGACCTCAACCACCACGGTTTCGCTAACCGTGACGAGCACAAATGCCGGGTTCTCCCTTAGTGCCGCTCCAACATCGATAACTATCGCGCGGAGGACTTCGGGCAGAGTCACCATTACAACTGCTGTAACTGGCGGCTTTAACTCCGCAATTGCGTTGTCTGCTTCTGGGCAGACAAGCGGCACGACTATCAGCTTCAGCCCCAGCTCAATTAGTGGTGCTGGCACATCCACCATGACGATCACGGCGAGCAGGAGAGCCACAACAGGAATTCGAACCATCACAATAACCGGCACCAGCGGTACAACGACCCACACGACGACCATTAGTTTGACAATCCAATGAAAAAGGTGAGCCGCTGCGGCGCTTGTTGCCAATAGATGGCCCGGACCGAGGAGGTCCGGACCCTTTATCTGCGGGTGCAGCGGCCTGGGAACGAGATCTATCTCCGTGATCGTTTCTTGTGGGTAGATTGGGCTACCGTTTCATTCTTGAAACCCGGCAAGTCTACACGCTTCGCAATGTGATCCTGAATCCAGTGGCTATCCCACCACTCCTTGGGGTCAATCTGGACGCCGTCAAGCTGCATGGCGAAATGGACATGGTCGCCTCCGGCCATTCCGGTCATACCGCTTTGGCCCATGGCCTGGCCTCGTTTGACTGAGTCGCCTTCGTGTACATTGATCTTGCTAAGGTGGCCATAGATAGTTTGTAACCCATAACCATGGTCGACGACGATGCAGTTTCCGTAAATGCCAAGCGGAGCCGCGTATACAACGCGACCATCGTTCGATGCCTCCACGCCGACATGCTGTGTAACTGCGAGATCGTATCCGAGGTGGACCTGCTGATCTATCTTCTTTCCTTGATAGATGTAATTCCGCAAGTCCGCAAAGGTTGCTTCAGCCTGTGAGTGAGCCTGCCGCGCGAAAGGCTGCGACCATAAGAACCTGTCGGCAGTTCTTAAGCGAAGATCGGCAAGCGTCCTGTTGTTGGCACGGCGCATCTCGTTATTGACCTTGACGAAACGCGCAACTGGATCGCCTGAGCCGTTTGGATCAAGCTCGCGGACCACCTTCTGCATGAATGCGTCGCTGACCTGCAGGTCGTGCGTGGTATATCTCGGCTGCTCCTTCTTGGGAAACTCGAAAACGATTGGACCCGTAACGTCGTTTCCAGTGCCATTGGTCGCGTAAACCAACGGCGCGGTGCCGGAAGGCATATTCCAGGCAAAGGCGAAAAGGGAGAAGTAGCCGGGTTTGCCACCGGGCATCGGCCAGGCGCGAAATGTCTGGTCGCCGACGCGCACACCCGCTTCCGTCCAGCTACCGGAGACATTGAACGTGGCCAGATCGGCCATGCCCAGGTATAAGTAGTGCTGCTCTGAATCAACAGTTATTGCAGGCGCCTGCGTGGCGATGGTTACATCGCGTTCCAGGCGCGTCTTCTTCCCGCGGAAATCGTTGGAGGTAGCTTCAACGATGAGTTTTGCTTTGCCGTCCTTTAATTGCGGCGTAGTCTTCACGCCGACCGTAAAGCTCGAAGTGATATCTGTCAGGTGCGACGGTTGCGTGGCCTCCCAAACCGGATAATGGGCGCCATTCTGCTCGACAAATGCCGCGATTTTGCTGACGCCATGCGGGTCATGCACGTGAGCGGTAATCGGGGTGGCCTGGCCAATGGCAGTAACAGAAGATGGCAGGTCTACGACGGGGGTCGCCGACCGCGCCCATAGAAGCACAATGATCGACGCGCCGATCAGAATCAGGAGAAGAATGACTTTTCGCACGACTCATTGTAGCTCCCGAGAATCGCTCGGCGGGGTAAAACCCGCGCCTGGCTCCAGTTGGCTAAACGGCGGCGATTTGGTTATGATTAACAAACAGAATCAACTATTTAGGAATCGGTTATGGCGCGGTGAAATGGCGGCCAATTCTATTTCGTTATGCGAGGTGCTTAGCTGAAGCGAATTTTGTTCCCAACCGATCGTAAATTGTATTACAATTCGATTTTCCCACATTTAAATCGTTTTTTGGGCCTGAAGGACGTTGAACTATGGTTAACCAAGAGCTAAACACCCTTCAATCCCATGAAAAGCCATTGTCTCGGCCGAATCTCCCATTAAAACTCGCGATATCGGGAAAAGGCGGCGTGGGTAAGTCCACCGTCGCCGGTACCCTGGCGTGCCTCTATGGCGCTGAAGGGCGCCAGGTATTGGCGATCGATGCTGATCCGGATGCAAATCTGGCTTCAGCGCTTGGAATGCCGGCACAGTTGAGATCGGAAATCCGGACGATTTCTACCCAGCGTCAACTGATCGAGGAGCGCACCGGCGCCAAGCCAGGGTATGGACAAATCTTCAAAATCAATCCAGAAGTTGCGGACATCGCCGAGCGATATGCCACGCGGTATGCCGGTGTGAATCTGCTGGTTCTTGGAGCGGTGCCGCGGGCCGCGGGCGGGTGTGCGTGCCCGGAGAGCGTTCTGCTCAAAAACCTGGTCCTGCATCTCGTGCTGAAGACCAACGACATTGTGATTTTGGATATGGAGGCCGGCATTGAGCACCTGGGCCGCGGCACGGCCATGGGCGTGGACTTGATGCTGGCCGTTGTGGAACCAGGAAAGCGGAGTGTGGAAACCGCACTTCGCGTGAGACACATGGCGTCCTTGATCGGAATCCATCGCTTCGGCGTCGTGCTCAACAAAGCGGTCGACGTGGATTCCGAGCGCCAATGGATTGCAGATGAATTTGGCTCAGACGCGCTGATTGGAGCCATTCCGTTTGACAGCCGCATCGGGCGCGCCGACCGGCTCGGCCAATCGCTTATCGACCTCGGCGAAGAAGAAATTCTCTTACCGTTTCGAAACTTGAAAGACGCGCTTAGTTTGCGCACCAAGGAGAAAATGCAATGAGTCTGGAGCCCCGATGCACTGCTACAGCAATCGGCAGTTTGCCCCATAGCGACCCGAATGCGGCCGTTCAAGTTGTCCTTAACGCCATTCCCGATGCCCCCATCTGGCCGCAGTTGCCGGCCAGCGGCATGAACGAACAAATGGAACCACAGTACAGCGAGGGCATTCCCCGCGTGGTATTCGATCGCGTGAAAGATCGTATGTATATCGATACCACTGGAGACACCTCAGGCGACCTGGCAGCATTCTACGAAGACTACCTGGCCGAGAATGTTGATAAGTTCCAGATAACTTCGGAGTTTTCCAAGGGAATCTACGCCATGGAAGCGGCGCTCGAGGCGGCGGGCGGAAAGCGGCCATTCGTCAAGGTTCAAGTTACAGGACCTGTCAGTTGGGGCCTAACCGCTGTGGACGAGAACAAGCGCGCCATCTACTACAACGAGGAGTTCATGGACGTTGTGGTGAAAGCGCTGGCGATGAAGTGCCGCTGGCAGATTCGCAAGTTCCGCAAGTTCGCTGAAAACGTCATTTGCTTCATCGATGAACCAATACTTTCCGCATTCGGTTCTTCTACTTATGTGAGTGTCACCCGCGAAGATGTGGTGGCAAAGATCAATGAAGTCGTGGAAGCGATCCACGGCGAAGGCGGCCTGGCCGGAGTTCATTGCTGCGGCAACACCGAGTGGTCCATTCTTATCGATGCCGGAGTCGATATCGTCAACTTCGATGCCTTCGATTATGCCGACACAGTCGCGCTCTACGCTGAGCCGATGAAACGTTTCCTCGAATCGGGCAAGATTCTTGCCTGGGGCGTCGTCCCGACCAACAGCGCCAAGATCCAGGCGCAGACAGCCGAAACGCTTGTGGCCAAACTGCATAAAGGTGTAGCGAATCTGGCCAAAGCCACGGGCCTCAGTGAGGAACTGATCTTGCGCCAGGCATTGATAACTCCGTCGTGTGGTACCGGTTCTCTTCCGGTTGCGGATGCTGAAAAGGTTTTCACTCTACTTCGCGAGACGAGCGAGTCCCTGAAGAAAGAGATTGCTGCGACGCTTGCTGCAACGAGGTAGTTATGATTCTTGCGATGACCGGTAAGGGTGGCGTCGGAAAGACCACCCTTTCCGCACTGGTGATCAACTGGTTGGTAGCCCAGGGAGAGACGCCCATCCTTGCCGTGGATGCCGACTCGAATGCCAACCTGCATGAGGCGTTGGGCGTCGACTTTGCCGCCACGGTAGGCGGTATCCGCGAGGATGCGCGTGAGCAGGCGAAGAGTCTCAACGGCGTCTCGAAGCAACAGTTTCTGGAGTTACGCGTTCAGGAATCGCTCATCGAGCGAAACGGATACGACCTGATTGTGATGGGACGCCCGGAAGGCCGTGGTTGCTATTGTTTCGCCAACAACGTCCTGCGCGACGTCCTGGATCGCCTGGCGCAAAACTATCGCCACATAGTTATAGATAGCGAGGCGGGCCTGGAACACATTTCCCGCCGCACGTTGTTATCCGTCGACAAACTCATCATGGTCTCCGACTGTTCCGTACGCGGCATCCACACCACCAGCCGCATCTCCGCGCTGGCCGATGAAGTGAAATTAGACGTGAAAGAGCGGGGACTTATCGTGAATCGTGTCCCCAACGGAGAACTTCCCCCTATCGTCCGGCGTGAGGCGGAAGCTACCGGTCTGCACCTGTTGGCGACTATTCCGCTGGATCCGAATATCACCGCATTGGATGCGGAAGGGAGCGCTTTTTCAGCGATTCCGCAAGATGCTCCGGCTAAGTTGGCCATCGAGGCCATGCTGGAGGGAATGTTTGCTGCTCTAGAGGAGAAGCATTAATGGCAACCAATTTGACCAATGACTCCGCAAAACCGCTGGTGTCCACCGATCCGGCAACCAATGAAATGGTTGTCATCGCCAACGATGCCAATATCTCCACCGTATGGGACCGCTTCAATGCCCAGAAGCCGCAGTGCAAGTTCGGCACGGAGGGCGTTTGTTGCAAAATATGCCACATGGGCCCATGCCGCATAACTCCCAAGGCTAAGTTGGGAGTCTGCGGAGCCGACGCCGATACGATTGCGGCGCGAAATCTTTTGCGCGAAATTGCAGCCGGCACGGCAGCCCACTCCGACCATGGACGGATGCTGGTGCGCACGCTGAAAATGGTGGCCCAGGGCAAAGGCAGCGATTACGAGATTAAAGATCCGAAGCGTCTTCACGAAGCTGCCGAGTTATTCGAAATTGCGACTGCGAACCGCACGGATCTGGAGATTGCCAATGATCTGGCGGACTTCTTCATGACCCAGTTTTCCTGGTCGGAAAAACCGAACGCCACGCTGAAGCTGGCGCCGGAAAAACGGCAGGCTCTGTGGGAGAAACTGGAGATTGCGCCTTCCGGAATCGACTCGTCGGTGGTTGAACTGATGCACCGCACAAACATAGGCGTGGATCATAACTATCGCCACCTCATCATGGGCGGACTCAAGTGCAGCCTGGCCGACGGCTGGGTGGGGTCAACAATAGCGACCACGGTCTCCGATATTTTGTTTGGCACTCCAAAGCCCATTCGCAGCCGCGTGAACCTGGGCGTGCTCTCTGAGGACAAAGTCAACATCATTGTGCACGGCCACGAGCCGACACTCTCCGAAATGTTGGCCGTGGCATCGCTCGATGAAGATCTGCTGACCTACGCGCGCTCGAAGGGTGCGGCCGGCATTAACGTCGCCGGTATCTGTTGCACCGCGAATGAAGTTTTGATGCGCCACGGGATGCCGATTGTCGGCAACTTCCTGCAGCAAGAATTGGCAATTATGACTGGCGCAGTCGAGGTGATGGTAGTCGATGTGCAATGCGTCATGCCTTCCCTGGCGCATGTTTCAAAGTGCTTTCACACAGAGTTGGTCAGCACTTCAGAGATTGCGCAAAGCATGGGCGCCGAGCAGATGACATTTGACGCAGACGCTGGATACGAGCATGCCTGCCGGCTGATTCGCAAAGCCATCGATAACTTCGAGCGCCGCGACAAGAGCCGCGTGCATATTCCCAAAGAGTCGATGGAAGTGGTGGCCGGCTTCTCCAACGAGGCCATCTACCATATGCTTGGCGGACACTTCCGCAAGAGCTTCCGCCCGCTGAATGACGCCATCATCTCCGGGCGCATTCGCGGCGTCGTTGGCGTGGTGGGATGCACAAATCCGAAGATCCAGTCCGACAGCGCGCATGTGAAGCTGACGGAGGAATTGATCAAGCGTAACGTGTTAGTACTTCAGACCGGCTGCTCCGCCATCGCCTGCGGCAAGGTGGGGTTGTTGACGCCGGAAGCCGCAATGCTGAAGGCGGGAGACAGCCTGCGCGAAGTTTGCGAGGCGGTGGGCATTCCGCCGGTGTTGCACATGGGCTCGTGCGTGGATAACAGCCGCATCCTGGCTGCCGCGACCAATGTGTTGCTGGAGGGCGGGCTCGGCGAGGATCTTTCCGATTTGCCCGTAGCCGGCGCAGCTCCCGAATGGATGAGTGAAAAAGCGGTGGCCATTGGGAACTACTTTGTGGCCAGCGGAATCTTCGTCGTCCTGGGGCACCCGCTTTATGTGGGCGGCAGCGAGAACGTCAACCGGCTGCTGACCGAGGAAATGGAAGGCATCACCGGCGGCAAGTTCGCCTGGGAACCCGATCCGGTGAAGGCGGCCGATTTAATCATGGAACACATCGAGAAAAAGCGCGACGCATTGCGCATCAACGTGAAGACTGAAAGAAAACTCTTTGACATGAAAGAGAGGCGAGAACTGCAATGAGTAAGCTCATCGCCGCATCCGCCATACGCGGAGCTCATCAAGCTGTACAACAGGCCAAGGACTTCCTGGCGCGCGCGATTGCCGCCAAGGGAATCGATTCGCCCGTAGCCTTGCCGGACACTAACTATGCTTTGCCAGTTATCTATTCGATGTTAGGCAAGAAGGTCGAAAGACTGGTTGACATGGGGCCGATTATCGAGGAGTGCGAGCGGCTGTTGCCGCCCGTTCCCTCGGATAACGTCTGGCTCCCCTACCTCGGCAATACGCTGGATGCGGGCATGGCCACGCTGTTTGCCTTCGAGATCATCGAAGCCTGCAAGTATCTCATCGGCCCCAACCCGGTCAACGGGATATGGCTCGGAGCCGCCTCCGACGTGATCCTTCGCGAGCGCGGCATCGAGTTTGTGGACGGCTCCGCGCCAGGCTTTGCCGCCGTTGTTGGCGCCGCTCCGACCAAGGAAGATGCTGTCCGAATCGCCCGCGAATTGCAGGAGAAGAACCTGTACGTGTTTATCGCCGGCAACACCAACGGCGTTTCTTTTGCCGAGCAACTGGACGAGGCAGGCGTGCAGACAGGGTGGGAGACGCGTCTGGTGCCATTCGGCAAAGATATCTCGGCGGCTATCTATGCGCTGGGGTTTGCCAATCGCGCGGCGCTCAGCTTTGGCAACGTTCATCCCGGCGATTATGAGCGCAACCTGAAATACAACAAGAATCGTATCTTCGCCTTTGTCATGGCTCTCGGCGAAGTTACAGATGAAAAGTATGCCGCTGCGGCTGGAGCTATCTCTTACGGCTTCCCAACCATTGCCGACAGCGACATTCCACAAATTCTTCCCACCGGCATTTGTACTTACGAACATGTGGTTTCCTCGGTCCCGATCGATCACATCGTGGAAAAGTGCCTGGAAGTCCGCGGCTGCAAAATCAAAGTTACAAAGGTGCCGATTCCGGTGGCTTATGGCGCGGCCTTCGAAGGCGAACGCATCCGCAAGGAGCAGACCTATCTTGAGTTCGGCGGCAGCCGGTCGCAGGCTTTTGAATATGTGACCACGCGCGAACTTGACGAGATCGAAAACGGAAAAATCACCGTCGTTGGTCCGGACATCGACTCGGTGACACCAGGCACTGCACTGCCGCTTGGCATTTGGGTCGAGGTGGCAGGGCGCAAGATGCAGGCCGACTTCGAGCCGATTCTCGAACGCCAGATTCATCACCTGATCAACGGCGCAGAGGGTGTTTGGCACATGGGCCAGCGCGACATCAACTGGATTCGCATCAGCAAGGCCGCGCANNATCAACGACTATCCGGCCATCGTGGACAAGGTCCAGGTTACTTTCTTCACCGAAAAGGAAGAAGTTGAGCGGCGCGTTGTGGATGTGCGCCTGGTGTATCGCGCCCGCAACCAGCGTGTGGACTCGCTCACCGACGACTCGGTAGATACCTTCTACTCCTGCCTTCTTTGCCAAAGCTTCGCGCCCAGTCACGTATGCGTGATTACGCCTGAACGGCTTGGCTTATGCGGCGCTTATAACTGGCTCGACGGCAAGGCGGCATATGAAATCGACCCCACGGGTGCGAACCAGCCGCTGGTGAAAGGCGAGTGCCTCGATCCGGTGCGCGGCCAGTGGGCAAACATCAACAAGTACGTGTACGACAACTCCAAGCAGGCCATTGAGCGTTTCAACGCCTACTCGATGCTTGAAGACCCGATGACCAGTTGCGGCTGTTTTGAAGCTATCGTCGCCCTGTTGCCGGAATGCAACGGCGTGATGCTGGTTCAGCGCGAGTACATGGGGCAAACTCCGGCGGGAATGAAGTTCTCCATCTTGGCCTCAATGGCCGGTGGCGGCCAGCAGACACCGGGTTTTCTGGGCATCGGAAAAGCCTACATCACCAGCCGCAAGTTCATTGCCGCGGAAGGTGGTCATCGACGGATCGTCTGGATGCCCAGCAGCCTGAAGGAAGCCTTGAGGGAAGATTTCGAGCTGATTGGCAAGCGGCTCGGAATCGAAAACTTCCTCGACATGATCGCCGACGAAACCGTTTCTACGGAATTGGCCGGGGTTCAGGAATATCTGAAAAAGGTGAATCACCCTGCGCTATCAATGTGGGAGGTTACGTCGCCGTCGCCGGAAGCAGCCGCAGTAGATGCCGCGCGAGCGCTGGGCAGCAAGGAAGCCAAGATCGTATCGGCTGCTTCAGGCAGCTCCTCCAGCGGGACCGCCGTTGCGGTTGCAGAAGCTCCGGCCCAGCCGGCCGCGGGCGTTCCGGCAACTACTACGCCGGTTGTGCCGCTAGCCCCAGTGGTACTGGAGAAACCGGCGATCGCGGCAATTTCGGCGGCTCCTGCGGCACCGGCATCCGCAACGCCTCCGCCTGACGGGGTCGGCGCGATTATTTCAGTGCTTGAACGCCTTCGCTCGCTTCCGATGCAAACACAGTTGCAGGAGGGGATGAGCGCAGAACAGCAGATGGGTGCCCTGCAATCCTCTACCGCATTGCATCTGCTCCATGCCGGGGCCAATATGCTGCTCATGTATAGCGGCCTCCTCGGCGCTACGCCTTCAGCAGCTTCGGCCTCGCCGGTCGTAGCTCCTGTCCCAAAAGTCACAGCAAAAGCCGCGGCGCCTCCCTCCACGCCGGTGATCGCAACTCCGGCGCCAAAAGCAATCACGTCGACGCCAAAGCCGATCAGCTCAGCTCGGATCGTCATGCCCTCCACCTTCAAGGTGCCCGAGGAAAGAGCAGGCCACGCCATTCGCAAAGTGACCCTTGGCGGAACCGGCACGCGCACTTCCGCGGTCACCATCGGTGGGGCGGAATGCTTGCCGTTCCGGCATTTCGAAGGCAACACTGGTTGCCGCCCGGCAATTGCCATGGAAGTGTTCGACCAGGATCCAAAGGGGTATCCTGAGCCGCTGCGCGAGGCCTATGGATCGCTGTTGAAGGATCCCGCGCTGATGGCCAAGTACTGTGTTGAAGAGCTTGGAGCCGAGGTGATCAGCGTGCGTCTGGCTGGGACGCATCCGGAAAACGGCGACAAATCGCCGGAGGCCGCGGCCGACCTCATCAAGGATGTTCTCAAGGCTGTGGGCGTTCCGCTGATCATTACCGGCACCAATCATTTCGAAAAGAACAACGCGGTGATGAAGTATATTGCCGCTACGTTCGCGGGTGAGAATCTGCTGTTGAACTGGGCAGAGACCGATAACTACAAAACGATAGCCGCGGCCGCGATGGGTTACAACCATTGCATCGTTTCGCAATCTCCCATCGACGTGAACATGTCGAAGCAATTGAACATTCTGCTCACCAACATGGGCGTTGCGCCGGAGAAGATCGTAATCGATCCTTACACAGGCGCGCTGGGCTATGGCCTCGAATACACCTATTCGGTAATGGAGCGCATTCGCACTTCAGCATTCTCCGGAGACGTCATGCTGGCGTTGCCCATGCTGACCACGCCGGGTTATGAAGTGGCGCGCACCAAGGAGAGCAAGGCGCCGGTAAGTGCATTCCCGCTATGGGGTCCGGAAAACGAACGCGGTGCGCTGATGGAAATCGCCACAGCCACTGCTTTGCTGAATGCGGGATGCGATCTGCTCGTCCTGTATCATCCGGTGGCAGCGCGGACGATGAAACAGAAAATCAAAGAAATGACGGCCTGCTAAGGAGAACGGCAAAATGGCATTAACGGGGTTACAAATTTTCAAGCTGCTGCCGAAGACCAACTGCGGCGAGTGCAGCGTGCCGACCTGTATGGCCTTCGCCATGAAGCTGGCCGCCAAGAATGCGGATCTGGCTGCATGCCCCTATGCGTCGGATGCAGCCAAGACGACGATCGGCGCGGCGAGCAAACCTCCCATCAGGCTGGTAAAGATCGGTCCGGCGGATAACGAGGTGCTGGTCGGGAACGAAACCGTGCTCTTCCGGCACGACAAGACCTTCGTACACCCAACTGCGTTCGCGGTCGCATTCTCTGACGCTGAACCGCTGATGGAGAGCTGCCACGAGATCGCCAGTGTAAGGGACTATTGCCTCGAGCGCGTAGGCGAAACACTTCAACTGAATCTAGTGCTCGTGGATAACCAGAGCGAAGAAGTAAAGCCCTTTGTCGACTTGATAAGGACCGCTGCCGGCGGAACCGGGAAAGGGTTGATTCTGCGCAGTTCCAATCTCGAAGCGCTTGAGGCAGGGCTGCAGGTTTTGGAAGGAGACCGTCCGCTTATTCATGCTGCCACCCCGGAAAATGCGGAACAGATCGCCGCGCTGGCGTTGAAGTACAACGCACCGCTGGTCGCTTGCGCCAAGACGCTCGATGAGCTCGTGGCCCTGACCACGAAACTTGCCGCGTTGGGAGTCAAAGACATCGTGCTCGATATGCCTGCGGACAACTCGGCAGCGAGTCTACAGCACAACACAATCATTCGCAAGACGGCGCTGAAGAACAACTTCGAGCCGCTCGGCTATCCGATCATGAACTTCCTGAACGGCGACGACCTGCCGTCGTTGGTGGCCGATGCCAGCACCTTTATCTGCAAGTACAGTTCGATTTTGGTGCTGAACCGCATGGACCTTTCCCTGCTGCTGCCGTTGATGATGTTGCGGCAGAACATCTACACTGATCCTCAGAAGCCGATTCAGGTTGAGCCGAAGGTTTATCCCATTGGAGAGCCGGGAACCGATTCGCCAGTCGTAGTGACGACGAACTTTTCACTTACTTACTTCCTGGTTTCGGGCGAGATTGAAAACTCCGGTGTGCCCGCGCACTTGGTCGTTGTTGAAACCGAAGGCATGAGCGTGCTGACTGGATGGGCAGCGGGAAAGTTCACCGGCGCCAAAGTTGCAGCGGCGATTAAGGCCAGCGGGCTTCAAGAACAGATCAAGTGCCGCAAGGTGATCATTCCAGGTTATGTTTCGCAAATCAGCGGCGAAGTAGAAGAGGGTTTGCCGGGATGGGAAGTTCTTGTCGGACCGGGCGAAGCAATCGATATTGCTGCGTACATGAAGAGACAGGTCGGCCGATAGCGCTACACGCTGCGTTTGCTAATGATGATTGCTTTAGAAACAGGCTACTAGAATGCATTGTTCGGTCCATTTTTTGCCCGCCGATGTCAGGGTCGAGGTGCCCGCCGGAACGCTGATCCACGAAGCAGCGATCCGGGCCGGCCTCCATGACCTTGAGTTACCGTGCGGCGGACAAGGGACCTGCAACGAATGCATTGTCGAAGTGAACGAGCGGCTTGTTCCAGCGTGCCAAACCCCGGTAAGAGCCGATGTTGTTGTGCGGATTCCGCAGACCCATGTTGCAGGAATGCGTGTCGTGAGCGACAGCAATCAGCTTGCCGGAAATCTCTTGAAGGAACTCGGCAAGCTCACTCCGCTTTACCTGAGCGAGAAAATTCTTGTCCCTCCAGCGTCCATCGACGAGCACTACAGTGATTGGAACCGCCTGACTCGCGTTCTCAACGAAAAGTATCCGGATGCTTCTATTTCGGCATCCCTCTTGGTGCTTCACCTGCTTGCTGAAGCGCTAAGAGAAGCGGACGGCAAAGCGACCGTTGGGATACGCGAAATTGCCGGCGGCGTTCATGTTTTAGACATTCGAGCCGGTCACACCGAACAGAGCCCTTTGGGCTTGGCCATCGATATTGGGACGACTACGGTTGTCGTTCAGGTGGTCGATCTTGTCAGTGGCCATGTGCTCTCAACCCGCACATCGTATAATATGCAGCTTCGTCGCGGAGCTGACGTCATCAGCCGTATCGATTATGCGCGAACTCCCGAGCGCCTCGCAGAGATGCGCGAGTTGGTTCTGAAAACCATCAACACACTTCTTGTGGAGATAGGTCCCAAGCCGGACGAAATTCGCGCCGCCTTCATTTCCGGTAACACCACGATGATTCACCTGCTGCTGGGTTTGCAGCCGAAATATATACGCGAGGCGCCATACGTTCCCACAGTGAATCCGACACCCGCGCTCACTGCTGCGGAAGTTGGCTTGGCAATTCATCCGGAAGCGGTAGTCGAATTCGCACCGGGTGTTGGAAGTTATGTCGGCGGCGATATTACCGCGGGGTTGCTGGCGTCGGAGATACCTTCAAACCATGATGGAGTGTTTCTCTTCATGGATATCGGCACCAACGGCGAAATCGTGATCGGAAATGCGGAGTGGATGATTAGTTGCGCATGTTCCGCCGGGCCCGCGTTTGAAGGCGCCGGTATCAAGTGCGGAATGCGGGCGACACTTGGAGCTATCGAGCAAGTTAGCATCAACGGCGCATTGAGTTACAAGGTGATCGGCGATGGAAAACCGGCGGGTATCTGCGGCTCTGGCTTGATCTCTCTGCTGGGAGAGTTGTTCAAGGCCGGGGCGGTGGATCAATCGGGACATTTCTCCGATGGCTCACATTCGTTCCAGGTTGAGCGTGGCGCGCTCACCGACAGCGGTGAAGACCTGATCATCACCGATTCGGACATTGAAAATCTCATCCGGACCAAGGCGGCAATCTATGCCGCTTGTACTCTCATCCTTGACAAGGTTGGCCTGAAGTGGACTGAAATCTCCCGTGTCTACATTGCCGGCGGATTTGGCCGCTATCTCCAGATCCCCGACGCGATAATGATCGGCATGCTGCCCGACTTGCCCCATGAGCGATTCACTTATATCGGTAACTCCGCGCTTACTGGCGCCTATATCGCACTGCTTTCCCGGCAGCATCGCCATAAGTTGACCGAAATTGCTTCCAAAATGACTTATGTGGACTTGAGTTCCGATCCGCGTTACATGGATGGTTACGTCAAAGCAATGTTTCTTCCGCATACAGACTGGGAGCAATTCCCAAGCCTGCATGCGGTGCTGGAAAATCAAAGGAGAGAACAATCATGAAGAGCATTCTGGAACGAATCGCAGAAGGTGAAGTGCTTATTTCGGACGGTGCCATGGGTACCTTCCTCTATGCCAAGGGCCTGGCCCAGGGTGAGTGTCCGGAGTCCTGGTGCGTAACGCATCCGGATGCCGTTCGTGAAATCGCCGAGGCGTATATTGCGGCGGGTTCGGATATTGTGGAAACCAATTCGTTCGGCGGCAGCCCGCTTCGTTTGAAGCTGGAAAACCTTGCGGACAAGACGCATGAGTTCAACAAGGCGTCGGCTGCCCTGGCTAAGCAGGCGATGGGAAACAAGGGCTACGTTGCGGCTTCAGTCGGGCCGACCAGCGTGATGATGGACGGCGAAGGCGGAGAAGTCACGACGGAAGAGATGTATGAATGCTTCAAGGCGCAGATCCTGGCTCTGGCCGAAGGGGGAGCCGACGCTATTTGCGTAGAAACCCAGTTCTCGATTCTGGAAGCGACGCAGGCCATCAAGGCCGCCAAGGAAAATACCAACCTCCCCGTCATTTGCACTTTTACATTTGAAGCCAAGCCAAAGGGATTCCGCACCATGTCCGGGCTTACACCGGCGCGTGCGGCTGTTGAGGCGGCAGCGGCGGGAGCCGACGTTGTGGGCGCAAATTGCGGCAACGGTATCGCCAACATGATTGAAATTACCAAGCAGATGCGGGCGGCGGTACCAACGGTCCCGATACTGATCCACGCCAATGCCGGCGCGCCCATTGTGGTCGACGGCAAAACCACCTTCCCGGAGACCCCGGAGTACATGGCCTCGCGCGTGAAAGAACTGATTGAAGCCGGCGCCAACATCATCGGTGGGTGCTGCGGAACCTCGCCGGCACACATTACAGCCATGGCAAAGGCCGCGCGGGCATGCACGCTTGCTGCCAAAGCCTGATGTGATAACCAGCGCAACACGGCCTCAAGCGTGAGAAACGGTAATTGCCCGGTTAACTCCAATCCCGGCACGAAAAACTTTCGTGCCGGGATTGGACTTATTGAAATGCGTATCCCGTCTCAGTGGCTCCGTTTTCACTCACGCCTGGAGGTCCAGTTCAATCGCGTCGATCAGCGGCACTAGCCACGCTAGAAGCGCTTGATGCGCGGGATGTTGAACATATGCATCAAGTGCGGCTTTGTCCTTGAATTGCATGATGCCGCCAAACGTGTAGCCCTTTCCTCGGGATGAAATGTTCGGCCCCACGTGAGTCTCAAGAAGTCCGGGGATCTGTCCCTGGAAGGCAGCGATGTCTCTCGCCGCCTTCTCCTTTTGAGCCTCGGTTGTGCTCGGCTTCCATTGGAATGCGAATACGTGAAAGACGCTTCCGGCCCGATCTTCTGCCGCTGCTGCCTTGGGCACACTGGAAGGAATGAGCGCCACTGCCGACGCTGCCGCCCCGCCACTGCGGAGCAGAGTTCGTCGAGTGATCATTGGCATTCGGATTTCCTTTCTCAACAGTTGACTAGTGCCCTGACCTCGTGATCTTGTAATCGTGCCCGTGAATCTGGGTGCCCCAGGTCTCGATTTTGAGACCTGGGAAAGCACGAGTCCACGCGGTCACGGTACTAGCCGATGGTCTGTAGATAGTCGTAGTCGACCTTGGCCGCCTCAAATGCCGTGAAGTGGACGAATGGCGGTTCCTGTTCAACGAAAATATACTCAACACCCGCTGCAGGTGCCGCGGCAAGTATCGTGCGATAGTCCATGTGTCCTTTGCCAAGCTCGGTCGATTCAGGCATCGCATGCAAATCGAGTTCGGTCAACGGGTGAGGAACCGCTACAAAATCCTTGACATGCAACATTCTGAAGCGGCCCGAATATTTCTTGAATAGTTCAAGAGGCGACTGGCCGCCGAGGTCTGCCCAGCCACAGTCGAGCTCGATCTTCACAAGTGAGGGATCCGTTCCTGCCATCAAAATCTCGTAAGTCGTGCTGCCGTCACTCCACTTTCTGAACTCCATATTGTGATTGTGGTAGGCGAATTTCAGGCCAGTGCTTTTAGCCTTTGTTGCCAGGGCATTAAGGTCCCCTGCCATTCTCTTGAAGTCATCCTGCGTCAAAGCGGCCATGACCTTTACGTAGTCATCCACGCTCTTTATGCTTGCATCCAGCTTGATCATCACGCTCGACACAACGTATTCCGATCCCAGGGTTTTCGCGTTGTCAAGAAACTGTTCGTTGCTTTGGCCCGGCGTAGGGAATAGATGCGAGCTTGGACATTTCAAGCCCGCCGCATCCAGCGATTTGCGGAAGTCCGCCGCGCTCTTTCCTGCCATCCCGGCGCTTTCCACGGTTCGATATCCCATGGTCGCAAGCTTAGCCAAAGTACCGTCCATATCTTTTACCAACGGGTCGCCAACCGTGTAAAGCTGAATGCCCGCTGACTTGGCCAATGACTTAGCCAAAAGCTGCTCCGGCAGCGCTGTCATTAACGCTACGGATGCAGTTGTCATTGCGCCATGCTTTAAAAATCTGCGGCGTGAAACGTTATTCATCGTAAGCTCCATTCTGAAACTCTTGTTCCGAAAGGCCGCGCCCCGAGGGCAATGGCAAGCGGGATGAACGGGAAATTCGTTGGCTCCGTGCGGCGCCAGTTCAGAGAATAGCGCGCATCAGGCTGCATCGTCCACAGGTCGCGGGAATGCGCCTATCGGAGGGTATCGGCTACTTCGGCCGGCGTAAATGCCCGCGAGAACCCTGCCGCGTGAACCGTTAAAGGCGCCATTCAAGTTTTGCAGGTTCAAACAAGTTGGCTGCTTCATCCGTCATGTAGAATTGGGTCCAAGAATGGAGATCCTCCTCAATCTCATTTGGATGTTTCTGGCAATCGTCATTGTTCGGCTTTGGCTGCGCGATGTCCCCCGCGAGGGCGCGAGCCGGCGAACGCAGATTGCGGCACTCGCCATGCTGATCCTGATCCTGTTCCCGGTCATTTCAGTCACCGACGACCTGCAGGCCGCGCAGAACCTCGCCGAAGACGACACCTATCTGCGCCGCGACCCCACAGTTAGCCAGCACTCCATTTATCCTGAGGTCGCGTTGTTGCCCCGGTCTGTCTTGGCGGAGTTCTCCTTCATTTTCTTGTGGATCAAAGCGCCCGGCCATCCCCCCGCCCTAACCGCACACAACCCCGCCTTGACCGCTATCCATAATCGCCCCCCTCCGGCCGCCTGACCCTCCAATCGCGTGAATCCTTCGCCTTTCTGGCAACTCTCTTAATCTGACCGTCGTGTTTGACCACGACGAAAAGGTTGTGCATGATGCGACCTCTCCCTTCCCCCTATGTACTGGCGGCGGCTTTGCTGTTTGCTATGACGCCTTTCTTGCTCCCCGCACAGTCCAGCTTTAGCTGGGACCAGATCAAGGCTAAATTCGAGGCCGCAAACCCCGAGCTCAAGGCCGATGCCCTCAACGTGGATGAGATGAAAGCAGCGCAAATCACCGCCTTTCTGCGACCCAACCCCGGCATCGGCCTGTCGAGCGATGGATTGCAAATCGCTCCTCACACGACCCCTGGCTTAGGCACCCATTGGCTGCCGCTCACCGGCAATCAGCTCGTGCCTGGCATCAACTACTTGCACGAACGCGAAAACAAGCGCGAAATTCGATTGCAGAGCGCCAAAGAGGGTACACAAATCGCCGAATTGCAGCACGAGGATCTGGAACGTAATCTTCTCTTCGACTTGCGCTCGCAGTTCGTCCAGACAATACAGGCCAAGGCGGTGCTCGAGGTAGCGAAAGAAGATCTCGCTTACTACGACCACATCATCCAAATCAGCCGCGACCGCTTCAATGCCGGGGACATCGCGCAGGTCGACTTGGACCGCATAGAGCTGCTGCGCGTGCAATACGAGTCTGAGATTCAAACCGCCATCGTCAACCTCCGCACCGCAAAGATTCANNGACCGCACCCCGGTCGAACAATTCGGTGTGAACGGCCCCTTTGACTTCTCCGACAATTTGCAGCCGCTGGAAGAATTTCGCCGGACTGCCCTTGATGCACGGCCCGACCTGCGCGCTGCGCTCGAGTCCGTCCAACAGGCCCAGACCAACCACAAACTGGCCGTGGCTAACGGCTCGGCCGATCCGACATTCAGCACCTGGTACTCCTATAATCCCGCTTTCAACAACCCGTTTGGCCGATACACGATTGGGGCCAGCGTCAACGTTCCGCTGCGCATCTTCGACCGCAACCAGGGCGAGAAGCAGCGCACCCTGATCGACATCGACCGCAACAAGCAGTTAACCGAAGCCTCGCGAGCCGCGGTCTTCAGCGACGTCGATTCGGCCTACGCCCAGGTGGAAAGCAGCATCGCTCTGCTCAAGCCCTACAAGGCGAAGTATAACGACCAGGCCAAACACGTCCGCGATACAGTGACCTACTCCTATCAAAACGGCGGCGCATCCCTTATGGACTTTCTCAACGCGCAAAGCGAATACCGCACAGTACAACTAGCCTATCTGCAATTGATCGGAACCTATCTGACTGCCGCCGGACAACTCAATCTGGCCGTGGGTCGCGAGGTAATTCAATGATCTCGATCTCTTATCGGAAACTTGCAGCCCTGCCGCTGACCGCCTTCTTGATGTTGGCGATTGTCGGCTGCAAGGCCAAACAGGAGAGCAGCAGCGGTACTCCGCCCCCGGTCCAGGTCATTCAGGTTGCCGACATGAATCTCATCACCATAGACAAGGGCGACGTCGCGAAGTTTCCCCTCGCCACAGCCGGCCAGATTCAGTCCGCTTCCGAGTTGACCGCCACCGCCACTGTCTTTCCCGACATCTCCCGCGAGGTTCCTGTCATCTCCCTGGCCAATGGCCGCGTGGTCGACATCAAAACTCGCCTCGACGACAACGTGAAGAAAGGCCAGTTGCTCTTCCGCGTGCAAAGCGGCGACGCCTCCAATGCCTTCAACGCATATCTCAAAGCTGTCAACGATGAGCAACTCGCCAACAAAGCCTACATTCGCGCGGATGATCTCTTCAAGCACGGCGCCATCTCTCAAGCCATGGTGGAGCAGGCGGAGGGTTCCGAAAAAAACGCCAAAGCCGATCTCACGGCCGCTGAAGAACAGTTGAACGTTCTCGGCGTCGACAAGAATCATCCCAGCACTGTTGTCGATGTGCATGCTCCCATCTCCGGGGTCATCATTGGGCAGAACGTCACCAACGCCGCAGCCGCCGGCGTAACTCTCTCCGGATCCGCGACCGCCTTCACCATTGCCGACCTCACCACAGTTTGGGTGCTCTGCGATGTTTATGAAAACGACATCCCCAAACTCAAACCTAAACAGGAAGCACGGATCAAGCTGAATTCCTATCCCGATCGTCCCATCACCGGCCGCATCAGCGACATTGGCCCGGTGCTCGATCCCTCCCTCCGCACCGCAAAAGTCCGAGTTGAAGCTCGCAACCCCGGCTTCCTCAAACTCGGCATGTTCGGAACAGCCACTTTCACCGGCAACGCCAAAGAGACACACGCCGTAGTCCCCACTCAAGCCGTCCTTCATCTGCACGATCGTGACTGGGTTTTTCTCCCGGTAGAGGGAAACCAATTCAAGCGCACCGAAGTCCGCGCCGGCCGCATGGTAGATGGTGATCGCCAGGAGATTCTCTCCGGCCTCCTGCCCGGCCAGCAAATTGTTGCCAACGCCCTTTTACTTGAATCCGCGGGGAATCAGTAATGATTCGCGCCATCGTCGATTTCGCGCTCAGGAACCGCTTGATGGTCCTTGGGGGACTTATTGTCCTCACCGCATGGGGCGTGATCTCGTTCCGCAACCTGCCGGTTGAGGCCTACCCCGACGTGGCCAACAACTATGTCCAGATCATCACCCAGTGGCCGGGCCGGAGCGCCGAGGAGATCGAGCGCCAGGTTACCGTGCCGGTCGAGATCCAGATGGCCGGCATTCCCCATCTCGCCCATCTGCGCTCCACTACGCTTGCCGGCCTCTCCAGTCTCATGCTCATCTTCGACGACAACTCCAAAGGCGACGTCAATCGCGAACACGTTCTGGAGCGGCTCAGCCAGGTCAATCTGCCTGCCAATCTGGTTCCGCAGATGGGCACAGACTGGAGCCCCGTCGGCCAAATCTACTGGTACACGCTGGAGAGCACAAATCCCGCCTACGACGTGATGGAGAAGAAGTCGCTGGAAGATTGGACCCTGGAAAAATCCTTCAAGAGCGTCCAGGGTGTCGTCGATGTTTCCAGCTTTGGCGGACCCACCAAGGAGTACCAGGTCAATCTCGATCCTGAGAAACTCGTCTCCTACGGCCTCAGCATCGCCCAGGTCGAGCAGCAGATAGCCGCCAACAATTCCAATGGCGGCGGCAGTTTCATCGAGCAGGGAGCGCAACAGATCAACGTGCAGTCCGCCGGTCTGTTCACCAGCGTTCAGGACATTGAGAACACTGTTGTCAAAAGCTCCAACGGCGCCGCCATCAAAGTCAAGGACATCGCCATCGTTGCGCAAGGTCCCAAGATCCGTCTCGGCCAAATCGGCCGCGCCATCCAGCGCGAAGACGGAAAAATCGTCGACAATCCCGACACGGTGGAAGGAATAGTGCTGTTGCAGAAAGGCGACGACTCCGATCCCGTCTTGCTGGGCATCCACGACAAAGTCAAGGAACTGAACGAACGCGTCCTCCCCAAGGGCGTGCAGATCAAGCCATTTCTCGACCGTTCCAAGCTCGTCTCTTACACCGTCGAGACTGTCGAGCGCAACCTGACCGAAGGAATGGTCCTGGTTGTGATCGTACTTTTTCTCTTCCTCGGCAACGTGCGCGGAGCCATTATTGTCGCGCTCACCATTCCCATCGCGCTGCTCTTCGCCTCCATCTGCCTGGACCTCAGCCACATTCCGGCCAACCTGCTCTCTCTCGGCGCTCTGGACTTCGGCATGGTCGTTGACGGCTCTGTAGTGATGATCGAAAACATGGTCCGCCACCTCGTGAACAAAAACGATCCACATGCACCATTGGAAAGGATCCGCGACGCTGCGCAGGAGGTGTTCCGCCCCGTCTTCTTTGCCCGCGGCATCATCATCACCTCCTACCTGCCCATCTTCACCCTGCAGGCTGTCGAGGGCCGCCTCTTCAAGCCCATGGCCTGGACCGTCACTTTTGCCCTGCTCGGTGCTCTGCTTTTTGCCATCCTCGTCGCTCCGGTCCTGGCTGCCCTTCTATTCCGCAATGGCGCAAAGGAATGGGAGAACCCCCTTCTGCTCTGGCTCACGCAGCACTACCGCACCGCTGTTCGCGCAGCCATCGAGCACCGTCGCATCACACTTGCCATCGCCACAGTTCTTTTCGCTGTCGGCGTCTACCTCTCCGTAGGCGGACCCATCGGCTCGGAGTTCCTGCCCCACCTCGACGAAGGCTCTATCTGGGTGCGCGGCACGCTGCCTCCCAGTGAAGGCCCCACCGCCAGCATCGACTTCGCCAACCGGGCGCGCCTGGTCATAGCCTCGTTCCCTGAAGTTACTCAAGTAGTAAGCCAAACTGGCCGCCCTGACGACGGCACCGATACCGCGGGCTTCTTCAACACCGAATACTTCGTCGATCTCAAACGCAAGGGCGACTGGCGTCCCTTTTTCCATCAGGACAAGGAAAAGCTCATCGCCGCGATCAACACTGAGTTGTCGAAGTTCCCCGGAGTGCTTTGGAATTACTCCCAGCCCATCTCCGACAACATGGAGGAGGCTGTATCCGGCGTCAAGGGCGAGCTAGCCGTCAAGCTCTATGGCGACAATCTGCGCACCCTCGAGCAAGTGGCCGAAAAGATCCAGGCGCAAATGGCCTCGGTCCCGGGCGTCGGCGATTTGGGCATCTTCCGCATCGTCGGCCAGCCCAACTTGAACCTCCAGGTGGATCGCGCCGCGGCCGCCCGCTGGGGCATCAACGTTGCCGACATTCAAGATTCAGTCCAAACGGCCGTCGGCGCCAACGCCGTCACCCAGGTGCAGCAGGGCGAGGCGCGCTTCGACGTCGCCCTGCGCTATCAGCAGCAGTTCCGCAACACGCGCGAGGCCATCCTGAACATTCGCCTTCTTTCGCCCTCCGGCGAGCGAGTGTCTCTCGGTCAACTGACCAGGGTCTCAACGGTCGACGGCGCCGAGCAAATCAACCGCGAAAGCGGCCAGCGCTACATCGCCATCAAATATTCCGTGCGCGGGCGCGACCTCGGTTCAACTGTCGAAGAAGCTATCGCCAAGGTCAACAAAAACGTATCCTTGCCTACCGGCTACCATCTTGAATGGGCAGGCGAGTATGAGAGCCAGAAACGTGCCGACAAGCGCATGGCCATCGTCGTGCCAATCACAGTGCTGGCAATCTTCATGATCTTGTACACCATGTTCCGCTCCTACAAGTGGGCCTCGCTTATTCTCGTCAGCGTCGTCATGGCCTCTATCGGCGGTCCGCTCGCCCTGTTCCTCACCCACACCAACTTCTCGGTCTCCTCGGCTGTAGGCTTTCTCGCGCTCTTCGGCGTTTCGGTGCAAACCGGCGTCATCATGATCGAGTTCATCAACCAGCTTCGCGCCCGCCGCAGAGGCATGGAGGAATCCTCCCAGCAGCACATCGTTGACGCCGCCGTCGAAGGCGCCGTGTTGCGTCTGCGGCCCATCATGATGACCATGCTGGTAGCCACGCTGGGCCTGCTGCCCGCCGCCTTCTCCCACGCCATCGGCTCCGACTCGCAACGCCCCTTCGCCATCGTCATCGTCGGCGGCTTGATCGCGAATTTGATTATCGGCGTCTTCCTCCTCCCCACCCTCTACGTTTGGGTTGCCGGCGACAACGACGTCCTCCCCGCAGCCGAATCCGCGGAGGACTACTAGGTCGCTTGAATCGAGAATCCCCAACTCGTCGCTAACCTGGATATCTCACGGAGTTTGCCTCGGCCAACGGCAATCACCCTGTAGCGCCGGCCTCCCGGCCGGCTGTAGCGTGGGTCTCCCGGCCCACGCTCTGTCATTAGCTGGCAGTGCGCTTCGACAACGCAGTTATGCCATGAAAAGACGGCCACTCGCCAACCCGAGCACAAGACGTCCGCCAACTCGCCAACTTGCCAACCCGCGCAGCGGGGCGAACTTGCTGCATTTGATTAAAGAGTCGCGAAAAACTCGATGCTGAACTCCCACATAAAGCCAATATAATCAACGCGTATTCATTCTATGTTGTTGATTCTTGGCCACTTCGCAGTTCACCTGATTTGCGCAGCTTTTGAGCCAAAATTGTAATTTTTCGCGATTTTTTCCCCGAATCAAGCCTCTTTCCGTAGCCTGTTTAGAGACCCCCCGCACTTTGCAGATCATTACGGTCAACCGGCGCACAATATTTATGAAAGGGTCCAAGACCCCCTATCCCGGGCCGAAAACCGTCGAATATTCCTCGGGACCCCACCCCCCCATCCCAAACCGCCCCATTTTTCACCCGCCTATCCCCATAACCTATAAAGAATGAACGTCTTACAAAATTACCCAGTAAACAAAACCCACGAATTTGAACGCGTTTTGAGCCAAAAAATGCCGTTTTGAGGCTGATTTGGTCAGCCTCCTGCATGAGCCACGCCCACATGCGCTGCCAGTTCAATGGATTACCCTTTTAGCTGCGGGCCGACTTCGCCCAGGGACTGACAATTGCGCATCGTTTTGTCGAACATCGGCACGCTGGGCGACATCAATCCTCTGATCGCCATTGCATTGGAACTGAAACGGCGTGGGCACGTGGCCGTAATGGCGCTGCCTGCCGTTTATGAGCCGCGCATTTCGCCGCTGGGGCTGGAATTCCACGTTATTCGCCCGGATATCGACCCCACCAACACAATCCTGGTAGAGATGGTCTACGACGTGAAAAGGGGCACGGAACGGGGGTTGCGGGACTTCCTGTTTCCCGTGCTCCGCGACACCTACGCCGATCTTCTGGATGCCGCCACCAAACCGGTTCGGGCCGACTTGCTTCTGCTGGGCGAGTTGAACTATGCCGGGCCTTTGGTGGCCGAAGTTACCGGGATTCCGTGGGCCAGTTATGTGCTTGCGCCATTGTCGTTCTTTTCCGCCTTCGACCCGCCGGTGTTACCCATGTATCCCCGGCTGGCGCGTGCAGATAAGACTGTGCCGGGATTCGGGCGGGTAATTAAGCGACTGGCCCGGTTTGTGAGCCGGAAGTGGCCCGAACCCATCTACGACCTGCGCCGCGAACTGGGGCTGGAAAAGGGCGCGAATCCGTTGTTTGACGCCAAGCATTCGCCCCACTTGGTGCTGGCGTTGTTTTCCGAGGTGCTGGGGCAGAAGCAGAAAGACTGGCCGGAGCACGCGAAGATAACCGGATTCTGCTATTTCGATGCGGACGTTGGGAACCAGGCGCTACCGCCGGGGTTGGAGGAGTTTCTGGCTGCAGGGCCGCCTCCGGTGGTCTTTACGCTGGGGTCGGCAGCAGTGTTGGCGGCCGGGCGGTTCTACGAGTTCTCGGCACGGGCGGCCATCCGGCTGGGGATACGGGCGGTGCTGCTGATCGGAACAGACCCGCGCAACAGGCCACAGACTAACCTGCCGGACTCGATTTGCGTGGCAGAGTATGCACCCTACTCCGCGCTCTTTTCACGGGCCGCACTGGTGGTGCACCAGGGTGGCGTGGGCACCACAGCCCAGTGCCTGCGCGCGGGCAGGCCGATGCTGATCATGCCCTACTCCCACGACCAGCCTGACAACGCCAGACGGATGGCTCGGCTGAAGGTAGCGAGAGTAATCCAGCGCGGCAATTACACTCCCACCCGTGTAGCCCGTAAATTAAAAGCGATGCTGGCCGACCCCCGACTTCAAAAGTGCGCGGAGCTGGTTGCCAATCGATTAGCCGGCGAAGACGGGGTCAAGTCGGCCTGCAACGCCCTCGAAGAGTTGTATCGGCAGACGCATACGGAGAGTTGATGATTCGTCAGTGTGCAAAATTTCGCGCTGTTTTGTGATCTGCTGGAGCTTGTCAAGTAATCCCTCTCCCGCCTCCACTGATAAATTTCAGATTCTAAGTCTCTTATAACCTTGCGGCGGTTTGCCGAAGATATTCCCCCAGTTGCCTACCCTTAAAGATAGCCAGTCAAGAGACGGAAATGCCGTGCCGGGCGAATGAGTACGCCCTCCCCCAATGCGGTTGGGCGCCGGGGCGCGGGGCTGTCTCTGACTGCATGGCAGCGGCTCTCCGCTGGAAGCCAGACCGGAACCACGGCAGCTTCCAGACATTGAGAGCGGCCAAAAGCCGAAGTCCAGTGGTCGGCCCACAACGGCGCCGGCCACTGGCGAAATCCTTATTTCAGGACGCAACAGAGGAGAACCACTTGGCTGCAGAACCCAGCCCGGACGAGACTCCCCAGCCCTCAAGAGCCAACTAAGTAACCGGCAATCATCCGGTCGAAGGAGCTTTCTTTATGAAACCTGTCACAAATATCTGGAATCACCCAAAAACATCGTTTGCCGGCCTGTTGATTGCGATTGTGAGCATTGGCGGCGTTCTTTCGCAGCAGGGCGTTACGTTGGGCAAGACGGGGTCCGGCACGGTGGTCGCACTTGTCACTGGCCTTGCCTCTGCCCTTCTTGGCTTGCTTGCAAAAGACCCTGGTGGCGAAACATCCTCGACGGGTTCAACCCCCAAGCTCGGTGCTTGGGCGCTCATCGCCTTGCTGTTGCCGTTGCCTTTCATGGGCGGTTGTTCCGGCGTGACCGTGGCGCAAGACATTGTTAACTGGACACCGGCATTGCAGGGTGCCGTGGCTACAGTGGACTCGACCGCAGCGTTGCTCGCTCCCCTGGATGCGCCGATTTTTGCTGCCGCAACGATCGGTTTCGACGCGGCCTCCAACCTGCTTGTTGGGCAGGCAAAGGCGTACCTCGCCAACCCTTCCGCCGGCCTGTTGGCCCAAATGCAAATTCAAATTGTGACGCTCCAGCAGCAGGTGAACACCGCTCTGCTGCAAGCGGCAAAGATCATGAGTCCAGCGAGCCAGCAGCATTCGCTTGCGGCCATTCAGGGAGTGGGAACCATCGTGAGTACGATTCTGGCCCTGGTTCAATCCATTTCAAGCAATGCGGCAGTCGCCCAGATGGCTGCGCACTCCACAATCAAAATGGCAGCCGTGCGGCCCTACATGGATGAACGAAAGACGGCTGAGATTGTGGCCGGCCACTATGGGGTGCCGGCGGAGTGGGCGCGCATGCAGTTGGCGCAGGCCGAGCAGAGTGAGGATCGGGCGGGGTTCTAGGCAAATAATTACCCCGTCCTGCTGAGTAGATATACACACCGAAACAGGGCCGCCCGATTGATCGAGCGGCCCTGCCGGCTTAAAGATGAACTAAATCAGATCGATCTTCTCCCTATATATTCGTTCCCCGCGCTTCTCCCAAAATCAATTTGATCGTCATCTGCTTGCGGCCCCGAAAGAGCGTGACGCTTATCGTGTCGCCGGCCTGGTGTTTGTCCATCAGGGCGTTGATCGCGTCAGAGTCTTCGACTTCATGGCCATCAATGGCGACAATGAGGTCTCCACCCAGCATGATCGGCGTGTTTCCCACGTAGGCCTGCTGGCTGCCGCCCCGCAGATCGGCCCGCTCGGCAGCACCCCCAGGTATCACCTTCTGAATGAGAACGCCGGAATCGACAGCCAGTCCCATTTGCTGAGCGAGATCGGGCCCGATGGCGAAGTCGACAATGCCCAGAGAAGGCCGCTTGACCCGCCCGTAGCGGGTGAGATCGGCCAGCACCGCCTTGGCAGTGTTGATGGGGATTGCAAATCCGATTCCAGAGCTCTGGTCCGCGCCGTTCGAGGCGATCATCGTGTTGATGCCGATGACCTCGCCGCGGGAGTTGAGCAAGGGTCCCCCGGAATTGCCGGGATTGATGGCCGCATCGGTTTGGATGGCGTCTTCAATTGGCGCGCCTTCGGACCCTCGTATGGAGCGTATGGAGCTGATGATGCCGCGGGTCATCGTGCCGCTGAGGCCGAAAGGATTGCCAATGGCGTAGACCTTTTGGCCTACGGAGAGGTCAGCGGAGTCGGCAAGGGTGACCGCCTGCAGGTTGGGCGCTTCAATCTGCAGCAGCGCCAGGTCGTGTACCTTGTCAGTGCCTACCACTTTGGCCGAGTAGCGATGCTTATTGCTGAGCATGACCTCGATGCCGCGATTGGCGCCTTCAACCACATGAAAGTTGGTAAGCACGTGGCCGGCCTTGTCCAAAACGAATCCCGAACCCTGGCCCTGCTGCGGCACCGTCCCGTAGAAGAAGTTGAAGACCAACGTGGTTGAGGTAATGTTGACCACCGAAGGCAGAACGCGCTTATAGACAGCGATATTGTTCTGCTCCTCGGGATCGTAAGCAGGAGCGGCGTGTGCCTCGGTGAGCTCGAGCGGAGACCCCGCACCGCGGCCTCCAAAGAGCGAAATATGGTTCAGCGAAAAACGGTCAAGACCAGGCGTGAAGTGCGTGGTGAGGTACCAGAACCCACCCACCAGCAGGACAACCAGAAGTATCCGGCGCAATTTCATAGCTTTTCGACCCAATAGACCTTCCTATACTGATACGGCTGGCGCGCACCCCAGTTCCCAGGGGAAGAGGCTCGGCTGCCAATTCTTATTCTAAAGACTCCTGGGGTGAAAATTTGTTGCTCTCCGTTAGGAGCCGTTGCCAAAGCGCCACAACCTGGGCGCGGAGGAAGTCTCTGTCTCCGGAATTGTCCAGAACGAAGTCGGCGCGCGCGGCCTTTTCGGCGTCGGGAATCTGGTGTGCCAGGCGAGTGCGGGCATCGGCTTCGGCGGCCTCGCAGCCAACGCCATCGGGACAAACTCGGGCGGCAAAGCGGGCAATTTTCAGCTCGTCCGGCGCGGTGACCACAACAATACGATCGATCCGCCGCCGCCAATCGGCCAGCACTGTTTCCCGCTCGCCGCGGGCTCGGGCATCGCGTTCCACCTCAAAGATCAGTGCTGACTCGACCACGGTCACGGCCGCCGGATTGCGCCCAAAGACCTCCTCCATCCAGCGGCGCTGAGCGGCAATGACCGCAGGATGCACGATCGCGTTCAGCTCATTCATTCGACCGCCCTGGAAAGCCAATTCGGCCAGTCGAGCCCGGTTCAGGCGGCCGTTGGAGGCGAGGACGGCGGGGCCGAAAACGCGCACAATTTCATCAAAAATCGGTTGGCCCGGCTCCATCATGGCGCGACCCAGCGCATCGGCCTCGATGACCTCGGCGCCCAACTCCCGCAGATAGCCCGCGACAGTGCTCTTGCCGCTGCCCAGGCTGCCGGTAAGGCCGACGCGGAGCATGACCTAGAGCCCCCGCCGCAATTTGGCGGCGCGCACGGTGTTCGACATCAGCATGGCAATGGTCAGCGGACCCACACCGCCGGGCACGGGCGTATAGGCCCCAGCCAGTTTGAAGGCTGCGGGGTGAACATCGCCGACAATGGTGGACCCGCGCGTGACGAAGCTTGCCTCGCGCCTGGCGTTGCCGGCAAAGAAGTGGTCAAACTCTTTGCGGGTATTGATCCGGTTGATGCCCACGTCGATGATGGTGGCGCCGGGGTTGACCATCTCCGGCGTAATAAAGCCGGGCCGGCCTATTGCGGCCACCAGGATGTCTGCCTGGCGGGTGATGGCGCCGAGATCGCGGGTTTTCGAGTGGCAAATGGTGACGGTGGCGTTTTGCTGCAGCAGGAGCATTGCGGCAGGCTTGCCCACAATGTCGCTGCGGCCCACCACCACCGCATGCCGACTGGCAATGGGAATGCCGCTGCGCTTCAGAATTTCAATCACGCCTGCAGGTGTACACGGCGCGAGCGCCGGCCGCCCGGCCTGCAATCGGCCCGCGTTCACAGGGTGCAGACCGTCCACGTCCTTGCCGGGCGAAACTGCATCGAGCAGAATCTTCGAGTCGATGTGTGACGGAAGAGGCAACTGGATAAGAATGCCATCGATGGAATCGCGGCTGTTGAGGCTGGCAACAAGCTCGAGCAAGGCCTCGGTCGTGGTGTTTTCCGGCGGCGTAATCAAGTCGCTATAGATGCCGAGTTCGGCGCAGGTTTGCACCTTGCTGCGGACGTAGATTTCGGACGCCGGCACGTTGCCCACCAGAACGGCCGCCAAACCCGGCCGGATGCCTTGCGCAGCCAGGGCGCGTACCTCTTGGGCCACTTCCTGCTTGATGGCCAAGGCAATTGCCACGCCATCGAGTATGCTTGCCATCCTGTTCTCCAAAGACTTATGGTATCGCTTCGCAGGAAGGCCGGCCGTCTCACCTGCGATACGTGATCTATCTCACATACAGTGATAACCCCACCTCCTGTACGGTCAGGTGTAAGAAGAATGTCCCAGACCATATGGGGCAGACATGCGGAATCTTGGGGCTGTTGCGGTGCGGAGATAGCGTTTGATGAGTGTTTTCAAGGATGCAGGACATCTTTTCCGGTTTGCGGGGCTTTTTGTTCTCGCATTTATCTTGTTTTTGGTGATTCGCCACTTTGTTGTCCCCAAGAGTTTTGGGCAGTATGGGCACTATCGCGCAGCCTCGATCGGCGAGATTGCAGCTCACCAAGTAAAGTACGCAGGTCACGAGACGTGTGAGACATGTCACGCCGAAGTCTTTGACGTAAAGAAGGATGGCAAACATGCGCACGTGAACTGCGAGGCGTGCCACGGGGCGCTGGCAAAGCATGCTGACGATCCTGGAGCAATGACGCCGACAAAGCCGGACACCGCAGTGATCTGTGCGCGATGCCACACTGCGAGCGCCGCCAAGCCCAAGGGCTTTCCGCAGGTTGTGCCGGCAGACCACTCGACGGGGCTTCCATGCGAAACCTGCCACCAGCCTCACAATCCGGGGATGGACGCGGCAGCGCCGAAGGCGCCAGTGAAAGCCGCAGGAGGTGCGAAATGAATATAAGTCGGCGCCAAATTCTTATCCTTCTGCCGGCCGCGGCTGTCGCATGGAAATCCGTGCTGGCCGGAACACCCGAAGCTTCACCCAATTACAAGATGACCGACCATTGGTGGAGCATGTTAATCGACATACCCAAGTGCATCGGCTGCGGCAACTGCGTGCGCGCCTGCCAAACCGAGAACGACGTGCCCGATGGCTTCTTCCGCACCTGGGTCGAGCGCTATCACGTCACCGATTACCACATGGAGAATCCCGAAGTCATCTCGCCCGACGGCGGCAAAGAAGGCTTCCCGGTTGCCGTCGCGGACGAAGGCAAGTACTTCTTCGTTCCCAAAATGTGCAACCACTGCACGGACTCGCCCTGTACGCAGGTCTGTCCCGTGGGCGCAACATTCACCGGTCCTGATGGCGTGGTGCTGATCGATCCCAAATACTGCCTGGGCTGTGCCTACTGCGTGCAGGCTTGCCCTTACGGCTGCCGCTACATTCATCCCGAGAAGAAGGTCGCGGACAAGTGCACGCTGTGCTACCACCGCATCACCAAGGGACTCACGACCGCCTGCTGCGAAGCGTGCCCCACCGGGGCGCGCCAACTCATCGATCTCAAGAATCCCAAAGATCCGATTCACGAATTTCTGAAGACCCACGACGTGCAGGTGCTCAAGCCGCAAATGGCCACCGGCGCAAAGGCCTTCTATAACGGGCTGGACGGTTCAGTGCGGTAACAAAACAGCTAGGAGCTGAGTTATGACCGGTGTTGAAGGTTACATGTATCCCAACGAGATCACGCTCTACTGGAGCGTACTCATCGTCTTGTACCCGTTCATTACGGGGTTGGTCGCGGGCGCATTTATTCTAGCCTCGCTGGAACGCGTCTTTAATGTTGCAGCGGTTAAGCCAACCTACCGGCTGGCGCTGCTCACAGCGCTCAGCTTCTTGCTGGTCGCGCCTTTGCCGCTGGTCTTGCATCTCGGCCATCCGTTCCGCTCGCCGGAAATGTACTTCACTCCTCACGCCACCTCGGCCATGGCCATGTTCGGCTATGTCTACATGTGGTATCTCATGGCCGTGCTGGTGTTTGAAATTTGGCTCGACTACCGCCGCGAGATCGTGTTCCTGTCGCAGTCCACCCAAGGCCTGTTGGGCATTGTCTACAAAATCATGACTCTCGGCTCAACCAACATCAGCGAGCGCGCCCTCCACATCGATGAGCGCGTAGGCTGGGTTGTCACCCTGGTCGGCATCCCATCCGCTTTCATGCTGCACGGATACGTCGGCTTCATCTTCGGATCCATCAAGGCCAATCCCTGGTGGTCGTCGCCGCTCATGCCGGTGGTCTTCATCTTCTCCGCCATGGTCTCCGGCATTGCCGGTGTCATGCTGCTTTACATGGGGCTCACCAAGCTGCGCAAGCAAACCATCGACATGCGCTGCGTCGATTCCATCGCCATGTACCTCTTCTATATCTTCATCATCGACTTCAGCCTGGAGATGCTGGACCTGGTTCACCGCATCTACGAGGCCGACGAATCCTTCCGCAGCCTGGATTTCATGGTTCATACCAAGCTCTACTTCTCCCAGATCGTCATCCAGATCTGCCTGGGCACGATTCTGCCGCTGGTTCTGCTGTTCCTGACACAGGTGGTCAAACTGCCGGAGATCGCCCGCAAGCGCATCTACGCCATCTCCGGCTGCCTCGCCCTGATCGGCATCTTCGCGATGCGCTGGAACGTGGTAATCGGCGGACAGTTGTTCTCCAAGAGTTTTCTCGGCTACACGACTTACAAGATGGCCCTGGTGACCAAGGAAGGTCTATTCATGGCGATTGCGTTGACCCTCCTGCCGCTGCTCTTCCTGTGGGTGCTGATCAAGCTGCTGCCGCCGTGGCCTGAGACGAGCGAGCACGCGCCGGCGATCGGGGACTAAGATCGCCATTTTCGGGTGGAGGCTATGGACGTTCTTCCCGACGCACTCGAACAGCTTACGGCGCGCCTGCAATCCCTGGAGCGGCGCGTCGACGCTCTCGAACACCCCTCCGCACCGCTGATCGCCCCGGAGTCAGTCGTCTCGCCTGCGGCCGTTGTCAGCGTAGGGCTACCCCTGGCGCAGAGCGCCAGAGTCCTCTCTGTGCTGGCCTATGCTCTGCTGGGCATTGCCGGCGCTTACGTCCTGCGCTACATCGCGGAATCCAGTTCGCTGCCCAAGCTGGCGATTGCCGCTGTCGCCATCGTCTATGCGCTCCTGTGGCTGGTGAGCGCGGCGCGCGCTCCGGCATGGTTTTCCAGCGCCGTCTACGCCGGAACCTCCGCGCTGATCCTTGCTCCCATGCTCTGGGAATTGACCCTGAGCTTTAAAATGCTGCCGGCGCAGGCCACCGCGGCCATCCTCGGCGCATTCGTCGTTACGGCCACCGCGCTGGCCTGGAAGCGGAATCGCGCGCCGGTCTACTGGATGGCCAATGCGACCGCTGCCGCGGCGGCGCTTGCCCTGTCGATCGCCACGCACCAGTTCCTGCCCTTCCTCGCGACGCTGCTGTTGATGGCGCTCATGTGCGAGTACGCGGTCGCGCGCAACCACCCGTGGAGTGTGCGGCCGCTGGTGGCCGCCGCGGCCGACTTGGCCATCTGGGCGCTGATCTTCATCTATTCCAGCCCGCGGAGCACTCGCATGGATTACCCGGCGCTGGGCATGGCAGGCTTGCTTTTGCCCGGCAGCCTTCTGCTGCTGATTTACGCGGTCAGTGTCGTCGTCCGAACCACGCTGCAGGGGCAGCGGATCACCGTCTTTGAAACCGGCCAGACGATCATCGCTTTCCTGCTGGCCTCTTCGAGCGTGCTTTATTATGCGCCGGGCTGGGGCGCAATCGTCCTGGGAGCGGTCTGCCTGCTGTTTTCGATTGCCTGCTATGCGGCGGCCTTTCTGCTCTTCAGCAATGCCGCCGCAAGCCGCAACTTCCACGTCTATTCCGCCTGGGCCGCGTGCCTGCTTCTGGCCGGATGCCTGTTATTCCTGCCGCCCTTCTGGCTGGCGGCGTGCCTGGGCCTGGCCGCGCTGGCCGCCATCGTTTTTCACTCCCGCCGGACGCTCAAGTTGCATGGCCTGGTCTTTCTGCTGGCAGCGGCGATAGCATCGGGACTGATGGAGTATGCCTTCCATGCCCTGACTGGAACTCCGCCCGTGAGCCTTACGGCGAGCGTCTGCCTGGTTGCCGGGTGCGCGATGATTTGCTCCGCGGCTGGCAAGCGCGGCTCTCCGGAGAACTGGATGCAGCAGTTGATCAACCTGGCAACAGCGGCTTTGGCGGTCTTCGCGCTGGCGGCGCTGCTGGTCGAGGGCCTATTGCGCCTCGTTGCCCTGCGCTGGCCTCCCGAAGCCCATCACGTCGCCTTCATTCGCACGCTCGTCCTCTGCGCGCTGGCCCTGGCGCTGGCCAAAGCCGGCTCCCGCTGGCGCCGCGTCGAACTGACGCGCATCGCCTACGCCACGCTGGGGCTGGTTGCGACCAAGCTGCTGCTGGAAGACCTGCCCCTCGGCCACCTGGAAGTCATCGCCGCCGCCATCTTCCTCTTTGCGATCACCCTGATCGCGGTTCCTCGCCTGGCGCACATCGAGCAAAAAACGTAGGGCGTGGCGGCAAGCGATCCATTCACAACCACCGAGACCAGTAACCTCGAAACTTCACTCGCCGTTTGCCGCCTTATGAATCGCCAGCAGCCTCTCCAGCAGTGGCTTGAGCAGCTTCAGATCCAGCGCATTGGCGCCGTCGGACTTGGCGTTGGCGGGGTCGTCGTGGACCTCCAGAAACAGGCCGTCGATGCCGGCGGCTACCGCGGCCCGCGCCAGCAGCGGAATGAACTCCGGCTGGCCGCCGCTGACGCCGTTGGCCGCCGAGGGCTGCTGCACCGAATGCGTGCCGTCAAAGACCACCGGCGCGAGCGCGCGCATCACCGGCAGCGAGCGGAAATCGACCACCAGCGTGTTGTAACCGAAGCAGGCGCCGCGCTCGGTGAGGAGGACGCGCTCATTGCCCGTCGAGCGAACCTTTTCGACCGGGTGGGTCATATCCCACGGGGCGACGAACTGGCCCTTCTTGATGTTGACGGCGCGGCCGGTGCGGCCGGCGGCTACCAGCAGATCGGTCTGGCGGCAGAGGAAGGCGGGAATCTGGATGACGTCGCAGACCGCGGCGACGGCCGGGACCTGGATCGTCTCGTGCACGTCCGTCACGACCGGGAAACCATACTCGCGGCGGATGACGCCGAGCAGCTCGAGCCCGGCCGCGAGCCCGAGGCCCCGCTCGCCGCCGAGCGAAGTGCGGTTGCCCTTGTCGAACGAGCCCTTGAAGACGAATTGCAGCTCCGGGTGCGCCCGCGTCAGGACCTTGAGCTGTTCGGCCACGGCGCGCGAGATCGCCTCGCTCTCGAGCGAGCAGGGGCCGGCGATCACCAGAAGCCTCTTCGGATCGAAAATCATCGGCGGGTTCGCGGCTTGGCTCCCGCCCGGCGGTGCTTCAGGGCGGCGGCGATGAAGGCTGCGAAGAGGGGGTGGGCGAGGCTTGGCTTCGACTGGAATTCCGGGTGGAACTGCACGCCGAGGTACCACGGATGGCCCTTGAGCTCCATGATCTCGACCAGGTGCCGGCGGGGGTTGATGCCGCTCACGACCAGGCCCGCGCGCTCGAGGCGCCCGACATAGGCGTTGTTCACCTCGAACCGGTGGCGATGGCGTTCGCGGATGCTTGCGGCGCCGTAGGCGCGGGCGGCCTGGGTTCCCGGGGTCAGGGCGCATTCGTAGCTGCCCAGGCGCATCGTCGCCCCCTTGTCGGTGATTTTCTTCTGCTCCTCCATCATGTTGATCACGGGGTGGGGCGCCTTCGGGTCGAACTCCATGGAGTTGGCGCCGGCGAGCTTCAGGACGTTGCGGGCAAATTCGATGACCGCGATCTGAAGGCCGAGGCAGAGCCCGTAATAGGGAATCCTGTTTTCTCGGGCATAGCGCGCCGCGGCGATCTTGCCCTCGGTGCCGCGGTCGCCGAAGCCCCCGGGGACCAGTATCCCGTCGAGCTTGTGCAGCCGGCGCAGGCCGCCCGGCTTTTCCAGGTCCTCGGCGTCGATGCGGTGGACCTTGATCTTGCAGTGGTTGGCGATGCCCGCGTGGGCGATCGACTCGTAGACGGACTTGTAGGCGTCCTGCAGCTCGATGTNNCGGCAGAGGAAGGCGGGAATCTGCAGCACGTCCACGGCCTCGGCGGCCACTGCGCAGTGGGCCGGCTCATGCACGTCGGTTAGTACCGGCAGGCCGGTGTCCTTGGCCAGGCGGCCAAGAATGCGTGTGCCTTCAACCAGGCCCGGCCCGCGAAAGCTCTTCACGCTGGTGCGGTTGGCCTTGTCGTAGCTGGCTTTGAAGATATAGGGAATGCCGAGGTCGGCCGCGATGCGCTGGATTGCCTCGGCCATCGTGCGCGCGTGGGCCTCGGACTCAATGACGCAGGGACCGGCGATCAGGAAGAGCTGGCCAGCGCCCACATGAACCGAGCCGATTTCGAAGGAGTTGCTCACGGATTCGATTGTAAAGGCTCTGGGAGTCGTAAACTTGTTTCACAGAAGTTTTCCGGCAGTCCGCAACTTCCCTGATGTTCTCACCCGGTTTTCAAGGCAACCCACGATGAAAGACATTTATATCGCCGATCTGGCCAACTTTGACGAAGGCAAGCTCTTCGACGGCTACTTCCTGGTTCTGCTCAAGCAGCAGCGCACCACCAAGTCCAACAAGCCCTACCTCAACCTGATTCTGGGCGATAAAACCGGACAGCTTGAAGGGCGCGTCTGGGAACCCGGCGACCCGCGCATCGCCAGGGACTTCGAGCGGGGCGATATCGTCAAGGCGCGCGGCTCGGCCTCGCGCTTCGACGACCGCCTGCAGATGAAGATCGACCAGCTCCGCGTGGCGCTTCCCAGCGAGGTGGACAAGAGCGATCTGCTGCCTTCGACCACCTACGATGTGGCCGAACTCTGGCGTCGGCTTCTAGGCTTTGTGGACAGCTTCACCAACCCCGACCTCAAACTGCTGCTGACCACGCTGCTGGCCGATCCCGCGCTGGCGCAGGCCTATCGCGAAGCTCCCGCCGCCAAGCAGCTTCACCACGCCTGGCTGGGTGGCCTGCTGGAGCACGTCGTCAGTTTGTTGACGCTGGCCGACCGCGTCGCGCCCAGCTATCCCATCCTCGACCGCGACCTGCTGCTGACCGGCGTCATCCTGCACGACATCGGCAAGGTGCGCGAGCTGAGCTGGGAGATCGGCTTCGAGTACACCGTCGAAGGCAGTTTGCTGGGCCATATTCAGATCGGAACAGCGCTGGCCGAGCGCACCATGGATAGCCTGCCCAACTTCCCGCCGAAGCTCAAGCTGCTGGTCCTGCACATGATTCTGAGCCATCACGGCAAGCTGGAATTCGGCTCGCCCAAGCTGCCAATGATTCCCGAAGCGCTGGTGCTGAGCTTCGTCGATGACCTCGACGCCAAGATGCAAGCCGTGGCTGGCGAATTCGATAAGTGCATCCGCGAAGGCAAACCCGCGGACGAACTGACGGGGAAGGTCTGGGCGCTGGATCAGAGGCAGTTGCTGAATACGAAACGCTGGCTGCGGGAAGGCAAGGAATAGGGAACAGGATCACGGCAGAGCGTGCGCGATGTGAGATACAATGTATCTCAGGAGGCTGAAGCGATGGCGACTACGATGGTTCACATCCGGGTGGACGAGAAGGTGAAGGAAGACGCCGCGGCGACGCTGGCTGCAATGGGAATGTCCGTCTCTGACGCCGTCCGGATGTTGCTGGTGCGTGTGGCGGCGGAGAAAGTCTTGCCCTTCGAAGTACGGGTTCCCAATGCGGCCACGGTAAAGGCGATGCAAGCGGCCGATCAGCGCAAGGGCAAGCGATTTAAGACAGCCAATGCGCTCTTTGAGGAACTGGGAATCTGAAGATGCGCAATCCGATCCTGGGAGCCAAATTCCGGCGCGATGTGAAGCTGGCCCAGCGGCGCGGAAAAGATATGTCAAAGCTGCGCGCCGCAATTCTGCTGTTGATCGAAGGCAATCCCCTGCCGCCGCGCTACCAGGACCACCCTCTCAGCGGCGATTGGCAACATCATCGCGATTGTCACCTCGAACCGGATTGGCTCTTGCTCTACAAACTCGACGGCGACGACCTTTACCTTGTTCGCACCGGCTCGCACTCGGATTTGTTCTGAACCGTGAATCCCAGAGCCTTCGACCATCATTTCACTTTACAAACCACTCCCACTGCTCCGGGGTCAGCGGAACCACCGAAAGCCGCCCGATGAGGACCAACGGCGAGGCGGCGAAGAGCGGATCGGCTTTGATCGCCGCCAGGGTCTTGGGCTTCCTGAGGCGCTTGCCCATCTTGACCCTGACGATAGGAACCTTGGGGTTGGTAGGGTCCACGCTGACTACGGTTCCCGTGCCGACGGCAGTGCGCTCTTCGCCGGTGTGGTAAAAGATCCACTTGGTTCCGGCCTTCATCTCGCGCAGGTGTTTCACCGCTGTGGGGTTGGTCACGCCATCCCAGACAGTCTCCCGGTCGCGCAAGAAGTCATCGAAGGAGTAGACATCGGGCTCGGTCTTGAAGAGGAAGAAGCTCACGCAATTCATCGTACACGTGGGACCAGGGACCAGAAAATAGTGACAACACGGCTTTGCTCGTCTGACTTGCTCAACCACTCGCGTTAATTTTTAGTGCAGACTTTCGGAATGCGTTTGACCGGCGTGGCCTTGCGGGGCTACCATCCGATACGATCATGCTCGCAGCCGCGATCAACCCAAACAAGCCCCTCCGCCGCCGGAGACAGTATGCCTTGGCGCTCCTTCCCGTTGTTGCCGCGCTGGCGCTCACCCCTTGCGCCGCCCTTCAGCACAGCGGAATGCCCCGGACGCAGCGCCACGAGAGCCACCACGAGATATTCCAACTGGAAGAGGCGTGGCGCATTGCCGTGCTGAAGGCCGACATCCCCGCCATGGACTCCCTGCTGGCCGACGATTACATGGCCATCACCCCCAACGGCACCCTGCAATCCAAGGAGCAGGCGCTGGCCAATCTCCGCGCCGGCGCAACCCATTTTACGGCCATTGCAATTTCCGACCGCAAGGTGCGCTTCTACGGGACAACGGCGTTGGTGACCTCGCGGGCCGATGTGAGCGGCACGAGCGGCGAAGGAGACTTCTCCGGGAGCTATCGCTACATCCGCGTCTATGTGCGGAATGCGGAGGGCAAGTGGAAAGTTGTGAGCTTTGAGGCCAACCGGATTCGCATGCCCGGCGAGCGCAAATAGCAGCGGACCGCGCCAGAAGACGGATTCACCTACAATAGACCGATGCCCGAGCTGCCAGAGGTCGAGACCATCGCCCGCGGCGTCGACGAGCGTCTGCGCGGCGACCGCATCGTCGAGACTTGGTTTGGCAGTCACCGCGAGCCCTTCAAGACGCCGCCGGCGCGCCAGGCCAGGGGCCTGGAAGGGCGCGTGTTTCTGGCCGTCCATCGCACCGGTAAGCACATCGTCTGCGAACTGGGTGCTTCGGTCGAGGATTCTGGCGCTCCAGCCGCCCAATGGATTGTGCATCTGGGTATGACCGGGCGGCTGCTGGTTAGCACTCCCGATGCTCCCCTTGCGGCCCACACTCATGCCCGGCTGAGCCTGGCCAGCGGCCGGGAGCTGCGCTTTGTGGACCCGCGCCGCTTTGGGCGGCTGGAGTTCCGCAACCTGAGCCGCAGCCCCGCCTTCAACGCGGCGGGGGCCGACCCTTTGACCGTAACCGCGGCGGAGTTTGCCGCTCTCTTCCACCCCCGAATGCTGCCCATCAAGGCAGCCCTGCTCAACCAGAAGCTGCTCTCCGGAGTGGGCAACATCTACGCCGACGAAAGCCTCTTTCGTGCCGGTATTCGCCCGCGCCGGCTCTCTGGCCGGCTGACCAGGTCCGAAATCGAAGCTCTGCGGCTGGCTCTGCGCGAGGTTCTTGAGCACGCTATCCGGCTGGGTGGCTCTTCGGTCTCCGATTACGTGAACTCCGACGGGGTGCGCGGCTTCTTCCAACTGGAACACTGCGTCTACCTGCGCACCGGCCTTCCCTGCCGCCGCTGCCATACACCGATCCGGCGCATTCTACTGGCTGGCCGGGGAACGCATTATTGTCCACAATGCCAGCGATAAGGAGAAGCTTCTATGGTTTTCAGGATTTATCTCGCATTCGGAGTTCCATAATCAAGACAATTCCCGCATTGAAAAATCCACAAATCATTGAAAATAAATAATGTACAAAATGGTACAGTAATTGCTATTAGTGAAGCGCCAGTGATATACAGGCGCTGGAAGATTTCTGCCAGCCCAGAGAATGCAGATGCCCGGCAAGAGCAACCGCCGACGTAGCGGCCCTCAAAAGGGATGAACCGGCCGGAAGGTCTGCAAACAGGCACGATGGAACACCATCGGCTATAGGATAGCTGGGAGGCCAGTGACCAGCGCAGGGACAGAGAAACGCCACTCACGTGAGTGGCGTTTCTTGCGTTTGGCCCTTAGTTGGGGAAGGCACTCATACGGACCGGATCCGGCATACAATTGGTCACTTGCCAGCCGCGGGAGTTCGCTGTAGTATCAGAGTTGCCTATCAAGCGGCTGACGCGAGCCACCCGAAAGGGGCAGAGCAAGCTCGCCGCATGCAAGGAAACTTCGCCAGTCCATTCATTTCATAGCATCTACAGGCGGCGAAGCTTCCCATAGGAAGGGCATCACCTGAGGAAGGCGCCGCTCTCACCGTCACGTATCTGACAACCGGATGAGTTTTCCCCGGCTTTTGTGTGCGCGGCGGCAAGAATGCAATTTCGCAGAGGTCTACAGAGATCGTTCCGGGCCGCAGAGGCTGAATCGGCTCCGCACGCTGGAAGCGCCGGTTGATGGGAATTCCGGATACGGCCGGAATCTGTGAAGATGCACAACGCCCCTGGGAATCGCGGTTGATTGCGCGGAGATCGCTCCGGCGCAGTTTACACAGGTTCCTGCGACGATTTTTCGCCGCATTCCGCCGGATTCCCCGTCCAGAACTGGGCGGCGGCGGACAAGGGAAGTTCGGCACCCGGCAACAAGGGCTGAACCAGGAAACGCAATGCAGCAGAGCGCAAAACACCAGGAAGTTCACGCATGACGACAGAATTGACGCAACCCCAAACTGAATTGGGGCCGGACCCGGCCAACGGCCAGGGACAATCGCAGGGGCATCGGCGCCGCCGGCGCCGCCGCAAAAACAAGAGCAGCCAGGCAAGCGCGGCTCCCGCGCAGCAGCTTCAGGCCCAACAGCCTCCGCCTCAGGCGCAACCGCAGGCTCAGGCGCCCCCGCAGCCTCGTCCCGCGAAGCACAAGCCGGCTCAGCCGCACCAAGGTGGACAACCGGGCGGCCGCCAGGGCGGACACCAGAATCAGGGCCGGAAGAAGAAATTCTCCCAGAAGGGATCGTCTTCGGCGGCGCAGCCCGGCAACAGCATCTCCGCCCCGCCGCAGGGCAAGCGCAAGATGAAGCAGAAGGGGCCGCGCGAGTTTGTCGGCCCAATGGACCACAGCTATCGCATCGTGAACGGCAATGTTGCCGACGGTCCGCCCTCGACCATCCAGATCATGAGCAGCGGCCACGGCGACTCTTACCAGGACGACTACCAGCCGCAGCCGGCGGTCGCCATCCGCGCCGACGCGCCCACCCGCATCTTCTGCTTCATTGACGATCTCTTCTTCCTGGCCAAGATTCAGGAGACGGCGCGCAAGCTGGGCGTGAAGGTGGAGTTCGTCAAGGGCGACAAGGAATCCGTCGCCCGGCTGACGGACCTGCCCGAGGCCGAGCGGCCCAAGCTGGTGGTCTTCGACCTGAACAATCTGAACGCCAAGCCCATGGCGCTGATCCCCAAGTTCAAGACCAAGTTCAAGAAAGCGACGTCGATCGTCGGCTATCTCAACCACTTGCAAGGCGAACTGAAGGCCAAGGCCATCGACGCAGGTTGCGACGCGGTAATGCCGCGGTCGGCTTTCTCGCAAACCCTGCCCAATCTTCTGCGCCGCTATGGAGTGGAAGAGGAAGAAGACAACACGCCGCAGCCGGCTTAAGGCAGACGGACTCACGGCAAGGGGCGCTTCCATGGTGGGAGCGCCTTCTTTTGTGCGCGGGAAATCTATCCCGGCGGCCAGGTGAGCGGGCGTCCGCCGAGCAGGTGAACGTGGAGATGATCCACGGTCTGGCCACCGTCCTCGCCGGCATTGACCACCACGCGGTAGCCGTTGGTAAGGCCCTTGGCGTGGGCGATCTGGGCCGCGGTCCATAGCAGGTGGCCGAGCAGCGCGTGATCCCCTTCGATGCAGTCGGCCAGCGAGCCAATGTGTTCGCGCGGCGTGATCAGCACGTGCTCCGGCGCCTGCGGGTGAATGTCCGCGAAGGCATAGCATTGCTCGTCCTGGTAGACGGCGGTGGAGGGGATGCTTCCTTCAACGATCTCGCAAAATAGGCAACTCATGGCGCGTTCAGTGTACAGGAACGAGACACTTTCATGCACGAATACGAGAAATATTGAACGTTGCCGGCAGAAAACGGTCGAGCGAATCGCCGGGCGTGATCTTTTCGCAGCGCGCTTCCTTGCGACAGAGGCAGGGAAAGGCGCTATATCAGCAGTCCTGTCTCCGATTGCACAGCGCGCCTTGCAGCCAGGTGGAAGACTACTAATACAAGTGTTTTATGCGCTTGCCTGAAAAGGAGAAGACCATGCCCCAGAGTGAACATTCCCAAGCGGCGGAACTCCACAACCACGCAGCTCACGCGCACGCGGTAGCCGCATGCGGGCACAGCACGGGCGATCACGCTTCCGATCATGAATTGACCCGTCAGGCCTTCGAAAGCTCCCAGGAAGCCGCCCAGCTTTCAAGAAGGATTGCCAAACAGGAGCCGGATTCTAGGGCGGCTTGAGCTTCGCCAACGAGGCCGCAAGGGCGGGAGACGCCAGCCTTCCGCGGTAGTCCGATCTTGCCCATTCTATTCATAACCCTCTTCCCTACTCTATTGCTTCGTCCACTCTTGCCTGGGCTTACAATGGCAGCATGTCAGCCAAACGGCAGAATGGAGAGCGAGGATGAGGCGAATTCTACTGGTCTGCGGGATCTTGTTGTGCAGTCTGGCCTGCTCCGCTCAGGCCGGCAGCGTGGCGGGAGAGTGGCGCGGCATCTGGACGGACCCGACCGGGTATGTCTTTACCGTCACGATGACTCTAGAGACCGGTCCCGGTTGCAAAACCTGCGCGCCAGCCGGCGACGGATCGATCCGCGGCAAGATTGTGTGGACGCTGCGCAAAGCGCCCTCGAATGCCACCCCTGAGCTGGCCGCCAAGGTGGGGTTGACCGGCACGGAGCTTGTGAAGGGCGAGAGGAGGGGCGAGGGTCTGCTGGTGCTGAACGGCTATCAGAAGGACGACCCGAACAGCATCATCGGCATCGACCAGTACCGGCTTGCCATCTCCGACGACGGCAAGGTCATCGGCGGCATCACGCTGAATTACGGCCCCTGGACGGGCCAGCTCTTCGCCGTGCGCGCGCAGTCCTGAGCGCGGAAAAATTCCGGCCGCGGGCCGTGCCAATCCCTCGCCCGTGCTGATAGAATCTCCGCATGGAAACCATCCAGTACAACCTTCCGCCCAACCGCATTCCCCTTGCCTGGTATAACATTGCCGCCGACTTGCCCAAGCCGATGGCCCCGCCGCTGCATCCTGGTACGCTCCAGCCCCTCGGGCCGGACGACCTGGCGCCGCTCTTTCCGATGAGCCTGATCCTGCAGGAAGTGAGCCAGGAACGGGAGATTGAGATCCCCGGCGAAGTGCGGCAACTCTACGCGCAGTGGCGCCCCTCGCCGCTCTTCCGGGCGCGCCGCCTGGAGAAGGCGCTGGATACGCCGGCGCACATTTACTACAAATACGAGGGCGTGAGCCCGGCCGGCTCGCATAAGTTGAATACCGCCCTGCCGCAGGCTTATTACAACAAGAAGGAAGGCACCAAGCACCTTTCCACGGAGACCGGAGCCGGCCAGTGGGGCTCGGCCCTGGCCATGGCCTGCTCCTTCTTCGGCCTGGATTGCAAGGTCTTCATGGTGCGGGTGAGTTATGACCAGAAGCCCTATCGCCGTGCGCTGATCGAAGCCTTTGGAGCCTCGGTGACCGCCAGCCCAAGCAACGAAACAGAGTCGGGCCGGGCGATTCTGGCTCAGCATCCGGACTCGAATGGTTCACTGGGCATTGCGATTTCCGAGGCCGTCGAAGTGGCCGCCAAGGATCCGAATACCAAGTACGCGCTGGGTAGCGTGTTGAGTCACGTGCTGCTGCACCAGACGGTGATTGGCCTGGAGGCGATTGAGCAGATGGCCCTGGCCGATGACGATCCTGACGTGGTGATCGCCTGTGCGGGCGGCGGATCGAACTTTGCCGGCCTGGGGATGCCTTACATCGGCCGCAAGCTCAAGGGTCAGAGCAAGGCGCGCGTGGTTGCCGTGGAACCGGCGGCCTGCCCCAGCATGACCAAGGGCAGATTCGTTTATGACTTCGGCGACACCGGCCACCTGACGCCGCTGGTCAAGATGCACACCTTGGGCAGCAGCTTCGTTCCTCCCGGAATTCATGCCGGCGGGCTGCGGTATCATGGCATGGCGCCACTGGTCTCGCACGTACTCGACCTGGGATTGGCCGAGGCCACCACCGTGCAGCAGTTGGACGCCTTTGCCGCCGGGATTCAGTTTGCCCGCTCCGAGGGCATCATGCCCGCTCCGGAGGCTAACCACGCCATCGCCGCGGCCATCTCCGAAGCCCTGCAAGCCAAGCAGGAAGGCAAGCAGAAGACGATTCTCTTCAATCTCAGCGGCCATGGGCACTTCGATATGCAATCGTACATCGCCTATCAGGCCGGCAAGCTGGAGAACTACGAGTACCCGGCGGAGGAGATCGCAATGGCGCTGGCTGGGCTGCCGTCGGTGGGGTAAGCACGGATCACCTGAGTTGCGGCAAAAGGACAACAAAAAGAACCTGCGGATGGCTTGAGGCCGCAGGTTCTTTTTGTTATCCTTCGCTCACCAGCACAGCAGAGTTAGAGACTTTCCGACTGCAGCCGGACGAACCTAATTGACCGTCAGCACGAATGTCGTGTTCTGCGTGATGGCGGTAACGCCGTTGTTGGACTGCGCGGTGACGGTCACCGTGTACGTACCAGCCGGAGTCGGCGGATTGGGAATCGGGCCGTGGTGCTCATAGCCATAGCGCGGATTGCATCCGGTGGTACCCAGCAGGGTGACCAGGCAAACCAGGGCCACGAGCGAAAGCCGATTTAACCAGTGGCGGACCGCCCCACGGATGAAGACCTGTCCGCGGGGACCCCGGCGGCGCCGCGCTCCCCAGGCGAGACCGCCCAGACCCAGAGCGCCGGGCAGCAGAAACGCCCAGGCTATGGGAGAGGAGCCCTTGCCCGGTCGGGTTGCTGGTGAGGCCAATGCGGTGGATTGCGCGTAGGTCTGAAGCACCATCGAACTGGTCACTGCCGCATTCTGGTCAGGCAAGATCTCAACGCTCTCCGGCGTATAAATGCAGGAAGCTTGATCGGGCAGGCCGGAGCAGGAGATGGTGACAAACGCCGGAGTCGTCAACTTGGAGACAAACTCTTGCAACGGTGTAACGCTGATCGTGCCCGTTCCCGCCTGACCCGGCGTCAGGGTCAGGGTGTTCGCGGCACTCGTCGGCGTCAGATTGGAGACGGTCACCGCAAACTCGGAATTGCACTGATTGCTAATGGTCACCGATGCGGCCGCGGAAGAGGAGGTGAGGAAATCGGCGTTGCTGGCATAGACCGCGCTCAGAGAGTGAGCGCCGTCCTTCAGGGCAAATTGGAAACTGGTCTTCCCGCTGGAATCGAGATCCGCGCTGGCTAGTGAAACTGTGCCGTCCTCAATGTTGACGGTTCCGGCAGGCACTCCCGCCGCACTGGCCACGCTCACCGAGAAGCTGGTCAGCGAACAGGTCTGCGCATTGGATTGCGTGGTCTGCGGCGCGGTCAGCACCGTTGTCGTGGCTACGCCCGCGGGCGCCGCCAGCGCGGGCATGGCCAGCGCGATACCGAGTCCCGCAACCAATTCAAGCCGCAGACCGCGGCGGACAATGCCTCTCACGTGTACCTGCTCCAAAAGTCAGAATCGCCTGCCGCCTGTCTGCCGCAGTCCAAACCCTATTGTATCCGGCGCGGGCGCACCGGAGCCATTCCCCCGCACTTCTTTGGACGCGAGGTAGAAAGAATGGTTTTCCTTGAGCGGCCAGGGATTCTACAATAAGGCACCATGATCGCTCATTTGCGCGGAAAGCTCATCTTCAAACAGCCCGGCCAGGCCATCGTAGAGGCGGCCGGGGTGGGCTATGACGTCACCATCTCAATCCCCACCTTCACCGCCCTGCCCTCGCTGGGCGCGGAGACTGCACTGCACATTCACACCCAGGTCAGCGAAGACCAGATCGCACTCTTCGGCTTTCTCGATCGCGAAGAGAAACGCCTCTTCGAGCGCCTGATCACCGTCAGCGGCGTCGGTCCCAAACTGGCGATCAAGATGCTCAGCGGACTTTCACCGGAGCGCACCGTGCAGGCGATTCGCGGCCAGGACCACGCGCAACTGACGCGCATTCCCGGCGTCGGCAAGAAGCTGGCCGAACGGCTGGTGGTCGAACTGAAAGACAAGCTCGACGACTTTGCCGTTGCGCCGGCGCCATCGTCGGTGCGCGGAGCGGCTGTGGACGACGTGCTCTCCGCGCTGGTCAATCTCGGCTACCAGCGCGTGGCCGCCGAGAAGGCCATCGAACAGGCCGTCGCCAAGGACAAAGCCCTCGCCGCCGACTTCGACGGACTCTTCCGTGGCGCGCTGAAGGTGATCCGGTAGACTTGTTTCCATCATGACTCGCGCAACAAAATCCGTACCACCCGCCGCCCACCTTCACTCCGAAGGCCTAGCCTTTCTGCGCGCCCTGGCCCGCCACAACGATCGCGAGTGGTTCACGCCGCGCAAGGCGGTCTTCGAGGCCGAGCTGAAGGAGCCGATGCTGGCCATTATCCGCAAGGTCACCGGCGCGATGGAGAGCTTTGCCCCCAGCTTCGTGCGGCCCGCGGAGAAATGCCTCTTCAGGATCTATCGCGACACCCGCTTCAGCGCCGACAAGAAGCCGTACAAGACGCATGTGGCCGCCTGGTGGTCGCATCAGGGGCTGGAGAAGACCTCCGGCGCGGGCTACTACTTCCACATCGACGCCAAGGAGGTGGTCATCGCCGCCGGCGCCTACATGCCGGAGAAGGATCAACTGGCCGCCATTCGCCACTGGCTCCTTGATCACCACGCCGAGTTCCGCAAACTCTTGCAGAAACCCGCCGTGCGCAAAACGTTCACCGAGTTCGACGGCAACGCGCTCACCCGTCCGCCCAAGGGCTTTCCTAAAGAGCATCCGGCGCTCGATCTGATTCGATGCCGCCAGTGGGGGTTGAGCACCACGCTGTCCGCCTCGGCCGCCCTCGACCCCGGCTTTGCCGCTGAGCTGATTCGCCACTTCCGGCTGGCTGCGCCGGTGGTGGATGCGCTGAACACCCCGATAGCCGCGGCTCTCGCGCCCCGCAAAAAGGTGCTTTTTGGCCTGGATTAGGCGCCCCGCACAGCAGCCATCCTGAAGAGTTTCCCCGTACGCAACCCGATAAAAACCAGCAAATCTCTGCAAAAACAGGTAAAAATCGACGAAAAATGCACAAATACCTAAGAATTTTGTGGAAATCGCGGTTTTTTCCTTGACTTTGTTCCCTCAAAAGTCGCATTGTAACGAACGACGGGTACTCCGACCCGCATGAATACAGGGGTTTCGTGCACGTGTTGCCTGATCCCCTCCTTTCCATGCGGCGCGCAGTATGCGGCGGAAGCCCAGGCAACACCGGCGCGCCCAAGGGCACGCCCGAGAAGGAGAGCAACACATGGCAACTGGATTGACCAAGACCGCCCTGATTCGGCTTCTCGCCGAAAAACTGGAACTGACCAACAAGCAAGTCGCAGCATTCCTGGACCTGCAGGCGGAGACCGCCGTGAAGGAAACCAAGAAGAACGGCGTTTTCGTGATTCCCGGCATCGGCCGCCTGGTGAAGGCGGAGCGCAAGGCCCGCATCGGCCGCAACCCCCAAACCGGCGCGGCCATCAAGATCAAGGCCAAGACGGTGGTCAAGTTCCGCGTGGCCAAG